>CAZGSK010000134.1:0-1537 GCA_964528435.1 uncultured Sulfurimonas sp. | reverse complement strand
AATTAAAACTCAAAGAGATAAAACGCTGTTTTGTACTTGGTTTCATCCCTTTAAGTACATTTTGATATCCTGGATTGTAAGAGACTACCAACATAAAATCAGGATGTGCTTCTATCACTTCACCTGTTCTGTCTATTGGTAAAACACGTCTGTAATCTGCTAAAGAGTGCAGCACAACCGTTGTATCTTTACGAGCTTCAATAATCTCATCTATATAGCATATACCACCATTTCGTACCGCTTTTGTAAGCGGGCCATCCTGCCAGTAAGTACCCTCTTCACTGATAAGATGCCGCCCGACAAGATCAGCCGCACTGAGATCATCATGACACACTACCGTATAGACATCACGCCCAAGCTTTTCTCCCATAGATTCAATAAACCTTGTCTTTCCACACCCTGTTGGACCTTTAATTAAAACAGGCAGATTCATCTGTGCAGCTGCTTCAAAAAGTTCAACTTCGTTTGATTGAGGTAGATAATAAGTTTGTGACATCATTGTTCCTTTATTTTGTTAAATTTATATAGACTTCTGTAAGCACTTTTGGCAATTTTTCACCATCACGCACAATCGCATAACCATTGCGCCCAAAAAGATAACTCAAGTACTCTTTAGCATCGAGATCAATTGTGATACAAAAAGGTGTTATCCCTTTTTTCTTGATCTCCTGAAGTGCTTTTTTGGTATCTTCTATTCCATAACGCCCATCATATCTATCTTCATCATTTGGCTTACCATCACTGATGATAAGTAGGAGTTTATTTGTACTTTGCTGTTTGTCCAAGATCTTTGTAGCCTCACGAATAGCTGCTCCCATGCGAGTGTAGTATTGTGGTTTTATGCTATCAATGCGACCGCGAATCAGCGTGTCATATTTATCTTTAAAGTTTTTGATGATATTAAAATAGACCTTTTTGTTTTGCAATGATGAAAAGGTATAGATGGCAAACTTATCTTCTAGCTTCTCAAGAGCCTCACTAAAGACCATTAAAGAGTCTTTGATAACATCGATAATACGCATCTCCTGTGTAATTCCACCCTCAGTTGAGAGTGAAATATCAGCAAGCAGCAGTGTCGCCATATCACGCGTCTTTTTCTCATAGGTAACATAGAAATTTTGATGGTGCATCGATTTGTTTTGATGGGAGAGATACTCTATCCAGCTATCCATATTGAGCTCATCACCATACGGTAATCTGTCATTTTTAATGCGATCGAGTTTAAGCATATCCAGCTCGCCCTGAATCTTTTTGACTGTTTTTCTTAGACGTTGTGGCAATTCTATAGGAACAACATTGAGTGTCACCTGCGGCAAAATTCTTGCATAATTGATAAGATAATCATTTTTTTGATAATCCCACTCATCAACATAATGCCCTTTTCCTAGTGGATAAGTCACAGTATTATCTGGTAAAAGTTCAAGATCCATTTTAATTCGAGATGAGAGGTTTGCCTGCTTTTGCCCTATGGTTATCTCATCGAGATCTTCTGCGTGATAGAGTGCATCTTCATCAAAACTGTCATCTTCACATCTGT
>CAZGSK010000133.1:0-1565 GCA_964528435.1 uncultured Sulfurimonas sp. | reverse complement strand
CAATTCAGCAGCACTCAAATTCCCTTGCAGATGATGCAAGCTCACTCAACGACAGTGTCATGTCCATTGCAGACATTATCAACCTTATCAAAGATATCTCCGACCAAACGAATCTACTCGCACTCAATGCTGCCATCGAAGCTGCACGTGCAGGAGAACATGGACGTGGTTTTGCCGTAGTTGCCGATGAAGTAAGAAAACTCGCAGAACGTACACAAAAAGCAACACAAGAAGTTGAAATTAACATCAACGGACTCAAACAAAACTCAAACTCTATGATGGAGATCAGTACAACATTTATGGATGAGACTTCCAAAGTAATGAGTGTTCTTAGTGAGTTCTCAGAAAACATCGGAATGGTTGTAAGCAACTCTGCAAGCATTAAAGACAAAACAGAGAACCTAACAAATGAGCTCCATGTAAACAATGGAAAAATTGACCATATCTCTCTCAAGCTTATAGGATACAATGCACTTCTAAAAAAAGAAGTAGCTACTATTACTGATGAAAACAGCTGTCGTTTTGCTAAGTGGTTCGCAGAGGCAAGTCAAACACTCCTCAAAGGCAATGCTCATCTTTCAAGCGTCACTAAACACCATGCAATAGTGCATCAAGGGTTGAAAAAGGCGATGAGTTTAGAAGCAAATGGCAAGCATGAAGACGCCGTTGATACAATGAAAGCAGTTGAACACTCAAGTGAAGTCGGCTTTGAAGAACTGCTTCAAGCGGTAAAAGAAGCTTCACACGAAGATCGCTAAAACCCTCTTGAGTTAAGCCCCTTGGTTAGAGAGTCATTTATCTCTCTGACATACTCCGGGTTTAATTTTTCCAAGGCTTTGTCAAATTTTATGATGATATCTTTATCTGTATTTGGATGACGACAAATTCGCAGGAGTATCTCTGAATATATATCAAAATCAGGATGGCACCGAAGACCAAGTTTTGGATGAATCTTTCCATGATATTTTATAACAAGCTCCAGAGCCTCTGCAAGCTCCTCAGTTGTTGATTTTTTATTGCGAATAACTGCCAACAGATCTTTTAACTCATGTTTTACTCTGGGCTTGATTGGTTTTGTGTTCTTTTTTTGCGGCTTTGGCTCTTTTTTCTTATTGCCTGAAACATAAAGAAAAAGAGTTACTAAAATCCCCAAAATAACGACCAAACCAACTATCGATTTTATTAGAAGAACGATATCCATATACTCTAACCTTTCTAGATTCAAGTCATACAAGCTAGCTTGCATTGGCTCTTCTTGTTTAAAATGCCCCTAAAACTACTCATAAATATTATAAAAATTATTATAGCAAATTATTAGAAAAGAAAAGGAATAAACCTTTTTGTCCGCTTTTTATATAAAAGATACTCTTGTGAGTGACACTGCCAAAGAGACTCCTCATAAAAAAGTTTTGTCAGCATAACAACAAGCAAAAGAAAATAAAGTATGCACTCATAGAGGCTAAAATAGATAAGCAGCACTCCCAAGATATTGAGTCGGCTTACCAAAAGAAAGAAGCATACAAAAGATCAACAAAAACTGTAAAAATACTAAAATCTTACTCTTC
>CAZGSK010000132.1:0-1583 GCA_964528435.1 uncultured Sulfurimonas sp. | reverse complement strand
TACTTTCTAGTGTTGTTACAGCACTTTTAGTTTTTAGTGGATGTTCTTCAAAAGAACCTGCAGTTGACAATAAGACAGAAGACGTTTCTGCTCCTGCTGCTCAAGAAGTTGAAGCACCAGCAACTGAAAGTGTATCAACAGAAAACAGTGTTGTAAATTCTACTACAGGAAATGCGGCCGAGATGACTATGGCTGAGATAGAAAGTAAACTTCCAACAGTTTATTTCGCTTTTGACAAGTATGACATTACTCCAGAGATGCAAGAACGCATTGATGCTGCAGCAGAACTTGGAAAAACAGATGCTGCAAAGTCTTTAAATGTAAAACTTGAGGGTAACTGTGATGAGTGGGGAAGCGATGAGTATAACTTCGCACTTGGTTTAAAACGTGCTGATGCAGTAAAAAAAGCTTTAGTTGCTGATGGAATTGATGCTTCTCATATCTCTATGGTAAGTTATGGCGAGTCTAATCCTGTATGTACAGAACATACAAAAGAGTGTTGGGCTAAAAATCGTCGTGTAAACTTCAAACTTCTTCCATAATTTAAGTAATAATTATGAAATGTAGTACAATAATAAGTGCTCTTATTATTGCTGCTGCACCAATCTGTCTTTATGCAGCCGAACCTTCAGCGTTTGGTGCAGGAGATCTCTCAAGTCCTGAGCCTTATGGGCTTACTTCTAATGAAAAAGTTATTTTAGAAACAAAAGATAAGCTGAAAAAAGTTGCGCAAAAGAGCAATTCACAGGCGAGTCAATTAGATTCTTTGCGTGAGAGAATAGATGGTCTGCAGAGCATTGTTGAGAGTATAAGTAGAAAAACACATAACAATAAGATTACGCTTCAAAAACTCAAAGAGGAAGAAGATGCAGGTTTTGCAAGTACAAATGAGTATCAGACGCGTCTTGGAGAATCAATAGAGAAAAATTCTCAACAGATTGAAGAGTTAAAGAGAACTATATTAGAGCTTTCAAAGCTTTTAGATGAGATAAATGCTCACTATGTTACAAAAGATGAATACAATACTTTGGTAAAAAGTGTTAATGATTTTAAGCTGTTAGTAGCAAAAGAGTTAAAGTCTGGTAAAAAGTTCAAAGCAAACAGTAGTACTAAAATCAGTAGTGCAGCGCTTTATAATTTAGCAAAAAAGAATTATGACAAAAAGTACTACACAAAAGCTATAGCAAACTATGAAGAGTTGATAAAAAGAAAATATAAACCTGCATATGCACATTATATGATAGGTGAGATGAACTATAAGCGTAAAAATTATGCAAAAGCAATCTCTTATTTTAAAAAGTCATCACAACTTTATGCTAAAGCGAAGTATATGCCGACACTGATGCTGCATACGGCTATTGCCATGGATCGAACAGGTGATAAGGTACATGCAAAATCTTTTTATAAAGCAATTATTGCGAAGTATCCAAATTCTAAAGAAGCCAAAGAGGCAAAAAGTCGCTTAAAGTAAACAGGCGAGTATGATTTTCAGCTAAAGAAATAGGAAATTATGCTAGAATCCTCGAAACAAAAATTAAGGTAAAAATATGGCAATTGAGCAAAATCAAATCGTATCATTAGAG
>CAZGSK010000131.1:0-1623 GCA_964528435.1 uncultured Sulfurimonas sp. | reverse complement strand
CAGCTGTAACCATATACTGTGTACCATTCTCTTTTTCTTTAGCTGAACCATCTTCATTGTCTGTCACAATAACGTTTGCCACCCATTCAACATTACTGTTTTGTTTCCAAGCAGCACCTACAATATAACTTCTATTTGTTTTTTCATCAGAAGAATCTTCTTCTTTTGGAGTCCAAGAGTCATAACGAGCAAATGATTTATACTCTTTGTCGCTTCCCATTCTATACTCACCATTTATAGAGTAACCTGATCCAGATTGAGCAGAAACATTATGCGCTATATCAGAAGTATCATCAGAATAGACATATTGAGCCGCTACTAGAAAGTTTGGTTGATTGTAAACTGTGTGTAAAGCACCAAAGATTAGATCTTGATTTTCTGTTTTTGTTCCAACTGTTACAGTTTTATGATCTTGATTATACTGCCCATAAAAAGATGCATCCCAATAAGTGTTTTTCTCTGGATGGTGATGAGAAGATGTTCCTAAAATATGTGCAGTTGTTCTCCACTCAAAACTCATTCCTGTTCCATTGTTTCCAGCACTATGATACCCTTCTCCTCTAAAAATTCCATAATCAGCGTCAAAATACTGTGTTCTTGTTTTAAACATTACGCCAAAATCAGCAGAGTTTGATAAATCTGGTCCAGATTTTTTGTCCTCTATAAGAATTTTAGAGATACTTCTATACAACCAAGCATTGTGTTCCTCATAATCGTGCCACGGACGATGCGCAAGACCAATCTCAACACCTGTATTTGCAAAAATATTATTGAGATAAAGGTAAATATATTTAGCACGAACATCCATACTTCCACCATCATTATGTACATCATAAGTTACACGAAAATATGATTTAGGATCATCAAGTAAATATGCTTTTAATTGGAAATATGCACGACGAACTTCAAAATCAGAAGTATCTTTTTTGTATGGAGTCGCATTATCTGAAGTCAAGCCACTTTTGTAGTCATCGTATGTATATCCTAAATATGCTACACCTGAAAATTTCAACTTATCTGCGTGAGCAAAAACAGAAGTTGGTGTTTTTATCTCCATACGACCTTCAGCCGGTTTAGTAAACACCTGACCATTTGCATCTTGATAAAAAGTTGTAGCATTTGCACTAACTGAACCTAAAGTTAAAGCAGCTAAAGCTGATAGAGCAATTTTTTTCATCTTCTATGTCCTCTTTGTTTTGTTTAGCAGAAGTATAAAATATCTAGGTTACAACAAGGTTACAGATTGCTCTTGTAATCTTGTTGTAACCAAAAGGTTTTATACTTTCACATCTTAAAATTAAAAGGTAAAACAATGACAAAAGTGATCAAAATTGCTCTTGCTTCTTCTGTATTAGTAGCTGCTCTTAGTGCCAATGATGTAATTAAGGGAAGTGGTGCTTCTTTTCCATACAGTGTTTATCAAAAATGGATCAAAGCCTACAACAAAGAGACAGGTATTAAAATCGACTATATCAAAAAAGGCTCTTCAAAAGGCATCAAAGATGCCCAAGCAAGACAAGTTGATTTTGCGGGTACTGACAAACCTTTATCGCCAAAAACACTTAAAAAACACAATCTTTACCAATTCCCGGGTGTTGTTGGTGCAATTGCCATGGGTTATAA
>CAZGSK010000130.1:0-1650 GCA_964528435.1 uncultured Sulfurimonas sp. | reverse complement strand
TTTAAACTGCTCGCTTAGAGTCTCTTTTCTTGATAAAATGATGTAGCCTTTAAATAAATTGTCTTATTATACAATAAATGCAAAAATACGCTTCTTTTGATATGAAACAATGGTCTGTTTATTCAATGCGCAGTATAATAGTTCCAAGAAAAAAAAGGATTTATATTATGGCAATTGTACATTCATATGGTGCTACACAGGAAGTTACAGGTTCATGTCACCTTTTGGAAGTAGGTGGTGTGAAGGTAATGATAGATTGTGGGATGTTTCAAGGGCAAGAGGAGCAGATGAACGAGAAGCCTTTTGGTTTTGATGCCAAAGAGATAGATTATCTTCTTGTTACCCATGCACACCTTGATCATGTCGGACGTATTCCAAAGCTTGTTAAAGAGGGTTTTAAAGGCAAAATCTATGCAACATCGGCTACGATGGATTTGGCAGAGATTATTTTACTTGACAGTGCTAAGATAATGAGTGAAGATTTTCAGACAAGGTACAAAAAAGCACTTCGCAAAGGAAGGGAAACAAAACTCTCTAAACCACTTTACGAGCCTCTTGATGTTGATAAAACCTTTAAAATGATAGAGTGGGTTAATCCTGAGTATGATACCTATTATGAATTGTGTGAAGGTATCAGTTTTATCTATAGAAATGCCGGACATATTTTGGGTTCAGCTTTTATAGAACTCTCTTATATGGAAGATGGAGATTCTCACACAATCGTATTTTCCGGTGATATTGGAAATAATAATGAACTCGTTCTTCCAGATTTGGATAAATGTTCAAAAGCAGAAGCACTCTATGTTGAGACAACCTATGGTGATAGAGAACATCAGCCTATTGGGCTTACTATCAAAGAGTTTAAAGATGTTATTATAAAAACTTTAGATGCGCATGGAAATGTGCTTATTCCCTCGTTTGCAGTAGAGAGAACACAGGAACTGCTTTGTCTGTTGCGTGAGATGTATGAGAGTGGAGAACTACCTAAATGTAAAGTCTTTTTAGACTCTCCGATGGCAACACGGGCTACAGAAGTATATAGAAATTATGCACAGGAACTCACGCAACAGTGTCAAAAAAATGTTCAAGAAGATGGTACAGTTTTTAACTTTGACTCCTTAATTTATACAGAGACACCGCAAGCTTCTAAGGGCATCAATGATATAAAAAGCAAGGCTATCATCATTGCTGGAAGTGGCATGTGTAACGGTGGACGTATAACACACCACTTTAAACATCGTATCTGGGATAAACGAAACGCTGTTGTTTTTGTAGGTTTTCAGGCTGAGGGAACACTTGGACGTGAGATTGTTGAGGGTGCAAAGTGGATCAATGTTTTTGGTGAAGATATTATTGTCAAGGCCTCTATCCATACCATTAACGGTTTTTCTGCTCACGCAGATCAAGAAGGCATTATTAAATGGATTTCTCATATAAAAAATCTCAAAAAAGTCTTTTTAGTTCATGGAGAGAAAGGGGCACAAAAAACTTTCAAAAAAGTGCTTAAAGAGAAACTGGATTTAGATGCACATATTGTTGCTTATGCAGAGAAGATTCAACTGTGAGAAGCATTCCTATAAACATATTTTAAGAACATTTTAAGTATAATTCCATCAAATAATTCAGGACTGCTTCTTAGCTATTAAAACA
>CAZGSK010000129.1:0-1804 GCA_964528435.1 uncultured Sulfurimonas sp. | reverse complement strand
ACAGACCTCCAAAACCATTAGTATTTGTACCTTGGTTTGATGAGCGTGTATTTATTAATAAAGTTACGCTTGACGGAACATGTCCAATGTCTAAACAGACAGACTATAAAAAATGTGCTGTAAAAATTTATAAAGCATAATTTTAAAAAAAGGAAGTATCATTGTGAGTAACCATTCAAAAGCAAAAAAGCCTCTTAGCGATAGAAGAAAGTTTATCTTTGGAATGGCTCGTAGTGTTGGTTATGCAGCAATAGGTGGAATGGTGTGGAGTGCATACCTTGATGAAGCGAAAGCTTCTCCACTTGTTTTGCGTCCTCCTGCAGCCATAAAAGAGAATGACTTTTTAAAGACATGTATTAAGTGTGGTCTATGTGTTGAAGCGTGTCCATACGATACTCTGAAACTTGCAACGCCAGGTGATAACAAGCCAATAGGTACGCCGTTTTTTACACCGAGGGAAATTCCTTGCTATATGTGTGAAGATATTCCGTGTGTTCCAGTGTGTCCTAGTGGTGCACTTGATGAAGCGAGTGTTACAGTAGATGGCCATCTTGATATTAATGTAGCAGATATGGGGCTTGCAGTTGTTGATGAGAGCAGCTGTATTGCTTTTTGGGGAATTCAATGTGATGCTTGTTATAGAGCTTGTCCTATTTTAGGTCAGGCAATAACTATTGAGTATTCTAAAAATGAGAGAACCGGTAAACATGCGTTTATGAAACCTATAGTGCATGCTGATGCGTGTACAGGGTGTGGAATGTGTGAACAAGCCTGTGTAACTGAAAAACCTGCAATTTTCATTCTGCCACGTGAAGTAGCAATGGGAAAAGCCGGAAGTCATTACATAAAAGGTTGGGACAAAAAGGATGAAGCGAGACTTAAAGATGCTCATGCGATCCATACAACAACAAGAATGAGTAAGAAGAAAGCTGTTGATAAGCTTAATGCAGGATTTGAAGGTTTATTAGATGAATAAGATATGGAATAATTATAGATATTTAATCCTTAGACGTTTTACACAGATTGGGATTTTGGTTCTTTTCTTTGGTGCAAATGCCTGGGGATGGAAAATATTAGAAGGAAATCTCTCAACATCTAAAATCTTTGGGATCATTCCGATGAGTGACCCGTTTGCTGTTATGCAGATGTTGGCTGCGGGTGCTGTTATTGCGACAGATTTGCTCCTTGGTGCTGCAGTTGTAACGCTTTTTTATTTCCTTGTTGGAGGACGTGCATTTTGTTCTTGGGTTTGTCCTATTAATATGGTAACAGACAGTGCAAATTGGTTACGAAGAGTGTTTGATATTGACAGAGCACAACTTCAAAAACAACCAATTAGTAGAAATGCAAGATATTGGGTTTTAGGATTAAGTTTGATTGTCTCTGCATTGATGGGACTTGCCGCATTTGAATTTATTTCTCCGATTTCAATGCTACATCGTGGTATTGTATTTGGTATAGGATTTGGATGGGCAGCCGTTCTTATAATCTTTTTGTTTGATCTATTTGTTCTCAAGAATGGATGGTGTGGTCATATTTGTCCTCTTGGAGGGTTCTATTCACTTTTAGGAAAGTTTAGTTTTATTAGAGTACATCATATAGAAGAGAATTGTACTCTTTGTATGAAGTGTAAAGTGGTTTGTCCTGAAAAACAAGTGCTTTATATGATAGGTAAAGAGTCAATTCCTGTACTTTCAGGCGAGTGTACTAATTGTGCGCGATGTATTGAAGTGTGTGAAGATGATGCTTTAAGATTCTCAATAAGAGATTTTATTCAAAATAAAAAAACGGGAGAGTAAAATGA
>CAZGSK010000128.1:0-1840 GCA_964528435.1 uncultured Sulfurimonas sp. | reverse complement strand
CAAGAGCGTCAAGTAGTAGCTGAAAAAGAAGGTTTTATCCGTTACTATAACCTTAAAACATATAAAAATAAAGAGGGTAAAAACATTGTGGCAAATCGCCGTAATGCAGGTGTTCTTTTGGTTGAGCCTAAAATCAAAGCACCATTTGCAGGTGTTGTGGAAGTACAAACTATTCATGATGAAGTTATTATTAGCGTAAAATCAGATTCTGAAACTGTTCGATATTCACTTCGTAAAAATGAGATTGCAAAACCAAATGAACTTGCAGGTGTATCTGGACAAATTGAAGGTAAATACTACTTCCCTCACGCAAGTGGTAGCAAAGTAGAATCATTAGACTCTATTGTTGAGACTATTAAAGATGGTTGGAATGTTCCTTCTCGTATTCCATATGCTTCAGAACTCCTTGTTGACAATGGTGCTCCGGTAACGCAAAAACTCTATGCAAAAGAAGAAGGTACTGTGAAGTATTTCCTTTTAAAAGGTGATTATTTAGAGAGATTTGAAGGACTTAAATCTGGATATGAAGTTGTTGAAAAAGGTCTTTTTGCAGCTATTATTGACTCTAATAACCGTGAAGCAGTGCGTCACTATATCGCACGTGGATCTGTGATTGTTATGGATGATAATGAAGTTGTTGATGGGCAAACACTTATTGCTAAACCATCTTCTGATGAGTCAGTGGTAATTGCTGAGTGGGATCCATACTCTAATCCGATTATCTCTGAAGCAAACGGTGTTGTTAAATTTGAAGATATCATTGTTGGAACAACTGCAAGTGAGCAACTTGATGAACTTACAGGTAAAACACGTCTAATGATTAATGATTACATCTCTTCTGAGTACAAGCCGACAATCGTGCTTGCTACTGAAGATGGTGAGCTGTTACGTTATGCGATTGAACCTAAGTCATCTATCTTTGTAACAGATGGCGCAGAGGTGAAAATTGCCGATATTTTGGCAAAAACACCAAAAGCATTACAAAAATCATCAGATATTACCGGTGGTCTTCCACGTGTATCTGAGCTTTTTGAAGGTCGTCGTCCAAAAGCAACAGCACTTATTTCTGAGATTGACGGTGTTGTAAGTTTTGGTAAACCGTTGCGTGGAAAAGTTCGTATTATTGTTAGCAATGCAGATAATGGCATCGTAAAAGAGTATTTTGTAGATAAGTCTCATGAGCCGGTTGTTAATCCTGGTGATTTTGTTCACGCAGGTGAGCGACTTACTACGGGTATTGTATCTTCACATGAGTTACTAAGAATTATGGGTGTGAAAGCACTTTATAACTATCTTGTATCAGAAGTACAACAAGTTTATCGTTCTCAAGGGGTTAATATCTCAGATAAACATATTGAAGTTATCTTTACGCAGATGTTGCGTCAAGTTAAAATTGTAAAATCTGGTGATACAAAATTCATTGAAGGTGATTTAGTCTCTAAAGTGAAATTTGCTCAAGAGAATGAGAAAATTATGCGTCTTGGTGGTCGTCCTGCGATTGCTGAACCATTCTTGGTTGGTATTACGCGTGCTGCAGTAAGTGCAGACAGTATTATCTCTGCTGCATCATTCCAAGATACAACAAAAGTTCTTACTGAAGCTGCAGTTTCAGCTAAAGTTGATAACTTAGAGAACTTAAAAGAGAATGTTATTATTGGTAGAACTATTCCAGTTGGTACTGGTATCTATAAAGATAAAGATGTTATCTTTGAAGAGCAAGAGGATTAATCCTCTGCTCCTCACGCAAACACTTCTTCACAAATCAAATTCATTTCTTTAATCCCCTCTTAAAATAAGCTTACTTTAAATAGATTTTCTGTATTATTCCGTGTCTATAATT
>CAZGSK010000127.1:0-1903 GCA_964528435.1 uncultured Sulfurimonas sp. | reverse complement strand
ATTGGATTTATATCTAACATAGCACCTCCTAAAAGTTGCGAGATTATACTATGATTAAATTGAAAGGATAGTTAAATGAAAAGAAAAAATCGAAATTTTTCGTCACTTCTCTTTTAAATGTGACAAAAACTCCTCTACTTCTTCTTGAGAATCAAATTCTAAAGTAAGTCTATTTTTAGAATTTTTCACATAAAATCCTAAATCATTTAATTTTGTTTTGAGTTTTGAGAAATCTAAAATAGTATCATCATCAACCGATGCTATCACTTTTGACTCCTCTTTTTTCATACTCTTAATCATAGACTCAACATCACGAACACTTAACTTCTGACCTACAATGGAGTTTACCATAAGCTGTTGCTCTTTTTCATCAAGTCCGACTAAAACTTTTGCATGACCTGCAGATATTTTTTTATCCATAAGTGCTTTTTGTGTTTTTGCTGAAAGCTGCAAAAGTCTTAATGTATTTGTAATATGAGCACGACTCTTATGAATCATAGTTGCCAACTCTTCGTGTGTTATCTCATGGAGCTTAATTAATTCATGGTATGCTTCAGCTAACTCAACAGAGTTTAGTTCTTCTCTTTGAATGTTTTCAATAAGAGCAAACTGTCGCATCTTTTGTTCATCAGAGTTAAGAACAATTGCGCGAATCTCTTTGAGTTTTGCAAGCTTGGAAGCGCGAAATCTTCTCTCACCTGCTATTAGAACATAACCATCAATATCTTCAGTTACAACAACAGGTTGCAATAAACCATCATTTTTAATCGACTCAGCAAGCTCTGCCAAAGCAGTATCATCAAAAGATTTTCTTGGTTGGAAAGGATTGGGACGAATATCTTTTAAAGGAATCTCTAAAATCGAATCACGTTGTGAACCTTCATTCTCATATGCCTCATCCATTTCGCCTAAAAGTGCATCTAAACCACGTCCAAGTTTTTGTGTCTTCATTATTTTATAATCGCCTGTGCTAAATTTTGATATGCAATAGAACCTGCTGATTTTACATCATATAAAATTGCCGGTTTTCCAAAAGATGGAGATTCTGCTAGTTTTACATTTCTTGGTACTACTATATAACGCTCTTGTTCATCTTTAAAGAGTTTGCCTTTAAAATGTTGGCGTAAATCTGCAAAAACCTGCTTTGAAAGATTGTTTTGAGCAGAGAACATAGTAGGAATAAAACCTTTAATAGTCAACTTTGGATTAATTGATTTTCTTACTAATTTCACGGTATTTAAAAGTTGTGCCAAACCCTCAAGTGCAAAAAATTCACACTGGATAGGAATAATAACAGAGTTTGAAGCTGAGAGCGCATTGATTGTCATCGGTCCCAGTGCCGGTGGAGAATCAATAATAATATAATCATAATCTTTTTTAACATTGGCGATAGCCTTTTTCAAAACCAATTCCCGCCCTTTTGCTTTATCTGCATCATAATACTCTTTTTCAATTCCAACTAGACCAATATTTGAAGGAGCAAGATGCAGTGTCGGTAGATCTGATTTTAAAATGATATCTTTGAGTTTTTTTGTACCGATAAGCACATGATAAATATTAAACTCATAATCATTTCTATGAAATCCTAAGGATGTAGTAGCATTTGCCTGAGGATCTGAATCTATGAGCAGTACTTTTTTTTCAGCAACAGCGAGAGAAGCCGCTAAGTTTACAGCAGTAGTAGTCTTACCTACTCCGCCTTTTTGATTTGCTATTACTATTACTTCACTCATCTTAAACTGTATATCCTCTCACCATTTATCTCCAAACTGCCATCAGCACTTAGTTTTGCATCACACAGAAAAATCTTTTCATTGTTACTATGTGTGTAAAAATTTTGATTTCTGTAAAATTCTAACTTATATTTGCTAAAAACTTGCTTCCATAAAACTTTTTTTTCAAT
>CAZGSK010000126.1:0-2023 GCA_964528435.1 uncultured Sulfurimonas sp. | reverse complement strand
CTAAAATTGTTACAAATGAGTTTTTTTCCTCATCATTGTTTGTTAATTTCCCTGCTTCATCAGAACTTTGTGTTACATCAAGTATATCATCCTGAATTTGAAACAGCAGTCCAAGTTTTATGCCAAAATCATACAGTGCATCTGCTTGACTCTCACGTCCTACGATAAATGCACCCATCTTAAGTGATGCGGCTATGAGTTTTGCTGTTTTATTTGTATGGAGTATTTTTATATCATCAAGAGCCAAAGGTTTGTTTTCAAAATAACAATCAATTGCCTGTCCCAAAACCATACCATTTAAGCCACCATTTTGTGCAAGTTCACCAATAAGTTTCACTTTTGCTTCATCACTAAAAGGAGCATTGCTAAGCACTTCAAAAGAGTAGGTATTGAGTGCATCACCAACAAGTATTGCTGTAACTTCATCATAGGTAATATGAAGTGTCGGATGCCCACGGCGAAGCGGTGAGTTGTCCATTGCCGGCAGGTCATCATGAATAAGTGAATAGGTATGAAGCAGTTCAATAGCATAGGCTGCGTGATAGGCGGACTCAAGCATCAATGGGTTATACGCTTTAACCACACCTAAAAGAAGTGCCGGACGAAAACGTTTTCCACCGGCTTTGAGCATATTATGCAGGGCACTCTCATAGGTCGGATGAATACTCTTTGATTCTGGTAAATTATCTAATAAAAATTGCTCAAAATTTTGCATCTGAAATTGTACTTCTTTTCTACTTAATATTTACAAAAAATTGGAAGCCGTTACGCTCAAAAAGTAAAGAAGCGTAATCTTTGGCATTTTGAAGATACTCACGCAGCTCTTTTTGGTTTTTTATCTTCACACCATTGATTTGAATGAGCTTGTCACCCTTTTTGATACCATATTTTACAAACTTTTTCTCAATTTGTACTACGTGAAGTAATCTGTCAAAATAAAGACCTTGTGACTCTAGAAATGTATCGCTAATCACACCGCCACCGTAACGTTTTTGCGTTACAACAAAGAAGTTCAAATACTCTTTACCTCTTTTGACTTTAACCCTGTATTTTGCACCTGTTTTGCTAAAAAGAATGTGACGCATCAACGTTGAAGCCGCTTCTACCCTCTTAGCATCAAAAGTTACAATGCAGTCACCCTTTTTAAAAGGATTCTTCTTAAAAAATGGATCATATTCGCTCACAACAACGAAACCCTTCTCATTTTTCACACGAATTCCAATGTCCCCATATTCGCTTTTTTTAGCAGTAACAAAATGTTTAAGATACTCTTTTTGAATAATACCACGAGGTGTAACTATACCCTCAAGTGAACAACAAGAACTTGTAAGCAGTGATGGAGTGAGTAATGGTTCACTATATCGCGCCAAGGAGTTTAATCCTATCTGGTTTTGAATAAATTTACCCTCACATGAACTCCTGTTATTTACCATTGCCGTACCTAACTGTAATCGCATATTAATAGTAAACGGATAAGCAAAAGGTTTCGGATCTTTTATGAGATAGAGCGAAAGAAAAGGATCATATTTTAAAATTTTTGCATTTGGTTTATGCAAAGAATAGACAAGACGCCTATTGTGAGAAATTGGAATTGAAAGTGTAGAATTTATAACTGCGTGAGAATCTTTTACTTTGGCTACACAAGCAGCATAGCCACCCTTACAGGCATATAGATTTATAAAAAGAAGAGATGCCAGAACAAAGAGGCGAAAAAACACCTACTTTGCTCCACCAAGCGAACCCATGCCACCTAGCATACCAAGGGCACTCTGCTGTTGGTTTTGTTGCACCATCTTGTTCGCATCGTTAATGGCACCAATGAGAAGAATTTGCAATGACTCTTTGTCACTTAAAAGTTCATCATCAATATTTAAGTCAATAACCTCACCATTACCATTTAGCGTGAGTTCTATCATCCCACCGCCACTTTTGACTGAAAAAGTTTTAGAGGCAAGTTCATCTTTGAGTTTTTGGGCATTTTCTTCAAACCCTTGCAACATCTTTGTTACGTCACCAAGACCTT
>CAZGSK010000125.1:0-2039 GCA_964528435.1 uncultured Sulfurimonas sp. | reverse complement strand
ATTGAAAAAACAGTAGAGAAAGTATGAAAGGTACAATCGTTACCAATTTTGTTTCAAAAACACTTTTTGTGATAGTTGGTTTTTTATCTTTCATTGTAGCAGTACTTGGTGTTTCTTTTATTGTTCTTCAGCATGGTGTAGATATTCAAGAGGCATCTTTTGGGCATATGACCATGAAAAAGATGCATATTCAATGGGATGAAAAATTAAATATCGCCGTTGAAGAACTCTACATCAAAAAAACAAAACAATCACAACATTCAAAAACATTCAAAGAAATGAAACATACATTTCTCAAGTTTGTTGCGAAATATGTCGATATAAATACACGCTATCTTTCTTATATCGAATCGCTTGGCGTCAAAAAAATAAAATACGGTACCATGAGAGGTACTTTGGAGTACAACGCTCGGGAAAAAGGTGTTTTTACTTTAAAAGCAGCAGATTTTTATGTTCGCTCACACTTTGGATTGGATGGCGATAACATTGTACTTGACATTGATGAGTTTACAGGCTTGAAAAATCAAATAAGAGCCAAGGGCATAGTAACTATTGACACGCAAAGCAAAAAGATTTTTACAAAAACAGAGATACGCATAAACAATGATGCAGCCGTAACATTATATGGGACTGCCGATCAAGAGCGTTTTACATACAGGGTTGATTCCAAAAAAGAGATAGAAGACATTCGTGCCTTGATAGCCCTTTTCCCTTTGCGTGACACACTCAAATTTTGGGCGATGGATGCCATAGATGCATCAAGCCTTCAAATTCATGAAATACGGGGATTTGTGGAGTATGATGCACTCAAATCAGCCTATAAAAATCTTTATATCTCAGCAACACTCAATAAACTCAACTATACATATAATCCAAAACTTGATGCAATTCATACACAAAAGAGTGAACTTGAGTTCTCAAAAGGTGTTTTGTCTATCTATCCAAAAGAGGCCTATACCTACAAAGTGCCTCTTCAAAAGAGTTGGGTAAAAATTGATTTCACAAAACCACAGAGTATGCTTACGCTGCATCTTTTGTTTCATGCGCGTTTAGATAACGACATTATGCATATTTTGGATGCATATAAGATCAGACTGCCGTTTGTGCAGCATGCGGGTGAAATAAAAACAGATTTGACACTTGCGATCAATCTTAAAACACATGATATTGACAGGCAAGGGACTTTTTTTACCCCCAAAGCCAATTTTGACTATTTGGGTATCAATTTTGATGCAAAAGACCTGCTTGTAAAACTGAACAATTCCGATATTGCCATCGTACGTATGAAGGCATACTATCAAAATGGTGTGGATGCCGTTGCAGATGCTACTGCGCACTACAACACAAAAAGCGCTACAGGAGAGATCACTTTTTATTTTACAAAAATACAACTCTCTGCAGATGAATATCTCAAAACCCAAAAAAAGCCTCTCAAAGTTGTCTATAAAATCTCTCCAAAGGCAGACAAACTCATAATAGACAAATCAAAATGGCATCTTAAAGATGTTGTATTTGTGCTTGATCCCGTAACGCTCTCTCCTGATTTTGAGAGTTTGTATGTCAATATTCCAACAACTCGTTTTAGTATTGAAAATATTGCCAAGGGTGTTTTAAAAGGTGCAATAGACATAAAACACCATAAGGCTGATTTTGCGCTCAATCTGTTAAAGCTAAATTATATGGGTATTGGGCTGATACACCCTGCAACAGATTTAAATCTGCATATAGATAAAAATATTCGCATAAGCTCTTCTAAGAATATTTTCCTCAATATGAATGGCGTGCCAGGGAGCGTGCAACATCTTTTGCTTAAGATTGACAAGCAAAAGATTCAACTCCGACGCGCCAAAATAGAAATTGACAACTACTTCAAAGCAGATATGCAGGTTATATATGATGAAAAGAGAAAAAAGGGAGATATCTATCTCAAAAATGCTATTTTTACAGATCCAAAAACAAAAAAAGTGCTTTATCATAAAAAACAGGCACACTTACTGGTAAAAACAAAGAAAAAACAGACCGAAATTGACATCAAAGAG
>CAZGSK010000124.1:0-2106 GCA_964528435.1 uncultured Sulfurimonas sp. | reverse complement strand
TTGATGCGAGACTCAAAGAGGCAAAAATGCAAAACATCACAAAAGCACTTGTTGCAAAAAAACCTCTTGAGAAAACCTCAATAAAGGCATATATCGTTGATGAAGTAACAAAACTCTTAGAATGGTATTAATTTCATCAATAGTAAGTAAAATTTTTCTATATTAATTGTATAATACGCAAATAAAAATTTTGAAGGGTAAAAATGATTGATACTGAATTTAGAAGTGAAGAGAGATTTGCAAGACTATCTATTGCTTACGAGACAACAGAAGAGAAAGAGTGTGTAAACGCTCACGTTGATTCTATCATAGCAAAATATGAGTGTAAACCTGAAGAAATCTACACTACAAAAGTTGCAAATGGCAAAGAAGTATTGGTTATTGAGTTTCATGACAATTGTGATCGTGAAGCCGGTGAGATCTTTGAAGATATTATGAAATCACTCAAGATTACCTGTTGTTCATAGGATAATAATATGAACTTAGAAGAGTATGCAAAAGGAAATGAGCTTTTCAGAAGCTACTTTAAAAAGAATAAAGAGTCATTACTTCAACTTGTAAAGAGTGGGCAATCTCCAAAAGCACTTTTTATCGGTTGCTCCGACTCTAGAGTTATTCCCGATTTGATACTCCAAACAAACCCAGGCGACCTTTTTGTCCTGAGAAATGTCGGCAATCTTGTACCACCATATAGACCTGATGAAGATTTCCATGCTACTGCATCAGGTATTGAGTATGCAGTTAGCGTACTCAAAGTCCAAGAGATTATTATTTGTGGACATACCCATTGTGGTGCATGTAAAGCGCTTTACGAACCTATGGAAGATGCATCACTTATTCATACAAAAAAATGGCTCGAACTAGGTGAAAATGCAAAAAAATCAGCCATTTTAAGTCTTGGTGCAAATGCTGATAAAGAGGAACTACTGCGTCTGACAGAAAAGCTCTCAATTATCAATCAGATTGACAACATTTTAAGTTACCCAAGTGTAAAAAAACGCTTTGAAGATGGTACACTGCACATTCATGGTTGGTATTATGATATTGAAACAGGTAAAATTGAGTTCTATAATGCAGATAGTTATGAGTTTTTACCACTAAAAGAACAAGTTTTACAAGATTAGCCTAAATTATTTTTTATAATTTTCGATATACTAACAGAACTATATAATTCAAGGAAGAGATATGGCAAAAGAAGAGACAACAGAAGAAGAATCCGCACCCAAAGAGAAAAAATCAAGTAATTTACTGATGATAATTATCATCGTTGTATTAATACTTATCATTATTATCGGTGCTGTTGCAGCAGTATTGCTTATGAGTGGTGATGATGAAGCAGTAGATGCCACATCTACTCCTCAGGCAAAAGAAAGAACTGTATCTAAACACAACAGTAGAAAAAATTCAACTACTTTTGAGGACACAAGAAAACTTGATGAGATAGGCATACTCTACCCGTTAGATACTTTTACGGTAAATTTAAAAAGTGATTCAGGAAGAAGATATCTAAAAGTCACTATGTCTCTTGAGCTTGAAGGAGAAGAACTGAGTCTTGAACTTGATGCAAAAGCACCGGTTCTAAGAGATAGAATCATTCGCATCTTATCCTCTAAAACACTTGAAGAGATATCTTCAAAAAAAGGGAAACAGAAAGTCTCTGAGCAGATTATGGACACACTCAATGCAATGCTAAGTGACGGTAGAATAAAAGGTATCTATTTTACAGAATTTGTGATTCAGTAGGCTAATTTTAGCAAATTTCATCAAATCTCTCTAAGCCCCTTGAAATGGGGCTTCTCTCATGATATACTATCTTCAAATTTAAGCTAAAAAAGTCATGTTTTTTCATATAAAGCGGACTTTTAGCGGACTTAAAAGGTAGATATTATGACAGTATTAAGCCCTGAAATCCCTACTTCTTATACTGGGGTTTTTATAATACTTATGAAAAAACACAAGAATGGAAAAAATAATAACAAAGAGCTAAAACCCTTCACCTTAAAAGAATTCGTCCTCTTATGCTATAATATTATTATCTAAAAGAGGAAGGCTCATTATGCTGACATTAAAGATTGAAAATGAAAAAATTGAACATATATTTTTGAA
>CAZGSK010000123.1:0-2109 GCA_964528435.1 uncultured Sulfurimonas sp. | reverse complement strand
GAGATCGGTGAAGGTCAAAAAGGCCCACAAGCTGAGAACGTAACTCCACTTTAATATCTCTTTAAACTCCTGTTTTCAGGAGTTTAAACCTCTTATTTACTATCCAATACTTTTTTTAACAAACTCTCTTACTTGTTTATAACAAGCGCTTAAAGCTATTTTGAGTAAACTTACGTTTATGATTCAATTAACAAATATCTCTAAAAACTTTACAACACAAGAACTTTTTAAAAACCTCAACCTAAAACTAAATGCTGGGAACCGTCTTGGTCTTGTCGGACGCAATGGAAGTGGCAAATCAACCCTCTTTAAAATCATCACAGGTGAAGAACACCCTGACAGCGGTGATGTTATCATTCCAAAAAACTATAAGATAGGTACACTTAAACAGCATCTTACTTTCACTGAAAAAACTCTTCGCCAAGAGGCAGCACTCGCACTTGATGAAGAGATGCAGTATGACACCTATAGAGTTGAGAAGATTCTCTTTGGTCTTGGCTTTAGTGCTGAAGATTTACAAAAAGATCCACTCTCCTTTTCAGGTGGCTATCAAATTCGTATTAATCTTGCAAAACTCCTTGTTACCGAACCAAATCTACTCCTTTTAGATGAGCCTACCAACTACCTAGACATCGTCTCTCTGCGTTGGCTCAAAAACTTTTTAAGAAGTTTTGAGGGAGAAATTATCTTAATTACCCACGACAGAGATTTTATGGATGGTGTCTGCTCACATATTGCAGGAATTGTACGTAAAAATATCAAAGTTATCCCGGGAGATACAAAGAAATTTTACACACAACTTAAAAGTGATGATGAACTGCACCAAAAACAAAAAATCGCACAAGATAAAAAAGTAAAAGAGCTTGAAGAGTTCATTGCCAAAAACAAAGCAAGAGCTTCAACTGCTGCACTTGCACAATCAAAAGTAAAACAGCTTGAGAAGATGGATATTTTAGAAGATATTGCTCAAGATGCCTCACTAAACTTTAACTTTAACTACGCCAATACTCCTGCAAAAGTCCTCCTTGATGTAAAAGATGTCAGTTTTGGTTATACTCCGGAGCAAAAACTCTTTGAAAATATCTCTTTTACCCTTGCAAAAGGTGAAACTCTTGGTATTATCGGAAAGAACGGAAAAGGGAAGTCAACGCTGTTAAATCTCTTGGCAGGACTTCTGCAACCAAACAGTGGAGAGATTAGCTTCAATGCAAATACCCAATTTGCCCACTTTGGACAGACAAACATAGCCCATCTCTCACCAAACAACAGCGTAATGGATGAGATCTATAACGCTAATCCAAAATTGAGTGAAGCCACTGTGCGAGGTATCTGTGGGGCAATGATGTTTAGCGGAGATATGGCAGACAAAAAGATTTCACTCCTCTCTGGAGGGGAGAAAAGCCGTGTAATGCTTGGACAAATTATTGCACGTGAGGTTAATCTGCTCTTTTTAGATGAACCGACCAACCACCTTGATATGGAGTCCATAGAAGCGCTCACGCAAGCCATACAAAACTTCTCAGGCTCAACTATCATCGTCACGCACTCTGAAGCGTTGCTTCGTCGTGTTTGTGACAGACTTATTATCTTTGCAAAAAATGGAGCCAAATATTTTGATGGAAGCTATGATGCCTTTTTAGAAAAAATTGGCTGGGATGAAGATGAAGAGGAGAAAAAAACAGTAAAAACTGCTCCAAAATCAACAACAAAAGAGAATAAAAAACTCCGTGCTGAGCTTGTGCGTGAGCGAAATAAACTCACTTCACCGCTAAAGAAAAAAGTAGATAAACTTGAAGCAGAGATTATGGAACTTGAAAACCATCTCTCAATCAAGCATAAAGAGCTTATAGAAGCCTCCAATAGTGGTGAAAGTGCCACACTTATTGAACTCTCAAAAAGTGTCTCAGAGATGGAAAATCAAGTTGAAGAGCTGTTTGAATCTTTAGAAAAAGAACAATCTGCACTTGATGAAATTATTGAAACGTATGAGATGAAGATAGCTGATTTATAAGCAAATAAGTCTCATTTGCAATCTCGAGTTCTTCATCTGTTGTAATCACTAAAGTTTTCATACCTTTTAACAAGGCATTATCCATCACGGCATCACGT
>CAZGSK010000122.1:0-2181 GCA_964528435.1 uncultured Sulfurimonas sp. | reverse complement strand
AACTCATAGCATTTACCATTGGATGAGGAGGACCCTCTTTTGATGTATCAAAATAGTAACTACTCTCACCATCTTTGGCAAGTTTAAAACAATCTACTGTTGCACCTTCAACTTCTATCTTTTGTGCTTCACTTGGAATATGTGACATATAAAATCCTTTTCTTAAAATATCAACATGATTGTAATCCAAGAAGTTAAAACATTTATTGACATATGTCAATAAAGAAGCCAATTATTCAAAAAGTATTGCTAAAGCTTCTTTATTTTTAATAATATAGCTAGTTCCTTCTTTCTCAATAAAACCAAGTTTTGCAAATTTTTTAAAAATACGAGAGAGTGTCTCTGGTGTCATGTGAAGATATTGTGCCAATTGATTGTGTTTCATTTTTAAAGCTTCTTCATTGTCGCAGATATATTTTGCAACTCTGGCAGTAGAATCAAGAACAATATTAAGCGCAATAACACCTTCGAGATATTTTATCTTTTGTGTAAGTGATTTAAAAAATGTAAAAGTAACATCAGGATTACATAAAAATTTCTCTTTAAATTTTATAAAATCTATCTCTATAACGGCTCCATCCGTCTCAAATGCTGCTGAAGCCGGATATGGAATTCCCTCTAAAACTGCCATTTCAGCAATTAAAACTTTAGGAGAAAAACGATGAAGAATTATCTCATTATTTTTAGGATCTGTTTTATAAACTTTTAAAATACCATCTGTCAAAAGTGTCAAAAAACGAGGCTCATCCTTTTCATAAAAAAGCACTTCATCCTTTGTAAATTTACGCTTGCGTGAGATAGTTGCAAGTTGTTCTAACTCCTCTAGAGAAAGATTTTCAAAAAATTTTATATCTCTTAATTCATTTACGCTCTGCATTATCTTATCTGCCCATTTCCATAAATCTTATATTTATATGTTGTTAGTCCTTCAATTCCCATAGGACCTCTTGCGTGCAGTTTATTTGTCGATATTCCAACCTCTGCACCAAAACCAAAAGCACCCCCATCAGTAAAACGTGTTGACGCATTTACATAGAGTGCTGCTGCATCTATGCCGTTTAAAAAAATCTCTGCTGTTGTAATATTTTGTGTAATAATAGCTTCCGAATGTCCTGAACCAAAACGGATAATATGTTCTATCGCACCCTCAACACCATCTACCACTTTTATATTTAAGATATTTGCCAAATACTCTGTATCGTAATCTTCATCATCGGCATGAGCCACAGTAATGATCTCTTGCGTCGTTGAACAACCTTTAAGTTCTGTATGAGCTGCATCAAATGCCTCTTTTAGTTGTGGTAGAGCTTCTTTGGCAATAGCTTTATCGACAAGAAGTGTCTCCATCGCATTACAAACACCTGGTCGCTGTACTTTTGCATTGATGGCAATTTTAATTGCATCTTGCATATTTGCATCTTTATCGATGTAGGTATGGCATTGCCCTTTATCGTGTTTTACAACACTTACCGTAGCATTTTGGCTTACATATTTAATGAGTCCTTCGCCACCACGAGGAATAATCAAATCAACATACTTATCCATCTTAATTAATTTTGCCACACCCTCACGTGAGGAGTCTGGAATTAAAGAGATAAGCTCACGTGGCAGACCATTTTTCTCTAAAGTTGCCTGCAATACTTTTGCTATAGCCTTGTTTGAATACTCTGCTTCTTTCCCACCTTTGAGTACACAGACATTTGAACTTTTAAAGCAAAGTGCTGCTGTATCACTTGTTACATTTGGACGTGATTCATAAATAATGCCAATCACACCAATAGGAATGGATACTTTCTCGATTTTAAGTCCATCTTCAGTGACCCATCCATCAAGAACTCTTCCTACTGGATCTTTAAGCCCTGCTATCTCTTCAACAGCAACTGCCATTGCATCTATTCTACTCTCATCCAAAAGAAGTCTATCCATGAGTGCCGATGAAAGATTGTTCTTTTTGCCTTGAGCCATATCTACTGCATTTGCTTCTAAAAGCTCCATGGTATTGGCGCGCAAAGCTTCTGCCATCTCTTTTAATACTCTGTTGATTTCGGCACCGCTAAGTGTGTTAAAAACACGGCTTGCAGTTTTCGCCTCTTGTAAAAATTTTTCCATAATAACGATCCAAATTGATTAAATTTAATAAATGGTATAATACTACCATAAAATATTTAGGACTTTTATGAA
>CAZGSK010000121.1:0-2311 GCA_964528435.1 uncultured Sulfurimonas sp. | reverse complement strand
CACTACCTTATTTAGTGTATTACGCTAAATAGGTGAGAATCTATAACAGTTATTTTTCTGTTGACTTTACCAATTATAATTAATGAGCAATCATTAAACTCACTCTGATCTATTCTAAGATCAACTCTAAGTTCATTACTTCAAATGAATTTAGACTTGATCTTGTCTAGGTGGCTATAGAGAGAGGGAAACGCCTGGTACCCATTCCGAACCCAGAAGCTAAGCCTCTCATCGCTGATAATACTGCACCTTTCAGGTGTGGGAATGTAGGTCGCTGCCTAGTTGATCAATTTTCTTCTTACTTTTTTAATTTTCTTTGATCTTGTTTTTACCTGAATTTTTCTTATTTATCTGCTTTTTGTATGCTAAACAGCGAAGTTTTAACATCGTTCTAAAGCAAATCAACATAGGCTAACGCCTATATTTTTAGTAAGTGAATTCTGCAATAACAGGAAGATGATCTGAGTATCCTCGTCCATAGTGACGTCTTGGTTTCCCCCATTTTATATACCATCTGTTAATAGATTTTTTCCTAAAAAGGTATGGTAGTTGTAGAGAATGAATTGAGCGGGATTTATACTCTAAACCTTTATTGTCAAGAAGTGCTGATGTGATTAAAATACTGTCCATTGCTTCTTTTTTCCCTCTGTAAATATATGAAAATCTTTGCTCTTTATCTAATTTGTCATACCAAAGATTATAAAAATCCCCCTTTGATATATTTGTATGAGTTGCATTGTTTTTATAGTTTATGGTGCCTAAAATATGGTTTATTCCTGTAATGCCATCTGTGTTATTGAGTTTGCGTTTTCTTTTAAATCGTATATATTCTTCATAATCAGAGTTAAAGTCACCAAGAGCTATAATATTTTTATCAACTCCTAGTTCTTGAACTCTTTTTTGGAGTTTTTTAGCAGATACAATCCGCATGCTCTCCGGTCCTACTTTACTTTTCCAATGATTTACTAGGATATAGAGATATTGAGAACCAATTTTAAATTTTGCTTCTAAAATATTTCTATATTTATAGGATTGCGTGACAGAAACTTCCATAGTTGAGATGAAAGGTATTTTACTTAAAAGAGCAACTTTAACTGTTGTGTTTTTTAGATTTGCTATCTTATAGTAGGGATAGTATAGTCCCATACGTTTAAGAGTATATCGAAGATCTTTTAGTGCTTGAAGTGATTCTATCTCTTGAAGTGCTATGATGTCTGCATTGATATCTTTAATAACTTTTGCAATATTTTGGAGTTTTATCTTATATGTTCTTGCATTCCAATTCGTTTTTGTATTTGGAATATATTCTGTGTACTCATGCCCACTTCTTTGCAGGTCAAAAAGATTTTCTACGTTATATGTTGCTATTTTCAATGTTTCTCCAAAAAGTGTAGTGATTAGCAGGAATAAAAAGAGAAAGAACTTCACTATTTTATTCCGTTTAGGCGCAGAAGTTGCTCTGGCTGGGCTTCTCTTCCCATTAGTTCTATGTAGAGATCCTGCATACTTTTTGCACCTCCTAAATGTAGAATGATATTACGGTATTTTTTTGCAGTTTGTGAGTCAAAAATACCTTCATCTACAACCTGATAGAATGTATCGGCACTGAGTACTTCTGCCCATTTATAGCTATAGTATCCTGCAGCATAGCCACCTGAGAAAATATGTGCAAAACCATTTTGAAACTTATTGTAAGCTGGCGGTTTGATGAGTGCGGTCTTTTCTCTAATGGAGTCAAGTAGATTTTGGACTTCCTCTCTCTGATAAAGTTTCGAATGGAGTTTAAAATCAAAGATGGAAAACTCTAATTGTCTGAGCATACCAAGTGCTGAGAGAAAGTTTTTTGCACGGACGAGTTTATTTATCATTGCATCTGGTAAGACTTCTTTGGTTTTGTAGTGTTTTGCAAAGAGTTTGAGTACTTTGGGTTCGTAAGCAAAGTTTTCCAAAAATTGGCTTGGGTATTCGACTGCATCCCATTCTACACCATTGACACCACTGACTTCATTCTCTTTGATAACACTGAGAAGATGGTGAATAGTATGTCCCATCTCATGAAAGAGTGTTACTACGTCATCATGACGTAAAAGTGAGGGTTGCTCTTTGCTAGAAGGTGGAAAGTTACATACAACAAAAGCAGAGGCGAGTTGTTCTTCTCCTTGTAAGTTTGTTGCGTGAGACTGCCAGTTGTGCATCCATGCTCCACCGCGTTTAGATTCTCTAGCTTCAAGGTCAAAATAGACTCTTGCTTTTAAAGTGTTACTTTCATACACATCATAGGCATAAGCTTTTTCATGCCAAAGTTTTTCAT
>CAZGSK010000120.1:0-2371 GCA_964528435.1 uncultured Sulfurimonas sp. | reverse complement strand
GCTTCAAAATCAATCTCTTCACCATCTTGGTTGTTTACGTGTGGAATACGAAGTGAACCAAAGTGTAAACCAATAAGACCTAAAATAGCTAAAGGAATAAGAAGAACGTGTAACATAAAGAAACGATTTAAGAACGCTTGAGCAGGAACATAATCCCCACGAATCCATTCAACTAAACCATCTGCATGCAGTGAACCACCTGAGAATAAGTTAGTAATAACCATACCAGCCCAGTAAGACATCTGTCCCCATGGAAGCATATAACCTGAAAATGCCTCAGCAGAGAACGCAACAAAAAGAAGCATACCTGAAAGCCAGATCATCTCACGACCCTTTTTATATGAACCATAGTAAATACCAGTAAACATATGAATATAGATGATTAAAAACACAACAGATGCCGCAACACCATGAACATGTCTCCATAACCAACCATAACCAACTTCTTGCATAATTGTATAGTTAACACTGTCAAATGCAAGATTTACATTTGGTTGATAATACATCAATAAAAAGATTCCTGAAATTAATAATAGACCAAAAGTGATAGCTAAAACCATCCCCATTGCCCATAAAAAGTTAATATTCTTTGGAATCCAATACTCTGTTGCCAGAACACGACGAAGCGTATCAATAGCTAAACGTTGATTTAACCAATCGTGCAGGCTTGTTGCTTTTGTAAAATGCGCCATTTATCTTCCTTTGCTTATACTTTAAGAGTTGTGCCAGATTCTAGCATCTTCTTATATTCAGGTCCTTCTTCACCTAAAACTAACTTCATTCCATCAATTTTAAAAGGAGGAATATCTAAGCCACGTGGTGGTGGTGCTTTTGTTACTTCAGCAGTAAAATCATACATACCACCATGACAGGCGCATAAGAAACTCTGTTCATCAGGATTATATCCAGGAATACAACCAAGGTGCGTACAAAGACCTACACAAACCATAAAATAGTCATTTCCGATTTTAATCAGTCTCTCCATATCTTTTGGATTAGCTTGAGCTTTTTTCACCATATCCGCAGTTTGCTTTAAAACGAAGATTGGCTTCCCTCTCCATTTTTCTGTTACTAATTCATTCTCTTTATATGCTGACATATCAAGAGTAGTAAATCCAGCTGCTTTTACACTCGGTAAAGGATCCCAAGATCTCTTCATCGCGTATAAGGAAGCGACTGCACCAACGCCGGCAACGGCACCAAATGCTTTCCCCATAAAACCTCTACGGCTACTGTTTTTCATGTTCACTCACTTATTGTGAAATTTTTTACTAAAGACTTATTATATACCAATAAAGTTTTAAGTAATCATAAATTTAAGTATCCGCTTATAAAATCAAAAATTTTGTTACTATTTAGTTCGAATTTTTCATATTTTCTATCATTTATTGTTTCTAATATCACTGATAAGTGATTTTTATCATAATTCTTTACTATTGGAATATTTAATTTTTCAAAAAGAGGAAGAAAATCTTGGGGATAATCATCTCTTTGAAAATAGATAGGTTTTGCCCCACTTGCCAAAGAATCAATAATTGCTTGAGGAGACGCACTTAAGAGAATTTTACTTCGCTGTATCATTGTATCATAAGCTTCAAACTCAAAATAGTTCTTAAATTTTTCTTTGAGCATATCTTCATAATCCAAAAAGTAATAAAAGCCCAATTGAAGATGCACATCTATGCCCTCTATAAAATCAAAATGCTTTTGAATATCTTTTTCATAATCATCATCACCAAAAAAATAACTCAACTCTATATCTTTTGTAAAATCTCCCAAGAAAGCATCATCTACAGCTAGAGACCTACAAATACCATCTCCCTCCAAATAAGGTGAAATAAGTGCTTCATTTTCTGCTTTTATCTCTTCTGGATTATCGCTTATGCGAATAAATTTTGAAAAATAGCTACGCATATCTTCAAGCATCAAAGGATTTGCCTCAGCAGAATCAAAAATAAGCTGATCTCCATTTTCTGCAATATAAGG
This sequence comes from uncultured Sulfurimonas sp., assembly GCA_964528435.1. GTDB lineage: Bacteria > Campylobacterota > Campylobacteria > Campylobacterales > Sulfurimonadaceae > Sulfurimonas. Next base: position 385 of record CAZGSK010000120.1, on the reverse strand, counting down.
AATATTGCGTACAACATCAACGCCTACACAATTTTCAATACCATATTCCCGTGCAATCTGTGCAATACGAAAATCGGAAGTTAAAAGCGTAATATCGCTATCTTGAAATTTTTTTACTATCGCCGCAGCACGACGAAACCTATCTAAACCTATTCTATGTCCTGTATGTACGTAATAAAATGTTTTCACTGTTTTTTTGCTGCCATTCTTATATATATGTGTAAAATCTCTATCGCTGCTGGCGTAATTCCTGAAATATTCATGGCTGCTTGAAGTGTTGGTGGTGAAAAATGTGCCAATTTTTCTTGCACCTCTTTGGAGAGTCCACTTACTATTGTAAAATCAAATCCTTCTGGTATTTTAACCTTGAGATATTTTTTCATTC
>CAZGSK010000119.1:0-2387 GCA_964528435.1 uncultured Sulfurimonas sp. | reverse complement strand
AGGAACAAAAAGAGGCTGATGCACTTGGAATTGAAGTAAAAGCCCATGATGCCATCGGTGATGTACTGGTTCTCAAACTCTTTTTAACAAAACTCCGAAAAGCCGTCGAAGAAAAATTTCCGGGAGAAAATCCTGTTGAAAAGATGGTCGATCTGACAAATACTCCTATTTTGGTAAAGAGCTTTCGTTTTGGAAAGCATAAAGGAAAAACGCTCCAAGAGGTAGCACAAGAAGATGCAGGATACCTGCGCTGGATGCTAAGCTCCATGGAAAACCTCGACGATGATATGCGTTACTCTATTAACTACTACCTAGGAAATTAAACACAACAAAGAGTAAAAATGCAATCACGCCACTTATGAGAGCATAAGGCAATTGTGTTTTTACGTGCTCTACGACATCACAATCTGCAGCCAAAGAAGAGATAATTGTCGTATCTGAGATGGGTGAACAGTGATCTCCAAAGACTCCACCGCTAATAACCGCTCCCATTGCAAGAGCTACATTTGCATCGAGTCCTACTGCCATCGGTACAGCAATTGGAATCATAATAGAGAATGTTCCCCAACTGGTTCCCGTTGAAAAAGAGATAACAGAGCTCAGTAAAAAAATAACGGCAGCTAAGAGAGAAGGCGAGAGATTATCACTTGCCAAAGATGCCAGATAGAGTCCGGTATGCAGCTCCACAGTCACTTTTCCAATAGCAAAAGCAAACAGAAGAATAAGCGCAATACCAAAAAGCTTTTTTGCACCATAAAAACTTGCCGACAAGTAACTTTTTGTACTCATTTTTCCTCTTAAAACATACAATACATACATAAAACCCAGTGTTGTCAGCATAGTATAAAAGATAGAGCTAGAACCACTCCCTTTTAAAATATTACCCTCTCCCGTGAGGTATAAAAAGAGAAATACAGAAGCAATCATCACGACAATGGGTGCAATCATATAATGTATTGGTGCATGTTTGAGTGTTTGTACCTTTGTATGTGTTGATGCTGCTTTTACTTGCTTCATTGGACCAATATCTATGCCAAACCAAACAACTAAAAAGGTGACTACTAAAGCACTGATTGCATAAAAATTATAGACCACACTCTCTAAAAGCCACTCTAGACTATCTCCATGAATCAGTCCCAAATCTATCTGTGTCGTAATCAGTCCAAGCAGTAGTGCTCCCCAGCCGTTAAGTACAATAAGTGAACTTACAGGTGCCGAGGTCGAGTCACAGACATACGCAAGCTTTGCGTGAGGCACACCCTCTCTATCGCACAACGGACGTCCTACTGCACCGGCTATAAGAGAAGTAATGGAGGACTCAATAAAAATAATAATACCGATAATATAACTAACCATAAGTGCCGAACGAGCAGAAGAGACAAGCTTTGACTTTTGTGTCATATACTCTACAAAACCAGCTATACCTCCACTTCTTTGTAAAAGCTCCATTACACTCCCTACTAAAATAGCAAAGGCTAAAGTTTTTGCAATCCAAGTTTCTGAAAGTAAAGCAATAAAAAGCGAAAGGGCAGCATCAAGTGTTGCAAAAAAAGAAAAATCTTGAAGTATGAAAAGCCCAACTATTACACCACCAAAGAGCGATATAAGCACGTTGCGTGAATAAAGAGCAAGTGCTATTGCCAAGAGCGATGGCAAAACACTTAAGAGTGAGAGTTCTATGAATAGATCCTAAAATTCAACAGAAAGAAGTTTAAGCCCAGTGCGACCAAAAGTCTCTTTATAGCGCTCACACTCTTTTTCATCAATAACATTAAAACCGAGTTTTTTATAAAAAAGCTCCGCTTCAAGTGAACCTATTTCAATAACCGTCTGTGCAATACTGTAGCCCTTGAGACGTGCTGTAAGCAGTGACTTTTGCATAAGAGCCTTGAGAACACCCACATCTATAAAGCCCTCCAACTCTTCCATAAAATCAAACATTATTGCAGTACGACTGATATCAAGTTCGCACTCATAAACTATACTTAATGTATTTTCAATATCTTCAGAACATCCAACTTCTTGAAGTGCTTTTATAAAGACCTCTTTTGTCGCTTTTCGAGGCTCATAGCTACAGAGTGTTCCAACACTTTTTCCATCCATTTCAGCAATCAAAAAGTTTCTATAGTTACAATGGCTTTTTGCTTCTGTTGTTGCAAGCTTTGCAAGTTTTTCTAAAAGTTGTTTATTATCATTTGTTTCAAAAATTAAATCAAACAGCCCATCTTTTTTTCCAGCTCTTGTACTTTGTAGCATCATTTGTGCTAAAAAAGGCGCATCTTCAGCCTTTGCCTGTCTTATTTTTATACTCATAATATTTTTTGCCTTTTTGCTCTTGACTTCATATAATAGTAATAGTACCATACTTTATGATAAAAAGTTTCTTA
>CAZGSK010000118.1:0-2543 GCA_964528435.1 uncultured Sulfurimonas sp. | reverse complement strand
ATATTTTGTATCTTCTTTTCCATTTATTGTTACATCAGATGTGTAAACTAACGCAGGATCAATTACAAAAACATAATCGGGTTCCATATATTTTTCATGGTTTAAAATTGGCTTCTCATCCACCCGATTATATGCTGTCATCGCAGCTCCACGTTTTGCCGAACCATAAAATGCAAATGCTTGCACATGTTTCCCAGTTGTAGAAATTACATCAGCCAAACCTTTAGCACCTGTTACAGCACCTTGACCTGCACGACTATGCCATCTGATTTCTAGCATAAATTCTCCTTCTCTTTTGTCAAGAAATATTGTTAGTATTTTCTATCAAGTCTATTTATGAGTATTTTAGGTAAACGGGACTTAAATGTAGCTTGATGATAGGCTATAGATTATATTGTCAGTGAATTATGTGATAATTTTCTACTTTTTAACCACTTTACAGCCTCATAAGCATCACTAAAAATAACATTAGTAAATTTTTTTAGTGTCTCTTTTGAATCATATCCACTAAGAACTCCTATGCCTTTTATACCGGCTGCCTCTGCTGCCATCATATCAAGCTCCGTATCACCAATAATCCATACATCTGACTTCTCTTCTATATCAAAAACCTCTAATGCTTTTAATATAGGCTCTGCGTGAGGCTTTGGATGCTCTACATGCTCACGTCCAATAAGCACTTTAAACTTATTCATCAAGCCAAAATACTCCATTAAAACACGTGAATATTTTCCTGTTTTTGTCGTAACAATTCCAAGTTCTGCGAAGGAAGCTGCAAGTTCTACAGCCTCTTTTGCGTAAGGCAGTAATACTGTTTTTTGTGTAGAGATCTCTCTATAATGTTCTTTATAAACTGTTACAAAATCCCACACTCTCTCCTCTTCTACACCAAGACGAGCGAACATAACATCTAAGGGATGCCCTATTAAAGCCTTAATGTCTTCATCATTTGGATGTGAATACCCGTAAAAATCAAAAGCATAATGAAAACTCTCTAAAATTGCCTCGGTTGAATCAATCAGTGTTCCATCTAAATCAAATAGTATTATCAATTTTTCTCCCATGAAATATAATTATGCCAAATGCCACCAAGGGCAGGTTCAATATTTTTGATATCTTTGTTCACTGCCGTAATGGAGTTTGGAATATAGAGAAAGAGATAGGGGTTATCCTGCGTGATGATAGTAAACATCTCACGCCAGATCTTTGCAAGCTTTTCTTTCTCTATTAAAGATTGCGACTCCTCTATGAGTCTATCCATCTTTTTGTTATGGTAACCCACTAAATTAAAACCCCCTTTTTTATCACTATCGCTGTGCCAAAAAAGGTAGGGATCAGGTGTAGGCGAGAGCCCCCAGCCAAGTAAAACCGTATCAAAGTTATGTGGAAAAACCACCATATTTAAAAAAGCCTGCCACTCCATTACACGTAACTTCACAATCACGCCTGCCTTTTTTAGCTGATACTGTAGTATCTCTGCGGCATAAGGACGAATAGAGCTGGAGTTTGATGTTGCTATCTCAAACTCAAAAGGGTGTGCTTCATCATAACCAGCCTCACGCAACAGCTCTTTGGCTCGTTTTATATTTTGTTTGGGTGCTTTTATATCCGGATTAAAGGCACTGCTTCCCGGAAGAAACGGTCCTGTACAGACTTTAGCATGTTTAAAAAACAAAATATCAACCAACTCTTCACGATTAATTGCCAAAGAGAGCGCCTCACGTACACGAGGATCTGCAAACTTTTTTTTACGCAGATTAAAACCAAGATATGTATAAGAGAGTGAAATCTTCTCGTAAATATTGAACTTCGTAAAAAAATCAGCTTTGAGTTGTCTCTCCATAACCAAAGGATCAATACTCCCCATATCAAGCTCTCCCTTTTTAAGCATCAAAAGTCGTGTCATCGGATCTGCTATAACATGAAAAGAGATCTTGTCTATTTTGGGACGCCCTTTGAAATAGTCATCAAAGGCTGAAAGCTCAATATTTTTAGAAAATTCCAGCTGCGTGAGTCTATAAGGTCCTGTACCGATTGGATGAGTATTAAACGAAGCACTCATCAAATTTTGTTCATCTTTTAAAAGGTGTTCAGGAAGTATGCCCATCATCCATGTCTCTAGTGCTTTAAAGTAAGGCTTTTTATAATCAACCTCAACACTATAATCATCTAAGAGTTTGACATCTTTTACAAAGCGAAATCCTGAGGAGTATGGAGAGACAATTTTATCTGAAATGAGTGTTTTGTAGGTAAAGAGAACATCTTTTGCAGAAAATGGCTTCCCATCATGCCACTTTACTCCCTCACGCAGCTCAAAAATAAGTGTTGTATCATCTTTAAAATAGAACTTCTTTGCCAAATCACCGATAATCTCTCTGTTGTCTTTATCATACTTTACAAGTCCATTAAATAAAAAACCTGTTATCTCTGAAGATGAGGAGTCTGTTGCTAAAATTGGGTTCAAACGTGATGGATTTGCTGATGTTGCTAACTGTAATGTAGATGAAAAAAGCTCTGTAAAAAAGAGTAATAATAGTAATAAT
>CAZGSK010000117.1:0-2606 GCA_964528435.1 uncultured Sulfurimonas sp. | reverse complement strand
AAACAGTGGATAAAACTCAATATTAGTGATATAATTAAAAACGCTAAAAAGATTATTGATCAACAATAGGAAAAATTATGTATCAAACTACCATACAAAAGAGTGCAGAGCTTGTCGGAATAGGTTTACACAAAGGTTCTCCAGTAAAATTAAAGCTTGAACCGCTTGAAGCAAATAGCGGTATCGTATTTTACCGTTCTGATGTCGATGTCTCTATTCCTCTGCTGCCCGAGAATGTAGTTGATACAAAAATGGCAACAGTTATCGGTAAAAACGGGCATGTTATCTCTACAATTGAACATCTGCTTTCTGCTATTTATGCGTATGGTATTGATAATCTAAAAGTAACAGTAGATGCTGATGAAGTACCTGTTATGGATGGAAGCAGTGCGAGTTACTGTATGCTTTTGGATGAGGCTGGTATTGCTGAGCTTGATGCTCCAAAAAAGATTATGCGCATTAAGAAAGAGGTTGAGGTTAAAGAGGGTGAAAAGTATGTTAAACTCTCCCCTTCACCGGATCTGAACTATGATTTTACAATCAAGTTTCCACATCCAGTTATTCAAGAGCAGGCTTATGTTCTTCATTTTACAAAAGAGAGTTATAAAAAAGAGATAGCACGTGCACGTACCTTTGGTTTTTTACATGAAGTACAGTATCTGCGCTCCAAAGGACTTGCTCTTGGTGGTTCACTTGAAAATGCGATAGTCTTGGATGAAAAAAAGATATTAAATCCTGAAGGGCTTCGTTTTCCGGATGAATTTGTACGCCATAAAATCCTCGATGCTATTGGTGATATGTGCCTAATAGGGATGAATTTTATTGGAAATTATGAGGCATTGGCAGGCAGTCATGATCTCAATCATAAACTCACACTGGCTCTTTTGGGAGATAAGGAAAATTATGAAGTCATTGAAGTCGTGGGTGAAAAAATGAGAGAGTTAGAAAAAGCATATGCCTAAGAAAGTAGATGTTCTACTCATTACGCTTACTTCACCAATACTTGTAGGTATTTATGAAGATCAAAAGCTTATAGAGACGATAGCATCAGATGAAAAAAGTTCTGATGTGTTGCCAGTTATATTTGAGGAAATTTTAAAAAAATATGAGGTTCAAAAGCTTTTTTACGCCAATGGACCGGGAAGTTTTATGGCTATTAAAGTTGCTTATATCTTTTTAAAATCTCTTTCGGTATTAAAAAAGATTCCGCTTTACGCACGGGATGCTTTTTATTTTAATGAAAATCAACCGATAAAAGCGATAGGAAAGCTATGTTTTGTTAAAATCGCTTCTAAAATAGAAACTCAGAAGTTTCAAACAGTTCCCAAAACAGAGTTTACATTACCTGATGAACTGGATTATGATGAGTTTAGTACAAACGCAACACCACTCTATGAAATAGGTGCTGTTGGATAGGAAAATATCAGTGACAATAAGTGTGCCCGCTACTTCTGCAAACTTAGGACCAGGTTTTGATACTTTGGGTCTTGCAGTTGACCTTCGTAATCGTGTGGAGTTCCATCCATCAAAATTTTTTAGTGTCAGTATTAAAGGAGAGGGAGAGCATAACCCAAGATTAAAAGGGAATAATCTTTTTATCTCAATCTTTAATGAACACTATTCACGCCTTACAAAGAAAAAACAAAACTTTAAATTTACATTTTATAATCAGATTCCAATGTCACGTGGACTTGGAAGCTCGTCTGCTGTTATTGTCTCTGCAATTGCATCAGCACATGAAGCTGCTGGCATTCGTGTAAGCAAACGTAGAATTTTAAATCATGCTCTTGTCTATGAGCCACATCCTGACAATATCACACCGGCTGTTATGGGTGGATTTAATGTTGCTACGATTGAAAAAAATAAGGTTTTTTCTCAGAAAAAACATCTGCCAGATTACCTTAAAGCTATTGTTGTTATTCCAAACAAGCAGATGAATACTGCAAAATCTCGTACAATTTTGCCAAAATCTTACTCAAAAGAGAATGCAATTTATAATCTTTCTCATACAGCACTCACTGTTGCGGCATTTTTTAATGAAGATTGGGAGATGTTAAAGCTTGCAGCACAAGACAGATTTCATCAAAAAGCAAGAATGAAAACACTTCCTGAACTCTTTTCTGTACAAAAGGTGGCCTATGAGAGTGGGGCATTGATGAGTACACTTTCTGGAAGTGGTTCTACATTTTTTTCGCTTGTTTATGATGATGATTCTGCTATGATTGCCAATCGTATGAAACAAAAATTTCCAGATTTTGGAGTGAAAATTTTGGATTTTGATAACAATGGACTAATAATAGAGCGATAAGCCTATTAAATAAAGTAAGATTTAGATATAATGGCGAAAAAATTTCATCAACCAACAAGGATGTGCCTCTCCTGCAGAGAAAGAAACGAACAACAAAATTTGTTAAGACTGCAGTGTAAAGATGGAGAGATAAGTTCGTTTAGCGGAGTTGGACGAAGTTTTTATTTATGTCAAAATTGTCTCAAAGAGGATAAAAAGATTCTTAGAGCACTCATGCGAGAGTGCAGAGGTGGAGACAAAGATAAACATATGAACAAACTAAAGGAGATCATCACTGATGACAGAAAAAGTTAGAGTA
>CAZGSK010000116.1:0-2790 GCA_964528435.1 uncultured Sulfurimonas sp. | reverse complement strand
ATGATTTTTCAAAAACCGACACCTTTTCCTATGAGCATCTTTGATAATGTTGCCTATGGACTTAAAATTGCAGGGATCAAGAACAAAAGTGAACTCTCAGACAGAGTTGAAATTGCCCTCAAAGGCTCAGCTCTTTGGAAAGAGGTACATGATAGACTTAACAAATCAGCTATGGGGCTCTCAGGCGGACAACAACAACGTCTCTGTATTGCTCGTGCAGTTGCGGTCAAACCAGAAGTACTTCTTTTTGATGAACCGACTTCAGCACTTGATCCTATCAGTACAGGTGCTATTGAAGAGCTTATTGTTGAACTTAAAAAAGATGTCTCTATTGCCATTGTTACACACAATATGCAGCAAGCCTCACGTATCAGTGACTATACAGCATTTATGTATCTTGGAGATTTAATTGAGTATGATAAGACAGAAAACATCTTCTTAAATCCAAAAGAGAAACAAACAGAAGATTATATTACAGGGAGATTCGGATAACATGTTGGCAACTTTTCAAACAAATTTAAATGATGTAAAAACAAAGATAATAAACATAGGCGAGGGGCTTGTAAAAGCAAATGAACTTATTTTAGAAGCACTCAAAGATTGTGATACAAAAAAATTCAGTGAAGCAAGAAGCTATATTAAAAACATCAGTTCAAAAACAGATGAAATTGACAATGCAATTATCAAGATTTTAGCACTCTATACACCAGAAGCAAGAGATTTACGTCAGGTAGTAGCCTATTTAAAAATCACAAATGAGCTCTCACGTGCCTGCTCAAATACACGGAGTTTTATTCGTGGTTTTACAGATGTATGTAATGACCTTGATGTAAAAACCATCAATGAATATGCACTGCCTATGCAGGCTTCTACTGTAAAAGCCATTAGCACAACGATCGCTATGATTAAGATTGATGATACAGATGAACTTCAAGAGATGTATGAAGAAGTTCTTATTGAAGAGAATAAAGCAGATGATCTTTATGAGATGATAGAGAGAAATCTTGTTGAGCAAGCTGAAAATGCAAACTCTTTTAAAAAGTACCACAAAATGCTTCGAGCGCTTAGAAAAAGTGAAAAAATCGCCTCTCGAGCAATTGCTGTAGCAAATCTTCTTGTTTATATCAAAATAGGTGGAAACTTTCACAACTAATTTGCTAAAATAAGAGAAAAAAGAGAGGAGACTCTAAGTGTTAAAGTTTCATCAGATTGTTCTTAGAAAATTTTTAACACTTTTTCTCACACTTTTTCTCATTGTAGGCGCTATCGTTTACTACTGGACCTATGAGTTTTATATTGAGAGCACAAAAGATGCTCTCACGCAAGACATTGAACTTCTCTCTCTCACTCTCCAAAATGAGACAAATCTTGACAAATTAGCCCTGGATGTCAAAAAGAGACTCCATCTCAGACTCACTCTCATTGATGAAAATGGTACTATTCTCGCAGAATCGCATAAAGACAAAACAACAATGGACAATCATAAATACCGTGATGAGATAATACAAGCAAGGAAAAACGGTATCGGATATAAAATCCGTCACTCTAAAACACTTGATACAGATCTACTTTATGTTGTCAAAAAGTTCACTATTGACAATAACATTATCTATATTCGACTAGCGCAAGAGATTAAAGGTATTCAAAATGAAATATTTAGCCTTGGATTAAAAATCTTTGCTGCTATCATTATATTTTTTATTGCCGTTCTTATGGCTAGTTATAAGGTTAACAAAGAGATCTCTTATGAAACAAACAAGATAGTAGATTTTCTCAAATCACTGACAAAAAAGAAAAAATCAACCTATATCAACTCTGACTATTCACAAGAGTTTGCCTATATTACAAATCTTTTGACAAAAGTTTCACAAATCATCGTAAAAAAAGAGAAACAAAAATCTAAATACACCCAAAGACTCCAAGAGTCCAACAAACAAAAAGATGACATTATCTCTGCAATAAGCCATGAATTTAAAAATCCCATTGCAGTAGTGAATGGCTACTCGCAAACACTGCTTGATGATGAAGATATCAACCCTAATATTCGTAAAAAATTTTTAGAAAAAATTCATAAAAACGGAGTAAAACTCAGTGAACTCATTGATACACTTCGCCTCTCCATCAAACTCGACAGTGAACAACAAAAACTCAACAAAAAAACCATCAACCTCTATGAACTGCTCAACGAGTGTGTAGAAAATATCAAAATCAACTATCAAGAGAGAGAAACCATCATTAGTGGAGATAAAACAGTTACTATAGAAGCAGATGAAACCCTTTTTAGCATTGTTGCCTGCAATTTAATAGAAAATGCTTTTAAATACTCCGAAGATGAAGTTCACATTCACATCACCAAAGATAGTTTTGAAGTTATTGATACCGGAATGGGAATATCTAAAAAAGATCTGGAAAACATCACACAAAAGTTCTATCGTGCCAATAAAAACAAATGGGACAACTCACTTGGTTTAGGACTCTTTTTAGTTAATAACATTGTAAATCTTCACAATTTTACATTAGAAGTCAAGAGTATTCTCAATGAAGGTTCAAGCTTTAAAATAAAATTTTAAAACTATCACTTTACGAAACAAATCAATAAGATGACTATTTTTTAATCAAAATTAAACCTGCTATTATTAATTATTGAGATATACTATGTACAGATAAAATTCAGGAGAAAATTAATGGGAAAATTCGTTAATAACATAGAAGAATTCTTTACATTTTGTGAAGAGAATGAAGTTCAATTTGTAGATTTAAGATTTACAGACATCAAAGGTGCATGGCACC
>CAZGSK010000115.1:0-2800 GCA_964528435.1 uncultured Sulfurimonas sp. | reverse complement strand
GAGCGACAGAGCTTCCTATGCAAAACAGAGATGTAAAAGTAAAAAATTTAAGAGCCATTGTAAATTTTCAATATTGAAGAAGATTAAATAGTTGACTTTTTAGATATTTCTAAAATGTCAACACAAATAGACTTTTGCATTTATAATTTTAATTATGCCACTAAGTTCAGCTTCAAATACTCTTGTTGGAAACTTTTGCAACGCCTCATCATAATGTGGATTTGTTTTACAAAATTCTAAAAAATCATCACTTTTCACACTGCTGCATTCTCTATTTTTAATGCCACAAATTGTTCTCACAAAAGCATCTATATCATAGATAGCTTCAGCTTTTTTTTCTAAAAGAAGCCTGTTTGTACCTTCACTCTCACCTATTCTGTGAGGAAAAACATAAATCTGCTTTCCCATCTTCAATGCATACTCAACACTTCGCATCGTTCCAGAATCTTCATCTGCATAAGCTACTATTAAAACATCGCCAAGGGCAACAACAAGTTCATTTCTTAGTACGAAATTGTATCTCTGTGAGGGAGTTCCCGCTTCAAACTGGCTCAGGACCAAACCCTCTTTTTCAATCTCGGCAATAAGATTTTTGTTAATTGCAGGATAGCGTTTATCAAGTCCTGTTGCGGCAACCATTATGGTGTTTTCTCCAGCTGCTGCTTTATGTGCAATGGCATCAATACCAATTGCACCGCCACTGACAATACAACTCCCCGCTTCCACTAGCTTTTTACTAAGCTGTGTCGTCAATTCACGTGCATACTGATTAGGTCTGCGTGAGCCGACAATAGATATTTTTTTCTTTTGTAGTAACCCTGTATTCCCTACATAAAACAGCTCTTTAGGATATGTTTTCATTCCATCGAGTGCATCAATGTGAAAATCTATCTGCTGTATCATAGTATTAATATATCTCGTTTATAAGAACCAAATCTACATCATTTTTAAAAAGTTTTTTTGATTCATAAAGAGCTTCTAGGGTATTTTTATGCGGATGCCCAATAGCTATTGCATGTCCATGTGCTTTTGCAACGGCAATAGCTTTTTTTATCTGCCCTAATATATATGGTTTGTCCATATGATGATCCAAAAAGACATCTCTGGCAACATATTTAAGTCCAAAATTTTTCAAAACTTTAGGCGCTTGTGTCTTTGCTGTTGTTCTGCTGTCCACAAATTTTATATGATATTTATTCAATGCAAAAATAAGTCTATTCATCGCTACTTCATTAGATGTAAATTTACTTCCTGTATGATTGTTTAAATATCTTACTTTAGGAAAAAGTTTTTTAATAGTAGCAATTCTTTGCAGAATTTTTTGTTGTGATTCATCCACCCGTAAGGTATAAGGTTCTTCTCTGTTGAAATGCATCGCCTCCATTGGCAGATGCACCATATAAAAACTCTGTTTTGCAGCTAACTTTGCAGAGTTTGGACGGGCAGGTCTTGGCGGTAAAAATGACATTGTCAAAGGAAGATTAAGACTTTGTATTGCACGGACCTGAGAAGCTGTTTGCACATCATCAATAATAATTGCCAATTTTGGTTTAGAAGCATATAGCTTTGGTTTTTCAGCAGATACTTTTGGCGGATTTGCCAAAGCCTCATTATCAATCTCATGAGAAGCGGAATTATAATTTTTTACCTCTTTTTTAAGTACCTCTTTTAAGCGTTTTTCTACACTTTTCTTTGCCGGTTTTTTTGGTAATTTTCGTAAATTCTGCTCTTTTTTCACATTCGCACTTGTTTGTAACTTCTCTTTTGCACTACTAAAACCAAAATAGTATCCAATCAATAAGGAACTTAAAGCTAAAGCAATAAGCGCAAGTGCCCATGCAATATAACTGAGGAGTTTAGAACTAGAGTTTTTTTTCTTACTTTTTTTTCGTTTTGCCATCTTAAAACTTTTTTTCAAATTTTTGAAACTATACCTTAAAAATAATAAATAAATAATTTTATTGCATTTTGTCATGCTTAATCATAAATAGATTTTATGTGCTTATTTTAAGCAATAGTTCTGTATAATTGCGCGTTCCTTTCTCTTTGTAACTTCATTTGTGAAGCTATATTTAGATCCGAAAGGGAAACAAAAGCCCGTAACAAGGCATACCAAGAGGAGATCATACTATATGAGAAACTACGAAAACCTAGTAATCGTAAAACCTACATTTACTGCTGAAGAAATTGCTGCAGCTGTAAAAAATGTTGAAGAGATAATAACTTCTAATGGCGGCGAAATCGCAGCTACAGACGCAATGGGAATGAGAAAACTTGCATACCCAATCGAAAAAAGCGAACGTGGTTATTACCATGTAATCTACTACTCAGTAGCACCTGCTGCAATCGCTGAAATTGAAAGACGTTTCCGTATCAATGAAGACCTTCTTCGTTTTGTAACTATTAAATATAGCACAAATCGTGAAGTAACTGCATGGAACGCTTTAGTTGAAAAAGCAAAAAAAGCAGCAGCAACTCCGGCAAAAGAAGAGACTCCTGCAGAGGAAGCTCCAAAAGCAGAAGAAGCAGCTACAGAAGCGGCAGCTGAGTAATAGCGTAAGCTATAAATTGTAAGGAAGACCTATGTTTAATAAAATAATTTTAGTTGGCAACTTAACACGTGACATCGAACTGCGCTACTCTCAAGCAGGTATGGGTATTGCAAAAACTGCAATAGCTACTAGCCGTAAATTCACTAGCAATGGTGAGAAAAAAGAGGAAGTATGTTTTGTAGATATCACTTTCTTTGGAAGAAGTGCCGAAGTTGCGAACCAATACCTCAGAAAAGGAAGTAAAATTC
>CAZGSK010000114.1:0-2932 GCA_964528435.1 uncultured Sulfurimonas sp. | reverse complement strand
AGCAGTGATTCCAACTCACTTATTTCAAAACTACTCACAAGTGAATTGATCTCAAGCCTGCGTGAGAGCCAAAGATTAAAAAGATGTGACTGATACGCATTAATAAGGAGTTTTTTTACACGAGGATTACGCTCACGCGCCTCCCCTTTTGCAAGTTTTTCACCGAGTATATGATTATTACCGTCATTTCCAAAACGTTGATATCCAAAAAAGTTCGGCATTCCCTGCTTATCAATATTTTTTAAAGCTTCATCAATTTTCGCAGCACTTGTCGGATTTACCTTTTTGAGTTTGATGTAAAAACGGTTTCCTTTAAGATGTCCTATTCTAATCTTGTTGTTATGATAGGTTTTTGAGAGTATTTTAATTCCCTCAAAATTAAAGTTTTCCATCGCCTCTTCATATTTTCTATGCAGTGATATATACTGTTTTGTCATAGCATGCTTGTCTTTTAGTCCCGCATAGCCTATCTCTTTATTTTTTATACCGAGATAACGGGCAATCTGCCCTATCATCTCTGTTGTAGAGAAGTTTTTTTTGCGTATAAAGAGAATGAGATGTTCCCCCTCACCACTAAATTCATAAAGAGGTATCTCTTCTACAACAAAATCCCGTGGAGACTGTTTAAAGTGAAAATCTATACTTGCGTGAGCAAGCGAATAAAATCTATCCATCTGTTTTTTTCCTAATTTTTAAAAGTGATGCGCTTTGCATCTGTTTTTATATCTATTGCGTGAAGCCTTTGCAAAAATATTTAAAGGTGTTCGGCTCTGCACAGCTCGCCTAAGAACGGCTTTTCTATCTCGCTTGTCAAAAGCAACTAACATCTCGTACTCTTCACCACTGCATCCTACTGATTGAGAAATATCTATTTCAAAACTCACACCAATATTATTTATTGCTGTCAATTTTTGCAAATCGCTAAAGAGTCCGTCTGAAATATCCATACCGGCTTTTAAAAAACGCTGCGTGTTCTCTATAAAAGCAGCCCGAAGTTGTATATCTACAAATTTTGACTTTTTATGAATCTTTCCAAGATTAAAAAGTTTTTTAAGCTCTTTTGCACTTGCTCCGAGTTTTCCTGTGTATGCAAAAAAGTAGTTCTCTCTTACACCTCTACGGTGCAATGGTTTTTTACTTTTTGAAACAACTGTCACCGTTATATCCAACTTCGTGTTACTTATTGTATCGCCACCGATAATCTCTATATTATAATATTTTGCAATACTTTTAAAACCATTTGCAAGTGCTTTCATATCCTCTTTTGACATACTTTTAGGCATAGCAACACTTAAAAGCGCATATAAAGGCTTTGCATTCATGGCAATCGCATCTGAAATATTTACAAGCATCGCTTTTTTAGCTATTTGTTCATAGCTCATCCACTCTTTTTTAAAATGAACATCTTCAAAAAAAGCATCTTTTGAATAGATATATCCATCAATGCATGCAGCATCATCACCAATATATTTATTGTTAAAAAGTGATATAAAATAATTTTCTAAATTCAAAAACTCTTCTTTTTCTTAAGCTATTGTTAATTACAACCGATATAAAATGGTAAGTTATTATAACATTTTTAGGAAAAATATTTATGAAGCAATCAATAAAAAAGATATTTCAGAACTTAAATACATATTTACTTTTTGTTTTATTTGTCGCCATACTCGCTATGTTTCTTGTTTTAGAACACAGTTTATCTTTTGATAAAGTAGATAATCTACAAAATCAAAAAAAGATTATTTCCACACTTACAAAATTAGATAAAAGTGACTTAGAACTCGCACTTATACAATTTAATGGAAAAAGCACCCGCCTGCATCAGGAAATCAACAAATTACGCACACTCTATAAATATGCATATATTGATAAATATATTCTTAAAAATGAGCAGGAATATTTTGCAGATCTACAAAAACTCTCAGAGCTCACAGACACTTTTAACAAAGCTGCAAAAAAATACTATGTAAACACAAAAAATATAGAAAATGAAAAACAAGCAAAAGAAGAACTCGACAAGGCGCTCTCTACAATCAATAAACATATAGATTCAATGCTTTTAAAAAGCATTAACTATAATGAAGAGAAGTTTTACTTTGTAAAAAACGGTGTTATTATAATCTTCATTCTTATATTTTTAGCAACAATTTACTATCGTCGTGCACTCAATGCCATCTATAAAGATATCGAGTTTTTATATCAAGCAGATAAAAATAAAAAAACTTATACTATATATTCTCAAGAAGTCGATGCCATTGCTTTACGTATGAATAGAAAAAATGTCTCAAATAATAATCCTGATTTTATTGACCCTGTAACAGGTATAAACAATCATAAAGGACTTATAAATCAATACTCTGCAAAAAGACATACCAAAGAGAGCAACTTTACCTCTGTAACTGTAATAGAAGTAGATACTTTTTCCAAATCAAACAGAGTCTTTCCTCAAGATGTCACGCAGGCTATTCTTAAAAAGATTGCCTATACAATCTCTTTACATGAACAGGCTGTTGATGTGATTGCAAGAACAGATTTCAATCAATTTACTATAGTGCTTTCCCGTTCATCAAAAGAGCAGTCTTATAAAGATGTTGAGATCATACGACAAAGCATTGCCGAACTCAAATTCAACATTCCACATAAAGGCACTACTCAGATTACAATAAGTGGTGGTTTTGTCATTAAACCAAATAATACCTCTTTAGAAGAAGCAATGAAACAGGCTAAAGAGATTTTACACTACGCACAATCAACAGGTACTAACAGAATTCTTCAATCAAGAGACCTAGCACAGAATGATATGTAATATCATTTTGTGTTATATGTCTCAAATAGTAACAAACTGAGACTTCCTCAAAACAAACGCAATATTTAATCTATACTAAGGCTGACTGCGATATAATCAGCATTATTTTAGTTCTTTATTGAAGGA
>CAZGSK010000113.1:0-2934 GCA_964528435.1 uncultured Sulfurimonas sp. | reverse complement strand
ACCTACGTTTTTCACTTTCAGAGAGATATAAAATCATGCCACGTCGTTTAACAGGAAACTGTAAACGTCACCAAGATATGATCTCTACTGTAATCAAACGTGCTCGTGCAGCTGCGTTCGTACCATATGTTGTAACTCGTAAAAAAGTTGTAACAGCACCTTTTGAAAACCTAAAATAAGGTTTTCTTCGGTGCCTTGGTACCACTTCTAAATTAGGAATATTTATTGCTTTAACTATTTAAAAAAGCAATAATATGAAATTACTCCTACTCTTTTTCACACTTGTAACGCTCTCTTTTGCAAAAACTGCCACCGATTTCTCTGTAATTATTCACAAACCTTTTAATGCAGCACTTTTTGACATCACTGAAGATCACGACAGAAGCATTACTGCTGTAGGATTTTCTAATGAGTTTAAACAAAATACAAATCCTTCAAAAACATATACTGATGCCTTTGATTATTTAGCAAGTGTCTCGAACAAATATGGTGCACAGATGAGCCTTGTAAAAGTAAATAAGCAAGCAGAAATCATCTTACAAAAAGCAGCAAAACTAAGCCGTTTCAACAAAGCCGTAGCTGTTGTAAAGACACCTACTAACGGTTACTTTATTGGTGGCTATACCATGGATGGATCTTTACTGGTTGCTAAACTTGATGCAAATGCGAACATCCTCTACTCTAAAATCTTTGGTACAAAAAACTACGACAGAATGAGTAATCTCATTCTTCTGAGTGACGGTGGTGTTTTAGCTGTTGGCTCCTCATTTACCTCACGTGCAACAACTGACAATATGTTTCAAACCGGTCTTGGAAACAATGATATTTTTATTACACGTTTTTCAAAAGATGGGCACATACTTTGGAGTAAAAAGTATGGTACACGCTTTGATGACAATGGTATTGATGCAGTTGAAGCACAAGATGGTTCTTTACTTGTAGTAAGCACTATGGCATCAGAAAAAACACGAGAAGTAACCTTTATGCGTCTGACAGAAAATGGAAATAGAATCTGGCTCAATCAATTTATACACAACAAGCGTAATGAAAATCTAGTAATCCCTAAAAAAATCATACGTCTGCGTGACAATACCTTTGTTGTCAGTCTCATTCAATATAATCAAATCAAAAAAGAGCATATTCGGCTAGTAAAATTTGATCTTTATAATAATATTCTAGCAGATAAAGAGATGAGTACAACATACCCTTCAGGAATCTTAGATATCAAAGAGTTCTCAAATGGAACACTTATGGGTGTCGGTTATGTCAAAGACAAACATAATACAGATGGTCTTGCTATGCTTATAGATTCTGATCTCTCTATGCTAAAACAAGAACACTATGGTGGAGAAAACTTTGACATCTTTTATGCACTTGATATTTTACATAACTCTCAGGTCGCCGTTGCAGGTGTTCATACAGATGATTATTCTCAAGAGGGGAATATGTGGATACTCAAGCTCAATCAAGATGCAACGATAGCGCAAGTCTCTACAAAAGCCACAAACTTCTATGATGCACTCTCTAAACTCTTTGCAGATGAGATACAAAAGCATCAACTCAACATCAAAGAGGATTTGACAATAGAGTTTACAGATAAAGCACTCTATTTTAAAGTCGGCAAATATAAGCTCACGCAGCAACAAAAAAGATTTTTATCGAAAGTGGCAAAAAAACTTGTAAACTTTTTATATGTCAATAGAGATAGGATTATGGCTCTGCAGATCAATGGTCATACTTCAAGTGAATGGAAAAATGTAAACTTCCAAAATCGTTATCTTAACAATGAAGATCTCTCTATGAAACGCTCTTTTTCAGTCCTGCGTGAGATATTTAGTGCACAAGAGAGACAAAAACAAAAATGGCTTAGCAAAGTTCTTAGTGGAAGCGGCTACAGTTTTTCAAAAACTGTTACAAAAGACAACATGGAAGATAAAGAAAAATCCAGAAGAGTAACACTCAAAGTGTTACTGCACTAGCAATCTAAAATTACTCTATTTCAGTCGCGTTTGTTTCTCGAAAATCCAAACGTGTTTTATCCTGCTTAAGCTTTTTATAGAGTTTGAATTTCGCTTTTTGAAGCTCTTCATCATTATACGAAAATTCTTTTTTCAGCTCTTCATCACTTACATTGGCACAATCCATTGCAAAGAGTTTCAGCTCTTTTTTTGTCAGTTTTGATTTCATTACACTGTAAAGAAGCTTATCATCTTCTATCAAATCTATACTCTCTAATTTACAAAACTCTGCAATTTTATCTCTAAAATTATTTTCACTGTGATACTGTCTCCAGACTGTATTTTCTAGCACGTTATATTTCCTTTAAAATTAATGAGAGGTCTTTTTCTGTAATAATTATATTTGCCTCTTTTTGCAGTATCTCTCTTGCACAAAATGCTACACGTGTTCCTGCGTGAGCGAACATAGAAAGATCATTTGCACCATCACCACACACAAGCGTCTCCTCTTCACTGACACCAAGTACATTTTGCAAACGTACTAACATATCGCCTTTTGAGAAGTTAAACATCATCTCCCCACCAATAAGCCCTGTGAGCTTGCCATCTTTTTCATGCAATACATTTGAAAAATCTGCATCATAACCCAAAATATCTTTAGCATATGATGTTGCCGTTCTAAATCCACCAGAAAAACAGACTACTTTCATCCCACGATTTTTAAGCTCTGCTATGGTCTCACGCGCTCCTTTCATATAGGGCAAATTATGTGAAATTCTTTCAACTACTGCAAAATCAAGCCCTTTTAAAAGCCCTATTCTTTGTTGTAATGATTCAAAAAAATCCAACTTTCCACTCATTGCTGCTTCTGTAATAAGCGCTACCTCATCACCTATTCCCAACTCCTCGGCAAAAAAGTCTATTGTT
Organism: uncultured Sulfurimonas sp.; assembly: GCA_964528435.1. GTDB lineage: Bacteria > Campylobacterota > Campylobacteria > Campylobacterales > Sulfurimonadaceae > Sulfurimonas. Next base: position 49 of record CAZGSK010000113.1, on the reverse strand, counting down.
TCACCATCCATAAGTGTAGAATCAAAGTCAAATACTGCAAGTTTTAGCA
>CAZGSK010000112.1:0-3255 GCA_964528435.1 uncultured Sulfurimonas sp. | reverse complement strand
ACTTCTTCTCTTGTGTAAAATCTTCACTTGGTTCAAAACTCTCGTTTTTCTTCCAATACTCTTGCCATTTTTTTTCTATATTTTTTGCACTATATTCCAACTTTTTTTATCCTAATTAAAATCTATTAATACTCTTCGTGTGTTTTTGAGCTCTCTATATAAACAAGCCCCATTGAGAAGATATTTGCTATCAGTGCACCAATTGCCAATGCCATTGCCCACGACTCATTATGTATTATCACCAAAAATACAAAGGCAGGAATAAGGTGCAGATCTGCCACAAGCGAAGATGCCAAAAGCTCAGCTGAGAGTAGATTTCTTACCCCAATTTTTAAAATTGTTGAGATAAGATTAACACTTGCTGCTACAAACAACGAAGTAGCAGTATGTTCATATAAAAACCCTGCTATCGATGTCAAACTCATTAATGAAAAGAAAACATATACTACTTTACCCCAATCCATTACATTACTCCTGATTCAAATTGTGCTCTCATTCTCTCTTTTTCTGCTTCACGTTTTGCTTTCTCAGCTAGTTTTGCATGGTATTTTTTCACATCAAAACCAAACAACATCAGTATAGGAGAAGCAACAAAGATTGATGAATATGTACCAACAATTATACCAACAAGAAGCGTAAATGCAAAGGCATGAATAATCTCACCACCAAACATAAAGAGCGTAAAGACCACAAAGAATGTTGTCAGTGACGTCAATGTAGTACGCGCCAAAGTTCTTGTAATAGATTCGTTAATGATCTCAGCCAAGTTTACATTTTTAGACTTTACAATCCCCTCACGAATACGGTCAAAGACAATAATTGTATCATTCAGCGAGTATCCAAGCAGTGTTAAAATTGCAGCAAGTACATCAAGATTGACATCTACCTGAAAGAGTGCAACAGCACCCATAGAGATAGAGACATCGTGAACAAGAGCTACAATGGAAGCCACTGCAAAACGCCACTCAAATCGGAATGCTACATAGATTAAAATTGCTGCAACAGAGAGAAAAAGTGCCATTAAACCCTTTTCTTTTAGCTCTGAACCTACTTTTGGACCAACAATATCTACACGACGAATCTCAAAATTTCCTGTTCCTTTGAGCGCTTCACGAGTTACATCACCAATATCTTGCGTAACACTACCTGTCGTTGTCTTCATACGAATAACAACCTCATCAGGCGAACCAAATTCTGTAATAGATGCATTATTGAAAAGTTTATTCTCTTTTAGCTTCTCACGCATCTCTTGAATCGGTGCTTTTTTGTCGTATTTGACCTGAACGATTGTTCCACCGGCAAAATCAATCCCGTAATTAAGACCTTTTGTTGCAAGAATCGCATACGAAGCCAGAATCAGGATAATAGAAATTGCCATAGCAATTTTTGACTTACCCATAAAATTCAGTGGGTGTTTATATTTAAAAAACTCCATAATTATCCTTTAATCCCAAACCAAAAACGGTAGTTTTTACTTTTACTCATTTTCGACTCAAGCATCTGATAGATTCCGTGTGTACCTAAAATGGCCGTAAGCATAGAAGCCAAAATACCAATACTCATCGTGATTGCAAAACCTTTAATTGCACCTGTTCCATACACATAAAGCACAACCGAAGCAATCAATGTTGTAATATTTGCATCTAAAATAGCTGTCATTGCATTAGAATAACCATCTTCTATGGCTTTATGCATTGATTTGCCTTCATAAATAAGCTCCCTTATCCGCTCTGTAATGATTACATTGGCATCAACGGCCATTCCGACTGTTAAGACAATACCAGCCATACCAGGAAGTGTCAGTGTCGCACCAAAAAGACTCATCACAGCCAAAAGCAGTAACAAGTTGGCAATTAAGGCAATATTGGCAACAACACCTGCCATACGATAATAAACGACCATAAAGGCGATAACTAAAACAAATCCACCAATAAGAGCAATCATAGATGCTTTAATACTGTCTGCTCCCAAACTTGGCCCGACAGAACGTTTTTCCATCAAATAAATCGGTGCAAGCAGCGCTCCCGAACGAAGTGCGATCGCTAAATCTTTTGCTTCTAAGACCGTATAGTTTCCAGAGATCTGTCCAGCCCCTCCACCAATACGCTCATTAATATTTGGAGCAGAAAAGACTTTACCATCAAGAACAATTGCAAGACGTTTTCCTACATTTGCACCTGTAAAGTCACCAAAGATCTCTGCCCCTTCGGAATTAAGTTTAAAGTTAATAACAGGACGATTATTCTGATCGAATCCAACATTTGCATTTGTAAGCATACCGCCATCTAAAATAGGAATCTCATGAACAAGATATTTGATTTTAGGATTTTTTGCATCTGGTAAAATCACATCACCGTACGATGCTGCATCTGCATCACTCATATTATAAACACGGGCATTTCTATCTTCATCAACAGCCATAAGCTCAAGTTTTGCTGCACGACTGATAAGCTCACGTGCACGCTGCTCTTCTTGTGGAGTTTTAATACCTGCAAGTTCTACAAGTATCTTCTCTTCTCCTTGACGTGCAACTATCGGTTCAGAGAGTCCAAACTGATCAAGTCTGTTTCTGATTGTCTCTATTGCCTGCGTAATAGCTAATTTTTTGATTTTTTCTATCTCTTTAGGTGTAAATGAGATAGAAATCACACTGCCGTTTTTTTCAACTTTAGCACCTTCAATCTTTGATAAAAACTCATCAAAAGCTTTAATCTCATCACTGTCAAGCACCTCAAAACGGACACTACTCTCATCAAATGTAAGTCCATCAATCAAGATATCATTTCTATCAGCATAGTGTTTCACACTTGCAGCAATGGATTTGATGCGAGATTTCAATGCCTCTTGGGTTTTTACACCTAAAAGCATATGTAAACCACCTTGAAGATCAAGACCCAGTGTTATTTTTTTTCCACCTTCTGTCTGTAAAAGAGATGGAACAGAAAAGACTATTCCAAACACAATTGCCAGTGCAAAGATGACTATTCTATAATTAAGCTTCATCCTCATACTTCTTTGCAATGGAATCTTTAGTAATTTTTACGATTGTGTCATCGTTCATTTTAACAGATAAAAAATGTTCTTCTACCTTATGTATAACGACAATAAAACCACCGTTAGTGATGACTTTGTCACCTTTTTTGAGTGCTTCTAGCATCTCTTTTTTGGCTTTAGCCTCTTTTTGTTGTGGACGAATAATCACAAAATACATAATTGCAATTAAAAATATAAACGGTAACAGTTGAGAAATAATTT
>CAZGSK010000111.1:0-3294 GCA_964528435.1 uncultured Sulfurimonas sp. | reverse complement strand
AATGAAAATGCTTGATGAAAAAGCAAAAAAATATATACAAAACTGGAGTAGATAATGAATGTTGGAAGGAGTTAAATCTTTCCAATTTTTAAACTTACCAACTGTATTGAAGGTAAAGATGAGATTATATTTTATAGTAGTTTTTTTATTTTACTGTGTTGTTGCTCACGCAAATTATATTACTTGGCAAAGTGATTATGAAACTGCAAGAAAACAGGCACAAAATAATCATAAAAATATCTTGGTTTTTTTAATAGAAGAAGATAGTAAAAGAAGTAATAAGATTATACAAGAGAGTTTTTTAAATCAAAACTATATAGAGACTATTGATGAAAATTTTGTTGCAGTTATTGTTCGTGCTAGATCAAAAAAGAGTTATCCTATAGAGTTGCTTTATACAACAACATATCCAGCACTTTTCTTTTTAAGTGCTGAAGAACTTTTTCTATGTGATGCACTCGAAGGTGTGATTACACCCTCTAAAGTAAGGCAAAAGCTCTTAGAATGCCATTAGGAGAGCATATCATAGGCATCTTCAATAGTAGGTGCATTCTGTGTTATAAAAAGATATACCGCAGCATTTAATCGGGCCAGTTTAATAAATTCATCAGATGGGTTTTGAAGTTGATGAATAGATTCTTCAAGAGTTATTTTATCCCACGATTTTTTATAATCTATGCCAAAGTACTCAGGATTAATAATAAATTCTTGAATGTCTTCATTTTCAACTATCCAGAGGCGACCTTTAGAAAAAAGTTCAGGTGTCCCTTCATTGCCTTGAATGAGTGCAAATTTTTTATATCTATTGGCAAAAATTTGTGCATATTTCTTGACATAGGGTTTGTGAAATACACCGGTAATTGCATAGTCACTCTGCGTGACACCGGGAAGCTTTTCAATGGTACTAAAACCAGTTCGCAGTCCAAGTTTATTCCGTATATCTGTCAATTTGTGTAATTTGTTACAATACTCTTTTCTGTCAAAGTAGTATATATTGTCACTCAACTCTATTTTTGAGATGATATCTTGAATGGTAATGCCATCTTTTGCAGGTTGTTTCTCATCGCCAAGAAGAACAAGGTTGAGGTGTTGTTTTTGGAGTGCTTTTGCAACAAGTGTAAAGATATAAGGATTTTTGGCTTTTCCATCAAAAGGGTAGCCAAGTTCAATTGAATTTTCTACTTTTGTTTTTACAATATTTTCATCGCAGGCAGCAAGTGCTCCCTGAAATTCTTCAATAGTTTCGGGTTTGAGCCTCCAGCCAAGTAAAAAGGCTGCAATCTGCTCACTTGGAACACTCTGATTGAGTATTTGCTGCATCATATCTTTTGCTTCTTCAAAGCTAAGATCTCGATTGCCTTTTAGACCTGTACCGACTGCGTGAATATATTTAAAAAAATCCATAATTTTACCACCCCTGCTTATTTAGGCAAAGTGTAGCAAAATTATATAAATATTTTTCTATAAACCGAGTTTATCTTCAATAGCATCTTGTAAACTGCTATCTTCTGGATCAAGTATGAAATGATCTTTTGAGAATTTGATGGTAACGGTTTTTGTATCACCTTCTCCTTCTGTTTTTTCAGCGATAAGAGCATTCTCTTTAAACTCTGTCATTCTCCAGCCATCTTCTTCACCCGCAGTAATAATTGCTTTATGTACTTTATTTAGTGTTGTAGGCTCGAAGTGTGTATATTGAGCTTCTGCTGCATCCGTGTTGACACCATTTGTTGCACTGCATGATACAAATAGTAAAGATGAGAGTAACAAAGTTATTCCTAAAAGAATCTTTTTCATTCTAATTCTCCCTTGTGAGTTTCTTAATATAACAAAAATTAAGAGTTGGTTAATATGATATAATAATAATTATAAAAAGTGTTTTAATTATATTGAAAATTATTACTTTATTAGGAGAATTGGAAGTGAAACTGTTTTATCTATGCGCTTTAATTGTTGTGACTCTGTCTGCATCTTCCCAAGAAGCACTTAATGCTTATAAAAGTCAAAATTATAAAGAGGCTTTTCGTCTTTATAGTCAAGCTGCAAAATCAGGAGATAAAGATGCTCAGAATGCTTTGAGTTATCTCTACTTTAATGGGCTAGGAACGCAAAAAGACAACAATAAGGGCTTGCAATGGTTAGAAAAAGCTGCAAATGAAGGCAGTTCAAGAGCTGCTTTGGATTTGGGAATATTTTATCTTACCGGTTCAAACGTATCAAAAGATTTGAAAAAAGCAGCTAAATGGCTTGAAGTTGCAGCTGAGCAAGACAATAGTGAGGCACAATATAATCTTGCACTTATGTACTATAATGGAGATGGCGTTAAACAAGATGTGAAAAAAGCTGCAGCTCTTTTAGAGAGAGCGGCAAAAAATGGACATAGTGGTGCAAAGAGAAATGTTGGACGCATCTATATGCAAGCTTTGGATTTTAAAAAGGCAAAATATTGGTTGCGTGAGAATGCAAAAGATGGAGATAAAGAGGCAGCCCTTTTACTTAAAGAGATAGAAGCTGCACATAAAGAGTGAAAAATAGGAAAGGATTTCTATTTAAACCATTGGAGTTGTTGACGTAGATTGACAACTTTTCCAACAATAATAAGAGCAGGGGTAGGGACACCTTTTGCTTTTTCAACGATATCTTGCAGTGTACCTACAACAACTTGCTGTTCATGTGTTGTTCCTCTTGAAATAACTGCACACGGATAATCTTTTGGTTTACCAATCTCTTGAAGTTTAGAAGAGATTTTTTTCAAATTGTGAAGACCCATTAAAAAGACGATAGTATCATCTGTTTTGAAATTTTCCCATGGAATTTGTGATGTCTCTTTATTTGGAGATTCATGTCCAGTTACAACTCTAAAACTAACGGCAACACCTCTATGTGTGACGGGAATACCAGCGTATGCAGGAACGCTAATAGCTGATGTGATACCTGGAATGATTTCAAAATTAATATCTCTTTCATGTAGATATGCACCTTCTTCTCCACCGCGTCCAAATACAAAAGGATCACCACCTTTTAAGCGAACAACTACATTATGTTTCAGAGCATTTTGATAGATAACTTCATTAATATCATCTTGAGGAAGTGTATGTCTTCCATCTTCTTTGCCTACATAGACAAATTCACAACCATCTTTTGCTATTTTCAATATTTCTGGATTTGCCAATCTGTCATATATGATAACATCAGCTTCTGTGATTGCCCTGTGTGCTTTTATTGTTAGGAGTTCAATGTCACCCGGTCCTGCACCTGTTAAATATACTTTACCCATTATCTACTCTCTTTTAG
>CAZGSK010000110.1:0-3306 GCA_964528435.1 uncultured Sulfurimonas sp. | reverse complement strand
CATCTTTGTACTGCTCATATGCTTTTTGTGGATCTTGACCCATTTGCATTGCTTCAAAATAGATAGTTTGCATTACTTCTTGCTCTTCAACTTTCACACCAAGTTTTGCTGCAAGCGCATCAATAATAAATGTAGCTTTTACGCTTTGTGTTGCTTCATCACGGAAACTCTCACGCAACTCTTCAAGTTTTTCTGGATTTTCACGCAACTCTTTAATTTCATCTTCACTCATTGTAGAAGCTTTTTTATTTGCTGCCATATCAATCTCTTGTTCAACAACAAATTCAGGAAGATCGAAATCAATTTTCTCAACAAATGTTTCTAAAAGTTTTGGCTTTAACTCTTCATTGTAAAGTTTTGCAAGTTTTTCTTGTTCAAGTGCTTTTTTTACTTCAGCTTTAAGCTCATCTAGAGTTGCATCTTCTTTAGCTAAAAGTTTTTGGGCAAGTTCATCATTTATTTCTACTTCATCTTTGACTTTAACACCATTTACTTTTACTTTAAACATCGCCTCTTTGCCGGCTAAATCTTTAGAACCATACTCTTGAGGAAAAGTTACAGTAATTTCAACTTCTTCATCACGTTTGACACCAATAAGCTGATCTTCAAAACCTGGAATAAACTGACCTGAACCTAACAGAAGCTCAAAGTTCTCACCTTTACCACCTTCAAATGCAACATCATCAATAAAACCTTCAAAATCAATAACAGCAGTATCGCCCTCTTTCATTTTGCGATTACGCTTAATATCAACTAAAGGTGCTTGACCTTCTGCAATCTCTTTAATTCTTGCATCTACCTCTTTATCTGTAACTTCTGGTTTTTTGAAATCAGGTACAAAGCTCTCAACATCATCAAGGTTGATTTCCGGACGCATTGCAACTTTAACAGCTACTTCAATTTTGTCATCAGACTTATCAAATTTTGAGATAGTCGGCTCACCGATTAGAGCCTCATTAGAGATATTCAACTCATCTAAACCTTTAGAAAGCACCTCACGCAATGCCTCAGCTTCTGCATCTTCAACAAGCTTTTGTCCATACTGTTTTTTAATGATTGATACAGGAACTTTTCCTTTTCTGAATCCTTGAACATTTGCAGTTTTACTTAATTGTTTTGCAATTTTTTCTACGTTAGCATCTACCTCATCCATTGAGATTACTGCTTCTATCTCAGCATTTGCGCCATTAATTTTATTCGCTTTGATTTCCATCAATTTCCTTTTATTTATATACGTAATAGTATTTTTACTATATTTTGGGCAATTATACCAAAAAATGTATTTAACTTTTGCACCACTGTGGCTTAAAGTTTAAAATAAGTAACCAGACAACAGCCAAATCTATCATCACATCGGCAAAATTAAAAACAGCAAAGTCAAATCCGCAGTGCCAATAGACCATATCTACAACACCTTCATGAATAAATCTGTCATAAATATTTGAAAAAGCCCCACCAAGTAAAATTCCCACTGGCAAAGCATAACAGATCTTTTGCAGATAAATCACATAGACAAGCACGCCAGAGACCAAAAGAAGCTGAATATATTTCAAATACTCCTCTAAAAACGAAAGCATTGAAAATGCGACACCTTTGTTATACACAAGTATTAAATCTATACAATCTGTATAGTAACGAAATCCATCAACAAAAAGAGACTTAATATTTTGATCTATTATAAAGATACCGGCAAGTGCAAAAAGAAGCACGGCCAAAAGTCGTAATGTATGATTAGTCATTAAGCGCTTTTTTAAAGAATGAGACAAGCTCATCCATTTTTGTTTGCATAAGTTTGTTGTCTTTTGCTTCAAGAAGAACTCTCAATTTATTTTCTGTTCCAGAATAGCGAATAAGTTGACGGATTCCTTTGCTTTCAAGCTCTAGCAACTTCTCACGCAAGCCTGCAATACCCTCAAGTGGTTTTTTCTCCTTGACATTAAGATTTACCAGTTTTTGCGGATAGAGTGCAAAAGGACGCAGTGCCTCAGAAGCTTTTTTCTTTTTGGCAATAAGCAGTGCCAAAACAGCTAAGGCAGACACCAGTCCATCTCCTGTCTTTGCAAAATCATGCAGTATGACATGCCCACTCTGCTCTCCGCCAAAATTAATACCCTCTTTTTTCATAATCTCTAAAACATTTTTATCCCCAACATCTGAACGATAAAGTTTTAAGCCATGAGATTCTAAATAATCATCAAGCCCTTTATTGCTCATAACAGTAGCAACAATACCACCACCTTTGAGCACACCTCTCTCATCCATAGAAACACCGAGTGCGCCTAAAAGCTGATCACCATCAACTACTTCACCCTGCTCATCGATAATAACAACTCTATCAGCATCACCATCAAGTGCTATTCCAAGATCTGCTCTATATTTTACAACTGCATTTTGCACATCTTTCGTATGTAGAGCCCCACACCCTTCATTAATATTAAAACCATCAGGCTTGTCATGTAGCACAATTACCTCAGCACCAAGCTCTTCCAAAACTGTCGGTCCTACTTTATAGGCTGCCCCATTGGCTGTATCAAGTACTATGCGCATCCCTTGCAAGGTCATCTCAACAGGAAAAGAGTTTTTAAGCTGAACAATATAGCGCCCAATGACATCATCAATACGCTTTGCCTTTCCTATACTTTTTCCGGTAGCCTGAAGCTCACGCAAGAGCACATCATTAAAGAATATCTCTTCTATCTTTTGTTCAACCTCTTTAGAAAATTTATCTCCATGCCCATCAAAAAATTTAATCCCGTTATCTTCAAAAGAGTTGTGTGAAGCAGAGATCATAATTCCCGCATCACAACGCATATTTTCTGTAATGAATGCAATAGCGGGGGTTGGCATGGGTCCAACTTCAATAACATCAAAACCAACAGCAGTCAGTCCACTGACAAGAGCATTCTCTATCATATACCCACTTCTACGTGTATCTTTACCGACAAGAATCTTGTTTGTCACTGCGTGAGACTTCAAATATACTCCCGCAGCCATTCCAAGCTTCATAGCCACTTCGGCACTTAAAAAAGTCCCAGCCTCACCACGTACACCATCAGTTCCAAATAGTCTCATTCTCTCTCCAAAAAATATCTAGTTATTTTTGTTGCATTTTATAAGTTTTATAAAAAGAGACTCGTGAGCCAAGGGAGGATTTGCTCTCTTTTTGTGAAACTTATCAAATGCTTTTAACGCAAATTCTGCATATTTTACCACTCTTTAACTTAATTTTAATTATCTTTAAGCTATTATTGCGCACTTATTTCCCAAAAAGGACACATTAATATGGCAAATCATAAGTCATCAATT
>CAZGSK010000109.1:0-3325 GCA_964528435.1 uncultured Sulfurimonas sp. | reverse complement strand
GCAAGTCCCACTTCTCCAATACGTGCCTTATGACTTCCTCCTCCAAAAACCGAGGCAAGTGTTGAACTATGATGTGGGTTTTTAAAAGGACGATGCGGTTTAAAATCTGGTTCAATGCCCTCTAAAACCTGCAGTTTTGCCAAATCAAGAATCTCAGCTATCTGCATTGGCGGTAAGATATAGCGAAGCCTTGTAGCTATCATACTTTTTCCACATCCCGGACTCCCCTCTAAAAGCAAGTTGTGCATACCTGCAGCTGCAATAAGTGCTGCACGTTTTGCAACCTCTTGACCTTTTACATCTATGAAATCCTCTTTATACTCCTTAACATAATAATATCGTTCACCTCCTAAATCATAAAACGGGTATGCAATACTACTTTTTTCTACTGATGGCAAAGTATCTGCTTGATTTTTTAATATCGCAACCGCCTCTTTGAGAGAGTTTACTCCATAAAAAGCGACATTTGGAATTTTTGAGAGCTTCTTGAGTGATTCTGCCGGTACTATAGCCTTACTAATCAAACCTTGATTTGCCAAAGAAAGTACCAAAGGATAGAGCTGAATATTCTCTTTGACATCGCCTGAGAGTCCGAGTTCTCCAAAAACAAACCACTCATCAAAATCTTCCGTACTCTCGTTAAGTAAGATTAAAAGCGCAATACTCAGGTCAAAATGAGAACCAGATTTTGAGAGTTCACTAGGAGAAAGGTTGAGAGTTATACGTTTTGGAGGAAAGGAGAATTCATTACTTAACAGTGCTGATTTTACCCGCTCTTTTGCCTCTGATATAGCAGTTGAGATCATTCCAACAATAGAAAAAGAGGGCAAGCCTTTTGTCAGTGTAGCTTCAACATCTACCACTTTGGCTTCTATTCCCTCGTTTGTAGCACACTTTATCTTTTTCATACGACAACCTCATTTTAGTTGTCGTTATATTATTTCATTTTTAGATTATATAGAAAAAATATGACAAAATGCCATATTAATTAGCGAGATTTTTTAGCTTTTCGCTCTTTTTGAAGTTTTTTGTACTCTTTTTCAAATTTTTTACGCCGAGCATAAGAGAGTTTGTCAATAAATAAAATTCCTTCAAGATGATCCATCTCATGTTGAATAGCAATTGCCAATAATCCATCAGCTTCCAATGTTTTCGTATTTCCATCTCTATCTTGATAATTAATAGTCACTGTATCGCAACGCTTTATATCTTCATAGAATTGAGGAACACTTAAACACCCCTCTTGATAAGTTGTCTCACCTGACTTTTCAACAAGAACCGGATTAATAATCTCTAAAAGATTCTCAGGTGGTTGCTCCCCATCTTCATCGGGAATATTTAAAATCAAAGCACGAATAGGGTGCCCGACCTGAACAGCTGCAAGCCCTATTCCGTTTGTCTCTATCATAAATGGATTCATTGCATCTAAGAGTTGATGTAATTTTTTATCGAAAACTTTTACTTCACACGATTTTTCACGCAGACGTTTGTCCGGATATTCTACTATAGTTAATTTCATCTCTTAAAATTCTTTCCTATTTTCTAAGTGATATTGCATAGTCTGAGTTTTTCAACTCATACGCTTTTTCTATACCATCAAGTGCACTTACAACAATCTCTTCAACAGAAAAATCAGGATCGATGTCGGTAACACCGATTGAGATTTTAAGCTGAATCTCACGATCTGCCAAGAAAAAGTTAGAGTTTGAAACAAGATCACACAGACGCTCACTCGCTTTTTTCGCACTCTCAATATCTGTATGTTTTAAAAGCATAGAAAAGACACCATTGCCATAGTGAGCAACAATATCACTTCTTCTTGAAGTTTTAAGCAGTAGCCTTGCAACTGTTCGCACCATCAACAGCACTGCTTTTTCATTTTTGATACTCTTTTTAAGTTCACGAGAAAGCTCTATCATGATGAGTGAACTTTTATGTTTGAACTCTTTAATAAGTTCCATTTCCTGTTCAATCTTCGTTAAAAGATAGCGTTTATTGTAAACTCCAAACTGGTTGTCAAAAATTGTCTCATTCTCTACATTTTTCACAATCTTTGCAGTGTCATCATAGATAGTTCGCATCTGCGTACTTTGTGTTTTAAGAATTGTATTAAGTTTTGTTACATCATTCTCTAATGTTGAAATGACAGCAAGTGCCTCTTGTGCTTCTGGCTTATCTGCGAGTTCTTGCTTTCTCTTCTCTAAAATCTTTGTCATTAAAGACATATTTTTATAAAGATTTGCTGTAACTCCCAATATACCCTTAATAGAACTAAAGCCTTTTTTAAGGCTCTGCTCTAAAGCAATAGTAGTTTCATCTTCATTATTCTCTTCAAGCTCTAAGATAGAGTGAATCTGCTTACGAAGATTTTCGCTCTTATCCTCCAAAAGTCTATCAAAGTAAAGGGAGAAGTTATTTGGAGTAGGAGGAAGGTTGTCTGAAATGAGGGCATTTAAAACCTCTTTTGCATAGATCTCAATATCACTTGAAGAGCTATCCATATCAAGAGCGCTAATAACAGGCATATCTACATTAGAACTAGGTTCATCAATATCTCTACGACGCTTTTTTCTTCTTAATGTACCTGCCATCTCCAACTCCTTCTACTCTTTATCACTCTTTATTAAAACCTCATCGATCATACCATACTCTTTTGCTTCTGCAGCACTCATAAAGTTATCGCGATCTGTATCTGCTTCAATGGTTTTAACATCTTGACCAGTATTGCTCGCCAAAATACCATTCAGCTCTTTTTTCATACGCAATATCTCTTCAGCCTGAATAGCAATATCGGTCGCCTGACCTTGTGCACCACCGAGTGGTTGATGAATCATAATACGTGCGTGAGGCAGAGCATAACGCTTTCCTTTTTCACCACTAGAGAGTAAAAAAGCACCCATTGATGCCGCCTGACCAATACAGATAGTTGCCACGTTAGGACGAATATAGTTCATCGTGTCAAAAATAGCCATTCCTGCAGTCACCACACCACCTGGAGAATTAATGTAAAAATAAATATCTTTTTCAGGATCTTCTGCTTCAAGAAACAGAAACTGCGCAACAATCGTAGAAGCCACAGCATCATTTACTTCGCCGCTAAGCATAACAATTCTATCTTTTAAAAGACGAGAGTAGATGTCATAAGAGCGCTCACCGCGCCCTGTTTTTTCAACTACATAAGGAATATAGCTCATCTTACTCTTCTATCTTCTTGTTTAAAAGTGCAGTAAGCACTCTATCTTCTACCATTGACATCTGAATAGCCGGAAGATATCCTGCATCTTTGTACTGCTCATATGCTTTTTGTGGATCTTGACCCATTTGC
>CAZGSK010000108.1:0-3501 GCA_964528435.1 uncultured Sulfurimonas sp. | reverse complement strand
AAAACTTGCTTCCATAAAACTTTTTTTTCAATATTTTTGAAATAATTTTCAAGCACTCTTTTTTTCGATACCATTATATCAAGACAAGAGTGATTTTGTGGTGATTTTATTATATTTAAACCAATGCCGCATAATAAATTATTATTAATAATAGTGGTTAGTGTTCCACCTATTTTTTTATCACCTAGATAAAAATCATTTGGCCACTTCATCCAAACTTTTGAACCAGACTCTACTAAAATCTCTTTGAATAAATATGAAAAATATATAGATGCTGATTCAAGCTGAAGATCTCGCGGTAAATCTTCAAGTGCAACAGCAAAAGAGAAAAAAAGATTACCTTTTTGTGAAATCCACTTATTATTACGACTCCCTATGCCGTCTGTTTGCAATTCTGCACTTACAGCTATGGGAGGTTTCAATTCATTTGAAAGAATTTTTTCTTTGAGATATGTTTGTGTTGAGTTTATCGTATCAAGATAGATAATCTGCAACTTGCAACCTTTTTCCGTTAATATAGGCTAAAACATCCATCTCTTTTTTTGATTGTGGCTGTACTTTATAAACTCTAGTAGTACCCACTTTGCACCCGACAACAATACTATCTTTATCTATAGAGAGTATTTTTCCTACTTCATTATGACTCGTTTTATCTTCAAGGGCTATCTCTTTGAGTTTTAACTTACTCTCAATATAAATACCCGGCCATGGAGTAAATGCTCTGTATTTATTAAAAAGAGTCTGTGCATCATCAAAAGCCACTAATCCATCAGCTTTTGTTATCTTTTTACAGTATGTTGCTTTTGTCTCATCTTGTGGAACCGGAGTATAGGAGTGAAAGTTTTTCACTACATCGATTGTAAGTGTAGTAGCTACTTGCGTGAGCCTATTAAAAAGTGTCTCTAACATTTCATCATCAGCCACTGCAATTTTTTCAATCTTTAAGATATCACCGGTATCAAGCCCCTCTTCCATAAGCATTGCAGTTACACCTGTCTCCTTGTCTCCATTTAAAAGTGTTTGTTGAATAGGTGATGCTCCACGATACTGTGGCAAAATAGAAGCATGAAGATTAATACATGGTGCATGATCTAATATCTCACGTGGAAGTATTTGTCCATAAGCAGCTACAACAATATAATCACACGATATTTTCAAAAGCTCACGAACAACATCTTCTTCACGCAGACATGCAGGTTGATAAAGAGTAATATCATGTTCTTGTGCTGTTACTTTTACCGATGGCGGTGTTAAAATCTTTTTACGACCTACAGGTTTATCGGGCTGTGTATAGACGCCAACTACTTTTATATCATCATCAGCAATCAGCGCTTTTAAAATAGCATCAGCATAATCGGGTGTACCCATAAATATGACTTTTATCATTAATTCCCTTTTGTAAAGAGTGTACCACCCTTATGATTGCCTTCAAGCATAAATGATTTTACATCGCTCAAATCAAATCCGCTTGCTAAAAACATCTCTTTATTATTTTTTAAAAGATATGCTGCTGCTTTGAGTTTTGTTACAATACCACCTGTTGCAAAGGCATTGTTAGGAGAGACCTCTTGCTCCAACATATCGGCATTAATTTCTCTTACAATTTTACGCACTTTAGCATCTGGATTTTTTCTTGGATCACTCTCATAAAACGCATCAATATCTGATAAAATAACAAGCATATCTGCATTTGTATGTTTTGTTATATAGGCTGAGAGTTGATCATTGTCACCAACTTCAAGTTCATCAGTTGCTGTTGCATCATTTTCATTAACAATTGGAATAACTCCATTGTTCAAAAGTGTTTCCACAGTATTTCTAACTCGTTTGATATCGTCTGATTTATTTAAATTTGCTGCAGTAACTAAAACCTGTGCGGTTACAATATTATGTTTTTCAAATTTCTTAGCATATCTACCCATAAGTACTGGCTGCCCAATAGCAGCTAATGCCTGTTTATTTGCCAAAACTGTTCTGTCAAGTTTAAGTTTTGTATATCCACCGGCAACTGCACCGGAGGAGACTAAAACAACTTCATATTTTTTACGAAGTTCTACTAAAAAATTGACAAGTGCCTGCATACGCGAGAGAGCAATTTCACCATCTTGCGTGAGGACTGCACTCCCAACTTTAAGAACAACACGTTTCATCTTTTCTACTTTCTATCAGACTGCACCAAGTTAAAGAGTGCATATTTCAGTGGCTCTATATTTTTTGACGTTGCTGAAGAGATAGGTGCTATAAAATATGGCTTTTCTCTCTCAAAACCCAGTGTTTCATCTACACTCTCTTGAATAAAGTATGGAAGTTCACTATCAAAATCAAATTCGCTCTGCTTACTTGGTGCAAGTCCTAGCATTTCAATAAAATTTGTCACCAAACTCTCAACATCTTCAGGAGGAACAATATCAACACGAGTCAATGCTATTGCATACTTTGAAGTTCCAAGCTTTTGTGAAAATGATGCCACTTCCTCTTTTAAAACTTCTATCTGCTCTTTTAAATCACGGTATGAAGCTAAATCAATCATAAAAAGCAGTGTTTTTGTTCTCTCAATATGACGAAGAAACTTGATTCCAAGTCCTTTACCCTCATGTGCACCACCAATAATCCCAGGAATATCTGCCATAACAAATGACTCATAATCTCCAATATTAACTTGACCGAGTTTTGGCGTAAGTGTTGTAAACTCATAGTTTGCAATCTCAGGACGAGCATTGGAGACTGTTGAGATAAGTGTAGATTTTCCTACATTTGGAAAACCAACAAGTCCAACATCTGCAATAAGTTTCAAGTCAAGCTTAATTTTACGAGTTTCACCCTTTTCACCAGGCTGTGCATACGTCGGTCTCTGATTTGTAGGAGATTTAAAGTGTGTATTTCCAAGTCCACCTTTACCACCTTCTAAAAACTTCACCTCTTGACCGTGTTCTGTCATATCTAAAAGAATCTCCCCGCTCTCAGCATCCACGATCTGCGTTCCAGGTGGTACTATTACGACTTTTTTAGATCCTGATTTACCGGTACAGTTTGAACCTTCTCCAGGACGTCCATTGTCCGCTTTTATATGCATCTTTCTTTGAAAATGTGAAAGTGTATGAGTGTTGTTATCACACTTAAACCAGATGTCACCACCTTTTCCACCATCACCACCATTTGGACCACCATTGAGTACAAATTTTTCACGACGAAATGCTACACATCCCGGCCCACCTTTACCTGATGAGACTGTTAATTCGACACTATCTGTAAACATTGTCTGATCCTTTTCTAGTTGCTATTTGAAATACTTAAGAAAAAACTATTATAAAGTAAATTATTAAATATTTTGAGTTTTATTTGTTGGAAATAAATTCCGAAGTGTAAGAAAAAAATGTTTGAGCCAAAGCTCAAACAGATGTAGAATTATGCAGCGGGGATAATTGAAACTTGTTTACGTTTTTTATCTTTTCTCTCAAACGCAACAACACCATCAACTAAAGCAAAAAGAGTATGATCTTT
>CAZGSK010000107.1:0-3590 GCA_964528435.1 uncultured Sulfurimonas sp. | reverse complement strand
CCATAAATTGATTGTGTCCAGACCTTTGAGTGTTCACTTCCAAATATCCATCCTTTATAGTTTTTTGTCTCTATTACAAATACACCATACTGCGAAACTATTATATGATCTATTTGAGTAGTACCCTTATCAGTTTTTAATGTAACATTTTTCAGAAGTTGGTATTTTTTCTTATCCAGGACAATGTTTATGACAAAGTTAAGAACTCCTTCACCCACCATACCTTTACCTATAGGTGATTTGAAAAATGCAACAATCACTATTATAGGCAACAGCCACCATAGTTGTAACAAGGAAGCAAGTATCACTGAAAAATCAAGCATATTTACTCATTATCTTTCTTAATAATATTATCTGTTATATTTTTGGAGATTTTTTTCATTCTTTTGTTAAATGCATCAGAGAACTCATCATCACAATATGGCTCATGAACGACTAAACCTAATTTTAAAAACTCGTTTTGTTGATAGAGGATCTTTAAATAGCTCTCAATCAAGCCTACATCAGTTGATTCCCTATTGAGTGCTTTTTTAAATCTTTCAACAAATTGTTTTATTTCTATTGCATTATCACTTTCATTGATTTCATAAAAAACTCTCTCAGCAAATATATTTTGTGATAAACCTAGTTTTTTGAGCCATTCCTTGAGTTCTTCTTGCTTCTGTTTGAGTTCATGCTTCATATTGTCCCTAATTGTCCCTTTTACTTATTTTACAATTCTACCAACCTAAACCTTTGTTTAGGAATAAATCAAAAGGAGCCATCATGGCTAAAAGTACAAAAATGACAACAACAGCAGCTGCTAGAATTCAATCAGGTGCAGCTAAAGCAAATGGCGGTGGTGTACCAAAAGGGCATTTCGTAGGTAGAGCACAAAGAGGTGCTGCACATAATTTAAATAAAGGAGGCAAATAAAATGGGTAAATCAGGCGGATGTACTCCTCCAAATGGACCGAGTACAACAGGTAATCCATCAGGCGGCGGTAGAGGTAACTGTCCTAGTAAATAAATTTTCAGTAGAGTACATTTACTCTACTGGCACTGGACAGCTTTATTCTCAAATATATCTAAAAATTTCTCTTTATCCTTTCTATAATCATCATAGTCTATGCTTTTCATTGTATGAGATAATGCACAAATGCATATTGCTTTTTTCTGTCTAATATGAACTCTTCGTAATGGTTCAGAATATGCAGATACGCAACTGTTCACAATTGAATATTCAGTAGCTATAGGGTATCTATCTTCACTCTGCATATGTTTACCAATCTGATATGCCGGTGTTACTCCAAGAATAAAAGCTGTTCCTGCACCTAGCACTTTTTTTGTGATCTTACTATATCTCCATTTTGTTAAATCTTTTTCACATTTTTTACATTTTATTTCAGAAGAAAGCTTGATTATATTTTCCTCTTCACAGTTTGGACATAATATCTTTAATTTTGATTCAGATTTTTCCAATAAATATTTCCTTTGATTTTAATGCTCAAAATTATATCCTTTGTGCAGTAAATTTTAATGTATAAGGTTTATATATTAAGATGAAGAGAAAATAATATCAGTTCAATTTTCAAATACATATAGCCTCATATACAATCTATAGTTATAATGCCCCCCCTAAAATCTAAGACAAAAAACCCAGAAAACCTTTTGGTTCATTTGTATCAAAAAAGCCACCCAAACTTTTCATTAAGATAGGCTCTGAAACTTTCAAATATATCAAATATTGCTACTGCAAAAACAATAAGAACAAAAGCTGTAAATAAAAGTACTTCACCATATTCATGAAAATATATTCCCACAACAATTGGAATCACTACAAGTGTACCCATGACAAGCAATGGTGTATATTTTTCATACTTATCAAGTATACCACGCTCAACAACTATTTTTTCAAACCCAAACATTAAAATTGCAGTTAGAATAATATTCATAAAGAAATCAAAGCCGGTGATGTAATGGTGATGAATACCCAGACGCATTAAACCTTCATTGTAATCAAATAGCATTGTCTCAAATCCGACCATTCTTTCCTCTCCTCTGTTTTTATCGTTGTTTGCACTCATCGGCACGAATCATTAAAGAGTTATAAATAACTCTTACTCATCCTTTATTTGTTCTGACAAACTCTCATTCTTCAATGCCTCACAAAACCTAATTTCAATAATTGCATCACCATCACTCAAATGATATTTATCAAAGAGGTACCATCCTCTCTTTTTAGAGACAAGACGATTCACTCCAACTGCTCTGCAGAGCAAAACTTTATTGCTATTAAATGCGTGCATAGTATTTTTGTATCTTACTTTGGAATCATTTGCATCCCAAAACAGCATAATCACTAAAAGAGCAGTAGCACCATACATAAAATAGGGTATTTTAAATTTTTTCCCTTCTGCTTGCACTCTTCCTATTTCATAAATAGTTAGTAATAAAGTAGCAAATATAACTAATATCGCTATAATCCCAAAAAAAGGATTTATATACTCAACTTTCGCACATAAAACCTAACTCTTTTTGAGTATAAGCACTGAGAACAGCGATAATCTGTAAGAAATTTTTATTCTCCTTGGCAACATTTTGTATTTCAGAGATTTTTGTGAGTATTTTTATAAAAAGCTGCATTGATATTGCCAGTGATTCAAGTTCACACTCTAAATCTCTAAAAAGTTCTCCTAGTGTTTGAGGTTCATGTTTTATGCGATTAATATAGCTTACAATGTTATATGCAAACATTGAAAGTGTAATCTTTGCAATGAGTGCTTCATAAATTCTGTTTTCTTCTTTACCTAAACCAAAGAGATTTCGTAAATCTTTATAGCCTTGTTCAATATTCCACCGTTTTTTATAGGTTTCTAAAATTTCTGTAGCTGAGAGTTGTAAATCTGTAGAGATAAAAACAAGTAAATCTTTACCAGTATGTAAAAATACTAACTTCACTTTACCAAGAGTGGTATGCTCTACAATTTTATCAAAGTATTTGTAAGAGATTTTACCATGCTTACCACTCTGTTTGTGACGGATATCTTTTAAACTGTTATAGATTGCATCTAGAGTTTTATGTTTGCCTTTAAAGTTCCAAATAAGCTTGTTGTTTGGTAATCTGGCAATTACAGGCATACCTAAATCATCTGCTTGTTTGATAAAGTCTGGCTTTGCATACCAACTATCTACAAGGAGATAATCAGCCCCTATACCGTTATCTAAGGCTCTTTTTAACATTTCAATTGCAAGAATATTTTTGCCTTTTATTATCTCACTCTTTCTTTTATAGGCATTACTTCTGTGATGAAGTTTTGCTGTAAACTCTGATATATCTTTTCTTTTGCTATCATTCATCTTGATAGAAAAATCAAGTTGAAAAGTTGAGTGTGAATCTGCATAATTGAGAGATACAATATTGAGTGCATTGATGGTTCTGTGCTCTTTGTTACTCCAAATATATCTGCAACTCCCTTCTATCAGTTTTCCTCTCTTTGGCTCTACTGTGTCATCAATAATGAGCAGACGATGTTCTCCTCGTTTATACAGTGGCTTTATCTTTTGCAAGAGTGCTGTAGTAGTGAGTAATAATAACTTTCGCCAGTTAT
>CAZGSK010000106.1:0-3613 GCA_964528435.1 uncultured Sulfurimonas sp. | reverse complement strand
TTCACTGGTGCTCCTGGTAAATATGTTTCTCTTGAAGACACTATTAAAGGATTTAAAGGTATTCTTAATGGTGACTATGATCATATGTCAGAAAACTCTTTCTATATGGTTGGTAGCATGGATGAGGCTATCGCTAAAGATGAGAAAAACAAATAAGCTTTATGCTTAGTAAAGGACTGTAATGGATAAGTTTAAACTTGAAATCCTAACACCTAACGGCGAAATCTTTAATGGTGAAGCTGTTAGTGTGGTTCTTCCTGGTAAAGAGGGAGAATTTGGCGTTTTAGCAGGGCATGCTTCTCTAACTACTTTGTTGGAAGCTGGTGTTGTTGACGTCGAAAAAGAAGATAAATCAGTCGAATCTATTGTTATTGACTGGGGTGTTGCTCAGGTTAGTGAAGAAAAAGTTGTGATTTTAGTAGAGGGTGCAGCACCTATTCGTGGTGCAAACGAAGCTGAAATTTCAAAAGCTCTTGAAGATGCGAAGAAACTCATTAGTGATGTTGCAGATTCAAGCTCTGCTATTGCTTCTGTTTCTGCTAAAATCGAGTCAGCAGCTCAAAGATTAATATAATATATGATTAATAATTTAATCGATTTTTATCTTAAAAGCCATCCGGTTACTATAAGTGTATTGGCTCTTTTGTCAATATACTTTATTATTTTGAACTGGGTGTTTTTTTACCGCTATTTTTCTCTTAACAGTTGGTTTAAAAGTGAGAGTGCTTCTTTAGAATCACTTCTGCTTGGAGCCATCACTGTTAATGAAAACTCTTTTTTAAATAATTTTATTAAAAGTAGTAATGTTGTTTCAAAAGAAGTTTTAGATCTTGCAATGCTTGCAGCTACAAAAGAGGCTACAAAAGGTCTTTCTATTTTATCTATTTTTGCTTCAACTTCACCTTTTATTGGGCTATTTGGTACAGTTGTTTCTATTTTAGATACTTTTTCACATATTGGTCAAACAACAGGTAATATGTCTATGATTGCTACGGGTGTCAGTGATGCACTTGTTGCTACAGCTTCAGGTATTTTTGTGGCAATTTTTGCCTATACCTATCATCAGCTATTAAAAAGAAAATCTTTTGAATTGATTTCTCATCTTCAGATGCAAAGTGATGCAATTTTAGCTCGCAAGGCGTAAAATGAAGTATGATTGGGATGAAAAGCCAGAGTTAAACATTACGCCTTTAGTAGATGTTATGTTGGTTCTACTCGTTGTTTTAATGGTTATAGCGCCAAATATTGTCTTTGAAGAGAATATTAAATTGCCACAAGGTTCCACAACAGAACAACTTTCGAAAATCCCTCCTGTTCATATTACTGTAGATAAAGAGGGTAATATTCAAGTCAATAAAAAGAACTTTCTCTTGAATGCATTTACAGACAACTTTTTTCTTTATGCAAAAACACTTGATAAAAAAGCAACAGTGCTGATTAGTGCAGATAAGAGATTGGATTATGGTGTGGTTATGTCTATTTTGGCTGCTGTAAAACAGGCAGGCTTTTCTGAGGTTTCATTAGCAACCAATGGATAATAATAAAAACTATTTCATTCTAGGTGGAGTAATTTCTTTTACGCTCTTTTTCCTTTTTTTTTCTCTTTTTATCATTATGATGTTTGCAATAAAAAAAGAACAATCTTATGCATTTAAAAAAGATAAATTCATTGCGGTATCTGTTGTAATGCCAAAAGATGTCTCAAAATTTACTTCACAGCGTGCAGCTCCTAAAAGTGCACTATCAAGTAAAGCAGAAGATATTGATGTTAATGATCTTTTTTCAGATGTATGGACTCCAAAACTAAAGCATAAGCAAAAACCAAAAAAAGTAAACTCTAAGCGTATAGCAGATATTGCCAAAAAGATAAAAACTGCAGAAAAAAACAGTGTTGAGCCTTTTTTGGAAAAATTAGAAAAGCTTGATGGTAAAGTCTCTGATAAAAAGCAAGAGCAGGTTTCTACGGCGAATGAGGTTAATGAATATTTAGCTAAAATTCAAGCAATTGTTTATCAGCATTTTCATGTTCCGCCAAATAGTGCGGGCCATAGTGTAAAAACAGTCATTGAATTAGATGCTTTAGGACGAATGACTGATTTTCGAATATTGAATTATTCAGCGAATGAAGCACTTAATGAAGAGGCTGATAAAATAAAAGAGAGACTCAAGCATGTGGTGTTTCCAAAAAATCCACAAAACAGGTCTAGTAGAACAATTGTAGTACTAATTTCCAAGGAGTAGAGTTTGAAAGTTATATTTTTATTATTGATGCTAATAAGTTTTGTTTTTGCAAATGATGCAACGATAGAGGTGATTAAAAAAGCCGATACACTGCCTTCAATAGCAGTTGAAGATGCATCTGTCAGCTATGATGATACATTCCGATTACGTTTTTTTAAGACATTGATTGCGGATTTGAATGTGCTTTCAATCTTCAATGTTGACAGACACCATCGTATTGCAAACTATGATGATAGTGATGTGCTTGTAGAAAATAAAGATATGGCTTATGTCCTTCGCTATAAAATATTTGAAGATGATAACACTGCTTTAAATGTGCAGATAAAGCTTTTACAAAAAAATGAAGAGGTATATGTAAAAGCTTATCGTGTTTCCAAGCAGGAAATCTTTATGTTTGTCTCTCACGCAATAGCTTATGATATTAATGAATTTATGGGTGAACCTTCTGTTTCATGGATGAAAAGAAAAGTAATTTTCTCTCGTATAGTCGCACCAATGAAGAGTGAAATAGTTATATCTGACTACACACTCTCTTATCAGCATACTATTTTAAAAGGTGGTTTTAACATCTTTCCAAAATGGGCAAACAAAGCACAAAATGCTTTTTACTATACAAGCTTAGATGCTAAACCGACACTAAAATATGTAAATATAAAAACCGGAAAGGTAAAAAGTATTATCTCTTCTGATGGAATGATGGTTTGTTCTGATGTGAGCAGTGATGGCAAGACGCTTCTTTTAACTATGGCACGTAATGGTCAACCTGATATTTACAGTTTTGATACGCAGACAAAGAAATATAAACGTTTGACTCGCTATAGAGGTATAGATGTAAATGGACAATTTATGAGTAAAAATCAGATAGTATTTATCTCCTCCCGTCTTGGTTATCCAAATGTATTTTCAAAACGACTTGATACAAATGAAGTAGAGCAGATGGTTTATTATGGAAGAAGTAACTCTGCATGTAGTGTACATGGAAATTATATTGTCTATAAAGCAAGAGAGAGCTCAAATGCTTTTAGCCAAAATACATTTAATCTGCATTTGATCTCTACAAAAACAGATTTTATCAGACGTTTGACTGCAACAGGTGTAAATGAATTTCCAAGATTTTCAAAAGATGGAGATGCCATTATTTTTATTAAAAACTATAAAGCTCAAAGTGCTATTGGTATAATCAGGCTCAATTACAACAAAAATTATCTTTTCCCTCTGAAATATGGAAGAGTTCAATCTATGGATTGGTAGCATAGGTAAATAAACTATTGCCATTTTTTTGGTATAATAATTTGAGATTTAATATTCAAGGAAATAGATATGAAAAGTATAGTACTTTCTAGTGTTGTTACAGCACTTTTAGTTTTTAGTG
>CAZGSK010000105.1:0-3676 GCA_964528435.1 uncultured Sulfurimonas sp. | reverse complement strand
ATGTACCGATGATTCATAACCAACAAGGCAAAAAACTCTCTAAACGTGATGGTGCAACAGATGTAATGGCATATAAAGAGATGGGCTATCTTCCAGAAGCACTGCTAAACTTTTTAGTACGTCTTGGATGGAGCCATGGAGATCAAGAGATCTTTTCAATGGATGAGATGAAAGAACTTTTTGATCCAAAAGACATTAACAAATCAGCCTCTATCTATAACACTGAAAAACTTGACTGGCTTAATGCGCACTATATCAAAAACAGCTCAAATGAGAGGCTCACTGAGCTTCTTACTGAGTTTGGTGTGGTTCTAAGCTCTCATGACAAAAAAGAGATTATTTTAGATGCCCTAAAAGAGCGTGCAAAGACACTCAAAGAGTTGGCTAATCTTATCAATGAGATTATCATCGCCCCAAAAGAATATGATCCAAAAGCATCAAAAAAAGCTTTTAAAGGCAATGCCATAGAAGTACTCGAGGTATTCGCGAACAGACTTGAAGAAACAGATGAGCTACACCTTCCAAGTGATTATCATCATATTATGGAAAAAGTTGTCGAAGAGATGGAGATAGGTTTTGGGAAAATCGGTCAGCCGCTTCGTGTTGCACTACTTGGCAAACTCAGCGGACCAGGACTCGATATTGTCATGTCAGTGCTTGGCAAAGATGAGACACTCTCACGTATTGCAAAAGCAGTACTCGCTCACGCAGCGGATGATTAGATATCATCCCTGTAAACATCTGTCATATCAAAATCATTTTCAGGTTCAATAACCTCAATAGTATCTACATCTTTAGGATCTACCGCCTGTTCTGAAAAGTCATACTCATCAGCTTGATAAAACTTTTGCTCCTTAGCAAACTTTTTCTCGCGTTCCATCTGCTCTTTTACATGTTTTGCTTTTAAAACTTCTTCTTTTTTGCTATCTGCTGTTTTAGCTTCCAATGAAAACGCACTCATTACAAGAACCGTCACAAGTAAAAATATTTTATTCATAATATAGCCTTATTATTTTTTTAAGTCTAAATTATATCTAAAAAGTCTCTCTTTTACAAAATAATCTCCTTATCTAAATGAGATATAATTCCTCTATGAAAAGAAAAGTCATCAATATAAAATCCCTTTTTAAACTTGCCCTGCACAAAAAAAGAGCCTTTGTTTATGGGCAGATTATAACGCTTATTGCTATTGTCATCAGTATTCCTGTTCCTTTGATGCTACCGATGATGGTTGATGAAGTCCTACTGCATAAACCTGAGTACATCATCCCGACAATCGATAGACTCTTTGGAGATGGCAGTGCATTTTACTATATTGCACTTGTAACTTTTGTCGTTGTATTTTTACGTTTTGCCTACTATCTTCTAGGAGTAGTGACAACAAAAATCTTTACAGGCATCGCAAAATATGTAACCTTTATGGTGAGAAAACGACTCCTCACGCACCTGCAATATACTACTATGAATGAGTATGAGACACTCGGAAGCGGAGCTATTACAGCCAACCTCATCACCGATGTCGATACACTCGATGCTTTTATTATGAACTCGGCTGGCAAATTTGTTGCTTCGGCTTTGACCCTTCTAGCCGTTGGTATGGTTATGATAGCCATTGACCCTATTCTTGGTATCCTCATTCTTATTGCACAGCCACTTATTATGTTTATGAGTAAAAAGATGTCCAAACGTGTCGGAGCATTAAAATCTCAGCAAAACAGTGCCATTTCTGCCTTTCAAGAGAGTGTCGGTGAAACTTTGGAGCTTTTTGGACAGATAAAAGCAAGCAACAAAGAGGAGTATTTTTTTTCCAAAGCAATCCAACAGGCAAAAAAGATCCAAACAACGGCAAATGCCTTTAGTTTTAAAAGTGTAGCCTATGAGAGACTCTCCTATACAATCTTTCTCTCTTTGTTTGAGCTTATTCGTGCAACAGGCCTGCTTCTTGTAGCCTACAGTGATCTCAGCATCGGTATGATGTTTGCGATGTTTGGCTATATCTGGTTTATTATGACGCCGGTTCAAGACATTCTCTCTATGCAATACAGCTATGCCTCGGCAAAAGCGGCACTTGGGCGTATTAACAAACTCCTAGAGCTCTCTACCGAGAAACGTGGAGAGAAAAAACTACAGCAAAGAAAATTCAACATCACACTAAAAGAGGTTTCGTTTTCCTATGCAAGCAGTGATAAAGAGATACTCAAAAACATCTCTTTCTCTATTGCCTACCGCTCAAAAATTGCACTTATCGGTGCAAGCGGAAGCGGAAAGACAACACTTGCACAACTGATATCGGGCTTTTATGAAAAAACATCAGGCTCCCTTTTATATAACAACATAGCCGTAGAAGAGCTTGACCGTCGTTCTGTGCGTGAGAAGATATTTCTTGTTCTACAAATGCCTATCCTCTTTAATGCCTCACTGCGCTTTAATATTACAATGGGAGATGAGAGTATTGCTGATACTGCAATTCTTAAAGCGCTTGAGATTGCCCAGCTCTCAGAGATGCTCACAACTATGCCAGATGGGCTTGATACTATCGTCGGACATCACGGCATCCGCCTCTCAGGAGGACAACGACAGCGCCTTAGCATTGCACGGATGATTATCGCCAATCCTAGTGTTGTGATTTTTGATGAGTCCACCTCAGCACTTGATGTCCATACTGAAACAAAACTCTTTATGGCACTAGAACCAATCCTGCAAGACAAAACCGTCATTACCATTGCCCATCGTCTCAGTACCGTAAAAAATGCCGATATGATTTATGTTTTAAATGATGGCAGAATAGTTCAAAGTGGCAAACATAAAGAACTTGAGAGTCAAGAGGGGCACTATCAAGAATTTATAAAGGAGCAGTTACTCTAATGCAAAAGAGACTCTTAGCGTGGTATGAAAAATATGGTCGGCATGGATTACCTTGGCGTAATACAAAAAATATCTACCATATCTACCTCAGCGAAATAATGCTGCAGCAGACGCAGGTCAATCGTGTAAGAGACGAGTACTATCCTCAGTTTTTAGCAAAATTTCCTACACTCAAAACTCTCTGTGAGGCAAAAGAAGAAGATGTTATTGCTGCGTGGAGTGGTTTGGGCTACTACTCACGCGCACGCAATCTTCACAAAACTGCCAAACTCTACCCAGAGGAACTGCCTAAAACTTACGAAGAGCTTCTCAGACTCCCTGGAATTGGCAGCTATACCGCAAGTGCTATCTGTGCTTTTGGCTACCATCAAAACATAGTCGTTCTTGATACAAACATAAAACGTGTCATAAAACGCTTCTATGCCCTCATAAACCCAAACGAAAAAAGCCTCACGCAAGCAGCCCAAAAAATTCTCAACGAGAAAGAACCGCGTGCACATAATTTAGCACTTATGGATCTAGGCTCCATACTCTGCACACCCAAAAATACACAATGTGATGCGTGTCCTCTTGCGCCAGAGTGTCAAGGCAAAGAGGAACCTGAACTCTATACACAAACAAAGAAAAAAGAGTATGAGGCAATGGAGCTTTTTTATGGTGTTTACATCAAAAATGACCAAGTCGCACTTATTCCAACCAACGGAAGAATGTATAAAGGCATGCTTGCCCTACCGGAAGTAGATCCTATTGAAGAAAACTTTATTTGTAGTTTTAAGCATGCCTATACAAAATACAGACTTACTGTACAACT
>CAZGSK010000104.1:0-3680 GCA_964528435.1 uncultured Sulfurimonas sp. | reverse complement strand
AAAAGCTAAAAGGTATGAGTGCAAAACCAAAGCTCATATAGGCCTGCGTGAGCAGACCATGTTCATAAAAATTATATCCCGCAGCTAGTATGGCGATTGTTATGAGCAGGCACATGACTATACGAACTCTTTTGCTAGAAATGCAATTTCTTTGGATTCTAATCTTTCTAAACTCATCTATTACCCTTTTTGGACATCTAATAATTGTCAAATTGTATCTAAAACATAGTTTATTATTAAGGGTTAATTAGCTCGCTTTTTTTCAAAAAAAAGTGTAGTATGTGGGAAAAAAGTGGGTAGGTATTTTTTTACTAACACTTCGCTAACACTCTTATGTGACAATACCAACATCAAAACTTAAAGGATACAAAATGAAATTTACAAACATCGCGCTTTCATTAGCATTAATTGGAACAATGAGTTTAGCAATGGCAGAAGATGCTACAACTACAACAAACACAACAACGACGACAGAGACTACATCAACTGATGCAACTACAACAACAAGTGTTGATGCAGAAATTGCAGCAATTCAAGCAGCTCCGGCACAAGAGCGTGTTACACTTATGAATCAGTTTAAACAAAAACTTGTAAATATGAATCAAGAAGAGAGAGCAGCAGCAATTGCAGCATTGCAGGAAAAAATGCAAGCAAATGGTAAAACATTTGGCTCACAAACACGTGCAGATGCACAAATGGCTAAAGAAAATACGAAAGCTATGGGTGAAATGACAAGCATAAGAGCAAGAGGACATGCACAAGAGATGCAAATGCAAGCAAATGAACATATGAATGAGATGCAAAATATGAATCAACATCAAACTGCAAATCAGTTTATGAATATGCCAGGAAATACACCGGCGAATTCTATGCCTATGGGTGCTGGTAGTGGTGCTGGTGCTGGTGCTGGTGCTGGTGCTGCTGGTGGTGCTGGTGCTGGTGCTGGTTCAAATTTTAATATGGGACACTAGTATTTACCAAATAACTCTATAATCTCAATGCAAGTGATATCCTTGCATTGAGATATACTTAAGGAAAAATTAAATGAAAAAAATTATAACTTTTATGCTATTTGCTTCACTCTCAACAGTCTTGTTTGCCTATTCGGATGCTGATATGGATGGCGTCGATGATAGCATTGATAAATGCCCAAATACTGCTTTGACAGACTTAGTTGATATAAATGGATGTACAAAAACAGTACTTACTCCAAAAAAGAACAATCATCATTTTGATATTATTGTCGGGGCAAATTATACCGGATCAAATTTTACTTCTACGCCTACAACAGAGACTTATTCTAGCTCTCTTCAAGTTGATTACTACTACAAAAACTTCTCTTTACAAGCATCTACATCGTACTATGTTACAGATAGTGATGGTTACAGTGAAAATGGTCTCAATGACTCTTTTGTGGGAGCGGCTTATAACTTTCATCCTATGGATGCTTTGACATTTAGAGTTGGAGTAGGTGCATTGTTACCTACATATGACACCTCTTTAAACAACAATAATACAGATTATGCGGCTTCGGTAAATCTCAGCTATATGGTGGGTAAAGCAAATATTTTTGGCGGATATATCTATACACAGATTAACGATGATGATGTTGTACTTACTCTCAATGGAGGAAGTAGCACGCAAAATATTGTCTATCAAGATACAAGTGCTTACAGTATAGGTTTAGGATACTATTTGACTAACAAGTTTTATGTTAGTGGTGCGTACAATCAGACAGAGAGTATTTTTAAAAATGTTGAGGATGCAAAAACGGCATCTTTGTATGCATATTACAGTATTGATGCTCATTGGTTTATGAACTTCTCTTATGCAAATGGACTCAGTGACAGTGCAAGTGATCATGCCGGCTCTATAAAACTGGGCTACTATTTCTAAGAGCAGAGAGATGAAAAAGCATATACTTCTGCTTGAAGATGATTATGAACTTGCAGAGACACTTCAAGAGCTTTTAGAAGCAGATGGATACAGTGTTGATTTAGTGCATACCGGAAATGATGCGATTGATGCTTCGTATGACAACAAGTATGATCTCTATGTTTTTGACATTAATGTGCCGGATCTCTCTGGAATTGAACTTCTGAGTAGTCTGCGTGAGGCAGATGATACAACGCCTACAATCTTCATTAGTGCTCTTGTCGATTTAAATACTATTGCAAAAGGTTTTGAGGTTGGTGCTGATGATTACATCAAAAAACCATTTTTTCCAGAAGAACTGCTTATCCGTGTGAAGGCAAAGCTCTCTCACGCAAGCAGAGATATAGAGTATAAAAATTTGCGTTACAAGCCTGAAAAAAAAGAGCTCTATATCGATGGTAAGATTGTCTCTCTTGGAGAAGTTCAAGAGTGTTTATGCGATATCTTTATGACTAATATTGGAAATGTTTTAGATAAATCCATCTTAATGGATTGTTTGGTAAACCCTTCAGATACGGCACTTCGAGTAGCACTTAACAAGTTCAAACATATAACAAATCTTCCTATAAAAAATGTTCGGGGAGTGGGGTATATTCTTGAAAAAAGTTGAAAAAGAATCTCTGCTTAAGAGTTTTTTACTCTTTTTCATTTCGCAGTCGTTACTTGTTGGTGCGCTCTTTGTTATAAATTATCAAAAAGAACTGCAAATCTTAGATGAGCAGATATTTTCTAAAATGCGTATTTGCTCTTTTGATCTACAATGTAAAGAGTTTGGCATTGATTTTGTTCCAAAAGAGAATCAAGAGCTCTATAAGCTCTATAAAGACAAAGCAGAACTGAGTTCCTATTTTACGCTTCCCGGTTCACAAAAAAACTATCTGAAAATCTATTTACAAAAAAGCGCATACGAGAAGCAGGTGATGAGCTTGCAAAAAAGCTTTGTTGTAGAGTTTTTATTGGTGTTGTTTGTTATTGGGTTACTCTCTTTTGTCTTTTCTATCTATACGCTCTCTCCTCTTCGTAATGCCTTACGTCTTACAGAAGAGTTCATTAAAGATATTTTACATGATTTTAATACCCCACTCTCTACTTTGCGCTTAAATACATCAATGTTAATCGAAGAGTTAGGAGAAAATAAAAAGATAAAAAGAGTACAAAATGCGGTGCAAAATATTTTAAATCTTCAGGCAAATTTAAAAGCGTATCTCCACGCTCACGCAAGTCAAAAAGAGTCTTTTGATTTGCGTGAGTTTGTAGAAGAACGTGTAGAATTTCTTGAATCTAATTTTAAAGAGATTCATTTTTCAACAGAAGTCCCACATACTATTGTTGAGACCAATAGAGATGCTTTGAGTCGCATAGTTGATAATCTTCTCTCAAATGCGGGTAAATATAATAAAAAAGATGGGCAAGTCTATATTCGATTTGAAAATAAAAATTTGATTATTGAAGATACGGGTAAAGGCATAAAAAATCCAAAACGTGTTTTTGAACGTTTTTATAAAGAACAGGCGCGTGGAATAGGAATAGGACTACATATTGTAAAAAAACTGTGTGATGAATTAGATATTACTATTACTTTGCAAAGTAAACTGAATCATGGAACTCTTTTTAGCCTCAATCTCCATAATATTTTGAAAAAATAATCACTTTTTAACAAGCATTATCCTATAATTCTTTTATGATTTCCCAAGACTCCATAGAAGCCCTAAAGGCACGACTTGATATTGTTGATGTTGTTGGCT
>CAZGSK010000103.1:0-3685 GCA_964528435.1 uncultured Sulfurimonas sp. | reverse complement strand
AGCATTACTGAATTTTCCAGCCTGCTTCTTTAAAGGCTTTTGCAGCTTTAGAGCATAGCGGTGCATCTATAAAGAGGATTTTATACTTAAAATTATGCTCACAAAAAAGTGTCAGTTTTGCATAAATCTCTTCAAATTTATGTACATCTTTCATCAAAATTCGGCTCTTTTGACTCACTGCAAAAATTGCCCAAAAATAGCCATTTATATCTGTTGCTTTATAGATCTTAATTCTGTTTCTCACTCCCAAATCTTTAGGAGAAATCTCTTGCATCTTTTTAAAAATTTTGCCCTTTTGTCTCAGGGAATCAACAACCATTTGCATATCTATACAAGATCCTTTACGCGTGTTTTTTCATAAATACTTCACACTCTGCTTTTGAGAGTGCTTTTGAGTAATAATAACCCTGAATATTACGACAACCATGTTGCACTAAAAATTCAATTTGCCCTTCACTCTCAACCCCTTCAGCAATGATCTCAAGCCCAAGATTTTTTGCCAAATCAATAATTGTTTTTACAATAGCTGCATCATCTTCATCACTTGGCACATCCAAAACAAAACTACGATCAATTTTGAGCTGTGAGACAGGTAGCTTTTTTAGGTATGAGAGAGAGGAATAACCCGTACCAAAATCATCAATAGAGATGGATATGCCGAGACTTCTAATTGAGCGTAAAATATCAATAGAACGCTCAGGATCTGTCATAATCTGAGACTCCAATATCTCCAATTCAAGATATTTCGTATCTACATGGCTTTTTTCTACAAGTCTGTAAAGCTCGCTTCTAAAATCTTCACTCTCAAGTTTTTTTGTGGAGACATTAATAGAGAGTTTTCCTGTTTGATAACCGGCTGCTCGCCACTCTACAAGTTGCTTAACACAATGTTCTAACATATATTTATCTATTTCAACAATAAGACCAACTTCTTCTGCAAAAGGAATAAACTCTACAGGATAAAGCAGACCTTTTGTTGGATGGTTCCAACGAATAAGTGCTTCAAGCCCTACAATACGAAGTGTTGTAGCATCAATTTTTGGTTGATAATATGCTTCAAACTCACCTTTTCGTAAACCATTTCTAATATCATTATCCAGTTCTAAACGTTCTCTCACGAGTGCTGTCATCTGCTCATTATAGAACTGATAAGTATTTTTTCCACTATCTTTTGCTTTATACATTGCCGTATCTGCATTTCTAAGCAAAGTATCCGGATGCTCTCCATCTTGCTTATAAATACTTACACCAACACTAAAGGTTGTATGAATCTCTATGCCCAAAACTAAAAATGGTTTTTGCATTGCATCGAAAATCTTCTCGATTACCTTTACAACACTAACCTGATCTGTATTAGCCAGTAAAACAGTAAATTCATCACCACCTATGCGCGCTACTGTATCATCTTCTCTCACGCAAGAAAACAGTCTGTTTGCAACACTTTTAAGCAGTTCGTCACCTACATCATGTCCATAGGTATCATTAACTTCTTTAAATCTGTCAAGATCTAAAAAAAGTACAGCTAACGACTTGTGCTCTCTTTTTGCATGCTTGATACCCTGCTTCAATCTATCTACAAAGAGATTTTTATTTGGGAGTGTGGTTAAAGCATCATGATGTGCGAGATACTGCATCTTTTTACTCTGTTTTTGCAACTCATGAGTTTTCTCTTCTACAGTATATTCTAGCATCTCATTTCGCTCTTGAATAAACCGTTTATAGTTCACTGTATAGACAATATACAAAAGAATAAATAAAAAGATAAATACTAAGACAAGTATTTTAATACTATTATCTCTTCTCTGATATATCTCACGCATATCAATCTCGCTGAGTGGCTTTGATATAATAAAATACGCCATAGGACGTCTATCAATCCCATCCATCTTTAAAACACTAAAGAGATAACCATTTGCTTCATCTACTTCATATACATCAATATCTAAAAAATAATCGATTTTATTTTTAAATATCTTTAAAATATGTTCATTGTTTTGTGGATTTGCAACATAATAGCCATCAATAAAGATACCCGAACTTGAACGTGTTAGCTGTCTTTTATAGTGTTTATCTACAACAATTAAAGTTTTGTATCCTTTGGTTTCAAGCTTTGACACAAGAGAATCAAACTTTGCCAATGTCTCGATCATCCCAATAAATCTTCCAAACTTGTCATAAATTGGTACCATTGCTTTAAAAGTCATATCAAACTTTGATACACTGATCGTTGACTTGACCTTGGGCAAACGTATCATCTTAGCAACATCCAAACGGGTATTTGCCACATTGTCACCTTTTTGAGATGTCCAACTTCTATAGACACTAACACCATCTTTGTCAATAACTTGAAACCATACATCTTGAAGCGATGTATATTTTTGAAGTAATTTTGAGAGATCTTGGAGCATTAATTTACTATACTCTTTCTTACGTATCAACTGCTTTAGCGTCTGATCTTCAGAGAGTGTCAAAGCAACAAGGAGTACTGCTTCTGACTTCTCCTGTATTAAAAGTTCAAGGTCATTACGCATCTCTTTTGAGATTTCAAGATACTTCTTAGTTTTTAAATCATTCATACGCTGTGTAGTATAAATATAAAAAAAGCCAAATATAATCGACAGCAGGATAAAACCTACTAAAGCGACTCTAAATCCTCTACTCATGATGCGTCCAAGATATCAACTACTTACTCAAACCCAATTCAGCAAAAAGTGTTTCAAAATACTCACTTATCTCTAATAATTCCTCTTTTAAAAGACCAAAGGACTTATCTTCTTCATACCACTCTTCAATACGCTTAACGCTATCACTCTTTTGATCTTCATTTAACTCTTTTGTTTGCGTAACAGCATCTTTAATTTTTTCTAAATGCTCTTTATGTTTATGCGCGCTCATATCTCTTCCTCTTTTAATAATTATTATATTTTCCAGCTGCAATATCAGCTCGAATTGCATCTATTTTCTCTTGCATCATATCAAGTAAAACCTTAGCCGCTTCTTTATCATCAGCCTCTGGAACATCCCAGTCTGTTATTTTCATATTTGCTTTAAAAAGAAGCTCTACCTCTTTTTGAATCTCATTTTTTCTACTGACTAACTCTTTAATTACTGCATCTTGTTTACTCATATCAAAATCCTTTTTATTTATTTTTACTCTGGCAACGCAATGTTTCTATACTTTTAATTTTTTCAAGTCTCTGTGCAACACTGTTTAGCTCTTCCATCGCCTCATCATACTCTTTTTGAATCTTGAGCTTTTGCGCCTCAACTTTTGCTATTTGGTACTCTATCTCTTCCATTGGAACAGCACATGACTTTGCCAAATTCTCTTCTTTTTCAAGCAACCACTCTGTAATTTTATGAACAAATCCCATTCCCATATCCTTATATTGATATCCATTGAAAATTGTACTACTTTATTATAAACTATTACTTAAAAAAACTTTTAGCGCTTTATAAAATATGCGTATCCTCTGGCACTTCACTCGATACCACTTTTTTATCTTCAATCTTTAGTATTCTATCACAAAGCGGCAGCATTGCTTCATCATGTGTGACCATAATAACTGCAACATCTTGGTCAAGTGCTATTTTTTTCAACATCTTAACAACATCAACAGAACGTTTCAAATCAAGTGCAGCCGTTGGTTCATCCGCTAAAATAATCTGTGGTTTATTTGCCAAT
>CAZGSK010000102.1:0-3696 GCA_964528435.1 uncultured Sulfurimonas sp. | reverse complement strand
GAAGATGGACTCCAAGTACTCATTGTCTAAACCTTATCTATAAATAATTTTTGCAATTTTAGCTAAATATAGATAAAATAGCTATGCTAAAAGCTACTTTTATGATTAAATGAGTATAATCGCATATCTAAAATAACCATTTTGTTGGGAGAATTATGAAAAAAGATGACTTAAAATCTTTAGTTTCGCAAATGCATAAAGAACTACTCAATAATATTGATTCCCAAGAGGAAGTAAATAAAGAAGTGGTTATTTCTTATCTTGCCGATGCTATTAAGAGTATTAAAAAAATAGATGACAGTGCAATTGATTCTGTCGAGCATGCCAAACTCGCCTTCACAAATGCCTACAAAGAGATTGCACAAAAAAGTATCTCTTCGTATGAACATACAAACGGAAAATTTCAAGAGTTAAGCAAGCTTCATCAAATAACACTTGAAGAGGCAAAAGAGCATCTAATAGATCTACCGAGTATCACAGAAAAATTTAATGAAGTTCAGTCACTTATGAGAGAAGAAGTTCAAAAAGCAAATAGTGTTATTTCTCAGCTTTCTACTGAGATAAAAGAGCTAGAAAACGACTCTAACCTTGATGCACTCACCAAGCTCTTTAATCGTAGAGCACTTGATAAATACCTAGAAAAAGTTACACAAAAAAACTCTCTTGCACATGACCTTTACCTGCTTATTTTGGATATTGATGACTTTAAAAGTATCAATGACACATATGGGCATATTGTCGGTGATAAAATCCTTATCTTTTTATCTAATCTTTTACGTTCTACTCTGCGTGACGGTGATAAGCTTTTTCGTTATGGAGGAGAGGAATTTATTATTATTCTTAACCGTATCACTCAGAGTAAATGTCAAGAGATAGCTAATAGAATTCTGAACATTATTAATAGCAATAAACTTCTCTACAAAGACAACGCTGTTACTGTGACTGTCAGTATTGGTATAACCAAATATAAAAATGGT
This sequence comes from uncultured Sulfurimonas sp., assembly GCA_964528435.1. Classification (GTDB taxonomy): domain Bacteria; phylum Campylobacterota; class Campylobacteria; order Campylobacterales; family Sulfurimonadaceae; genus Sulfurimonas. Next base: position 2,719 of record CAZGSK010000102.1, on the reverse strand, counting down.
GACGATCCAGACACACTTATCAATAGAGCAGATAAAGCACTTTATCACTCTAAAGCAAGTGGAAAAAATCAACTTAATATGGAATTTTAAATGGATATAAATTATTTTGACCTCATTGCAGCTATTATTATTCTGCTTCTTGGATTAAAGGGTATTTTAAATGGCTTCTTCAAAGAGCTTTTTGGACTTATTGGCATTATTGGCGGAATCTTTGTAGCATCTCGTGTAGGTGACAGTGTTGGAGAGTATCTAAGCAATCTTATTTTCAATTTTTCAAATCATTCAGCCATTAGTTTTACCGGTTTTCTAGTCACCCTTGTTGCTTTTTGGATAGTAATGATTGGAGTTGGTTATACATTCAAGAAACTCAGCTCCTTAAGTGGGCTTGGTATTATTGACAGAATTTTAGGTTTTGTCTTTGGAGCAAGCAAGTTCTTTTTAATTGCTGCTGTCATTGCTTTTGCTGTCAATAATGTAAAAGCCTTCAAGCCAACACTTGACTCTGCATTCTCAAACTCTGTTCTTTTCCCAGTACTTGTCTCTACCGGTGGCTTTATCATGAAGATAGATCCAAATGATGTCACACAAGATATTAATAATAAAGTAGAAGATGCAACACAAAAAGTCTCTGAGACAATTGAAGAAAAAACGCATGAAATAGCAGAGGAAAAAATCCAAAAAAACATTCAAGAGATTAAAGACAAGTTAAAAGAAGAGAAATAGTATGCAAAATGTAACAACAAATTTTAAAGACAGAACCGTTGAGTATGAAGAGCTTTTAAATAATTTTAAGACACTTCTTAAAAAGAACAATCTCAAGTTCACTATCCAGCGAGAAGTGATTTTAGAGACACTCTATAACTCAGATGAGCATTTAACGCCTGAGGCTCTGCACCATTTGATTCAAAAAAAGCATCCCAAGCTCAAGACAGGTATAGCAACTGTTTATAGAACTCTCTCACTTTTAGAGGAGTCAAATGTTGTTACCTCACTCTCTTTTGGTGCACAGGGCAAGAAGTATGAACTCGGAGCAAAAGAACATCATGATCATCTTATTTGTACAGAGTGTGGTGAAATTACAGAGTTTGTCGATGAAGCGATAGAAAAACGCCAACATGCCATCACGGATGAGTTAGGCTTTAAGATGTTAGATCACTCCATGCAGATTTATGGAATCTGCAAAAAATGTCAAGAAAAAAACAAATAATAAAAGGAAAATTGATTGTTTAGTAATAAATTCATTCAACAAAGAATAGAAAAAGCAAATGTTTTAAGAGAAGCGGGAATAAATCCGTATGCAAATGATTCACAAAGAAATACAACAGTAGAGAAATTTTTAAATGTAAACTCAGATATAGAGCATAAAGAGGATAAACGCGATGCTAGCCGTACATATACAGTCAGTGGACGTATCAAACTTCTTCGTATTATGGGAAAAGCAAGTTTTGTAAAGATCGAAGATGAAAGCGGTATGCTGCAAATTTACGTAGCACGTGATAATCTTGCTGAAGGTTTTTACAACACTATCTTTAAAAAGAACATTGAAGTCGGTGATATTATTGAAGTTACAGGTTACCCTTTTGTAACAGGTCAAGGCGAACTTTCTCTTCATGCAAATGATCTAAAGATCCTTACAAAAGCAATCAGCCCTCTACCTGAAAAATTTCATGGTATTACAGATAAAGAAGTGCGTTACAGAAAACGTTATCTTGACCTCATTATGAATACAGAAGTAAGAAAAACCTTTCAAATTCGCTCACGTGTCATCTCATTAACACGTCGCTTCTTTGAAGACAAAGGTTTCTTAGAAGTTGAAACACCTATGATGCACCCTATTGCCGGTGGAGCAAATGCAAAACCATTTGTTACACACCATAACGCACTCGATGTGGACAGATACCTAAGAATCGCACCGGAGCTTTATCTCAAGCGTCTTATTGTCGGTGGTTTTGAGGCAGTATTTGAGATTAACAGAAACTTTAGAAATGAGGGGATGGACGCTACACACAATCCTGAATTTACTTCTATTGAATTTTACTGGGCATATAAAACATATAAAGATCTTATTGCAATTACAAAAGAGTATTTTCAGTATCTTTTTGAGCATTTAGATCTCCCTACACTCCTTCCGTATGGTGATTTAGAAGTAAATTTTGATAATTTTCAAGAGATTCCTCTTATTGAATCACTAACAAAAATCGGTGGAGTACCTGCTGATGTTGTCAATGATAAAGAAAAAATCATTACTTACCTTAAAGAGAAAAATCTTGATGTAAATGAAGCAATGAACTTGGGACAACTCCAAGGTGAGCTTTTTGACGAGTTTGTTGAAGAAAAACTCATTGACCCGACTTTCATTACAGAATATCCGGTAGAGATCTCTCCTCTTGCTCGTAGAAGTGATAAAAATCCAGAAATTACAGAACGTTTTGAGCTCTTCATTGCCGGGCGTGAGATAGCAAATGCCTTCTCAGAACTAAATGACCCACTCGACCAGCTTGAACGTTTCAGAGGACAGATGGAAGCAAAAGATTGTGGTGATGATGAAGCACATGAAATGGATGCGGATTTTGTTGAAGCTCTCAGCTACGGTATGGCTCCAACAGCAGGGCAAGGCATAGGAATAGACAGACTTGTTATGCTTCTAACAAATGAGCACTCTATCCGTGATGTTTTACTCTTCCCTGCTATGAAACCACTCATGCAGGATATTTGTGAA
>CAZGSK010000101.1:0-3919 GCA_964528435.1 uncultured Sulfurimonas sp. | reverse complement strand
AGCAGTACGTTCAGCTATCGAAGCTGGTAACAAAGAAGAAGCACAAGCAGCATTTCAAATCGCTAACAAACAGATTCACAAATTTGTTAGTAAAGGTATCCTTAAAAAAGAGACTGCAGCTAGAAAAGTAAGCCGTCTTCACAAAGCCGTAAACGCACTATAAGGCTAACTACACTATGTTAGCAGATAAACTTACTCCGTTTATCAACCGCTATAATGAACTTAGCGAACTGCTAAGTTCACCTGATATAACTTCTGACATCAAAAAGATGACAGAACTCTCAAAAGAACAATCTTCACTTTTACCTATCGTTGAAAAAGCAAAAGAGTACAAAGCACTTATAGAAGAGATTGCCGACTCAAAAGAGATGCTTAGCGATCCTGAAATGAGTGATATGGCAAAAGAGGAACTCAAAGAGCTAGAACCTCGTGTACCTGAACTCGAAGAAGAGATCAAAGTACTTATGCTTCCTAAAGATCCTAATGACGATCGTAACATTATCGTTGAGCTCCGCGCAGGTGCCGGTGGTGATGAAGCAGCTATCTTCGTAGGTGATTTATTTGGTGCCTACACTCGCTATGCAGATCTTAAAGGCTGGAAGATTGAGATTATGAGTACATCACCAAGTGATGCCGGTGGCTATAAAGAGGTTATCGCACTTATTAAAGGTGATCAGGTTTATTCTCGGTTGAAATATGAAGGTGGAACACACCGTGTTCAACGTGTTCCCCAAACTGAATCTCAAGGACGCGTACATACATCGGCAATTACTGTTGCAGTAATGCCTGAAGTTGATGATGTTGAGATTGAGATCAATGACAATGATTTAAAAATTGACGTTATGCGTTCATCTGGTTGTGGTGGGCAATCTGTAAATACAACAGATTCTGCTGTTCGTATTACACACCTACCATCAGGTATAGTTGTAACCAACCAAGATCAAAAATCACAACACAAAAATAGAGAAAAAGCGATGAAGGTCTTAAAAGCAAGACTTTTTGACCTGCAAATGCAAGAACAACAGTCTGAAAATGCAGCAGAACGTGCTGCGCAAGTTGGAACAGGTGATAGAAGTGGGCGCATTAGAACCTACAATTACCCACAAAACCGTATAAGTGATCATAGAATTAACTTGACGCTCTATCGTCTTAATGAAATTATGAGTGGTGGTCTTTTTGATGAGATCATTGAACCGCTCATTGCTGATCATCAAGCAAAAATAGTAGAAGCAGCAGGGTTATAAACCCTCTGTTTAGATCTCCCACTCCGTCTCAAAAGTTTTTTTCACTCGCCCTTTAAAAGTAATTGTTCTCTCATTTACTCCAATATAAAGCGTATCTCCACTTGTAGGATACACTTCAATATTATTTTTTACTTTACCCTCTTTGTAAGCTCTATAAAAACAAGCTGACATTCCAGTTCCACACGCAAGTGTTTCATCTTCAACACCACGCTCATAGGTTCTCACGCGTAAATTACCACTTTCAACATACATCACATTAACATTAGCATTATAAACATAGCGAAGCTCACGCGCCTCTTCTATATCAAACTCTGCTATATTATCTGTAAAACGTACCAAATGCGGTACACCGGTATTTATCAGCCACCACAAGTGTCCATTAAATTCTATAGCGTCATCAATGATCTCAGGAGGAGTCAGTTCTGAGAGTACCATAGCACTTTTTGGAGTATTGTCTGTCACTTCTGCATGAATAACACCCGCACCCGTTAAAAAATCCATACTTGCAGGTGCTAAATCATTATTGTATGCATAGTGTGCACAGGCACGGCTGCCATTGCCACACATATCTGCGTGAGAGCCATCGGAATTATAAAACTCCCATTCAAAGTCATACTCTGCGTGAGGTACTACAACAATAAGTCCATCCGCCCCAATTCCCTCCTGACGATGACAAAGCTGACGTGCGAGATCATAGCGCTCTTCTTTTTTCTCAGCATGAAAAATGACAAAGTCATTTCCGTTGGCACTGTATTTTGCTATTTTCATCATCAACTCCTATTTATTATAAATCTCTTTAATCTTCTCTACAAAACTCTCTACTTCATTTTGCAGATGTTTAAGATTTTTTGAGTTATCTATTACCCATGTCGCACGATCCCGTTTTTCATCTATGGGCAACTGCGAAGCGATTCGCTTACGAGACTCCTCTTCTGAGTAACCATTACGTTTCATAAAACGCTCTAGCTGAATATCCGCAGGTGTATAGACAACAACACTCTCTTTTATGGGATAGTTGGCATTTTCAAAAAAGAGAGGAATATCTATAAGATAGGGAAATTTAAAACTGTCCTGTTTTTCGCTTTGACGTTCAATCTCTGCTTGTATCTTTGGATGCAAATACTCTTCAAGTGTTTTTTTTGCATCTGCGTGAGAGAATATGTAACTACCAAGTTTGGCACGATCAACCTTACCATTAGAGATATATTCATCCCCAAAAGTCTCACGCACCCACTCTTGGGATTGTTCCAAAATCTTATGTGAAACAGTATCGGCATCAATAACTCGCATTCCATTAAGTGCAAGTAAAGAAGCAACCGTACTTTTTCCTGTTGCAATGGAACCAGTCAGCGCGATAGCATATTCATAAGCCATTAGTTTTTAATAATACCTTTGTAAGCTTTACGCACATTATTACCCATTGCAAATGCTGCAGGATGTACATCTGAGTTGTAGTATTCTAAATTATCAAGCATATCTGCACGCTGCAAAATAATATCTGCTGTTGGGTGGTACTCTTTTGAGGCCAAAAGTGCCATCTCAAAATTTCCAAGCTTATATGGCATTACAATTTTTGCATATTTACCTAAGATACTCATCAAACTCTTATTCTCTTCTGTATTATCAAGTGAACTGATCGGCATTACAACAAGCCCTCTCTCATTTAAAACACGGTTAATATGTGCCAAAACAGCCGCATCTTTCTCAAGCTCACAGATCACAACATCATAAGCATCATCTTGAACCTCACGCAAAGCATTTGCATCTGCAGATATCACATCACAGCTAATATCATCAATATGCTTTTGCACTTCAGTAACCAAAGGCGCAGCCTCAGAGCTGATGATAAGCACATTGTTTGGCTCTTTATGTGTACATAGCGGTACCTGAACCATCATTTCATTATATATAAAATCTTTCATTATTTCTTTTCCTTAATCTTCATAAACTTATTAAGAGAAAAAAACATTTTTTATTCTATTAATAAGTTGACAGGATTTTATCCACTTTTGGATTAATTTTACTTAATTATAGATATAATTACAACAAATTAATATAATTCTAAAGGTACTTCAATGGATTTTAATAAAATCAGAAAATTTTGTAGAGTATTTCGCATTATTTTAGGAATCGCTCTTATTGCTGCTGGTGTTGCAACTGGTACAGTATGGTTCTATCTTGGTATTCTTCCACTTATTGCGGGAATAGCGAACTTTTGCCCACTCTGCATTATTTCAAAAAAATGTGATTTACCTCAAGATTTGGAGCAAAAACAATGAGTCAAATATCTTATAAAGATGCCGGTGTTGATATAGATGCGGGGAACAGCTTTGTTGAAAATATCAAACCTTTAGTAAAAAGTACAAAAGTTCCAGGTGTTCTTGGTGGTATCGGATCATTCGCCGGTGCATTTGAGTTACCAGTTGGACTCAAAGAACCAGTAATGCTAGCAGCAACAGACGGCGTAGGCACAAAACTTAAACTCGCAATCGACAGTGGTATTCACAATACTGTAGGAATCGACCTTGTCGCAATGTGTGTCAATGACCTTATCTGTAACTTTGGAACACCTAGCTTCTTCTTAGATTACTATGCAACAGGTAAACTTGATGTTAATGTAGCTACAAATGTAGTTGCAGGTATAGCTGAGGGCTGCGTGAGAAGCGAATGTGCAC
>CAZGSK010000100.1:0-3986 GCA_964528435.1 uncultured Sulfurimonas sp. | reverse complement strand
TTATGGAAGATAAAGGAATAGATGATATCTATATATCACGGCCTCCTCTTACAAATCTGGCTATTTTTAGTGTTGCACTTTTTACAATTGTTGAGTATCTCTATCCAAGTAATTCTGCTCTTGGTTGGATAGCTCTTGGTGCAGGTGCAGCGATCTTTGCCATAACGAGTGATTACAATCTTAAAGATGAATTTATTCTCAACCAACCTTATGTAATTTATCTCTTTTGGATTTTTATACTTTTTGGTTTAGGATATGGGCTTATGGGATGGAGCATACTTTTTAATGAAGGTAACGGCATTTCAAGTTTTAGACACTTCATCACAGCAGGCGGACTTGGACTCTCTTATCTTATGGTTATGGTAACTATTGGTTGGATCCATACAGGACGCCATCTTACATCGAATATCTATACCCATTTAATGGTGTTTTTTGTCATTTTAGCTACATTTATGAGAGCTCTTATACCATTTTATGAAGAGTATGCAATGCAACTTTATTTGTGGTCAGCTATTGTTTGGAGTATTCCTTTTATGCTTTACATAAAAGTATTTTTTAGATTTTTACTAGAGCCTCGAGCTGATGGTATTAAAGGGTAAAAAATGGCTATGTTAGAGTATTAGCATAGCGTCGCCATAAGAGTAGAAGCGGTATCTCTTTTTTATGGCTTCGGCATAGAGCTCTTGTGTTTTTTCAAGCCCTATAAAAGAGGCGACAAGCATCAAAAGTGTTGATTTTGGTAGATGAAAGTTTGTTAGAAGATGATTGACTCTGCTTGGCTGATTGTGTGGATGTAAAAAGAGATTTGCCTCTCCTGCTGTTTTTTTGCCGTGTTTGGCGTAGTACTCTACTGTTCGTGTCGATGTTGTTCCAACGCATAAGATGGGTGTTTTAGAGTCTAGCAACTCTTTTGCCTCTTGAGATATTGCATAGTATTCAGAGTGCATCGGATGTTGGGTAATAACTTCTGCTTCAACAGGTTTAAAGGTGCCACTTCCGACATGGAGTGTTACATAGGCATGTTTAAACTTTTGTGTGATTCTTTTATGTTGCTCGGGAGTAAAGTGTAGTGATGCTGTTGGTGCAGCAACGGCACCTTCTTCTTTGGCAAAGACACTTTGGTACTCATTGGCATCCTCTTCATTATCTTCTCTGTTTATATAGGGTGGAAGAGGAATGTGTCCGATGGTTTCTATGATAGGAAGAAGTTCTTCAAAACGTAGTAGTGCTTCATTTCGATAAAAGTTTACAATACGACTTCCGTCCTCACGCAGCTCTTTGACAACTGCTTTTAAGGCTGCATCAAAGTATAGTTCACTTCCTGTTTTTACACGCCCTCGAATATAGACATTGACATCATGTGCATTGAGAGCTCTGTTTATGAGGAGTTCAATTTTCCCACCACTGGTTTTTTTGCCAAAAAGACGCGCTTTAATGACCTTTGTATCATTAAAAATAAGAGCGCACTCTTGTGGTAAAAAATTTTCTAGTTCATAGAAATAGGTATGGGTGATTGTATTATCTGCTCTGTTATATACTAAAAGTTTTGCGTGATCTCGTGGATGGGCAGGATGCGTGGCTATGAGTTCACTTGGCAGTGTGAAGTCATAGCTCTGCGTGAGGAGTTCTTTTTGGATAGACAATTTTACTCTTGTTCTACTTTTTCAAGTTTAGCCGTTTCATTTTCGGTTTCATCTTCTTCATCTTCATCATCTTCTTCCTCTTCATAATCTTCTGCTTTTGCAGGATTAACGATTTTAACGATAATGATGGAGAAGCCATAAAGGATGATAAGCGGTCCTGCCATAAGCAGTTGAGTAAGGACATCCGGTGGCGTAAGAAGTGCTGCTACTATAAAGATAATAACGATGGCATACTTGAAAAAGGCTGTCATTTGTCTGTCGTCGATAAGCCCAAGTAGCGCTAAAAAGTATGCAAAAATAGGCAACTCAAAAGCTAAACCAAAACCAAACATAATTTTTGTAAAGAAACCTACATAATCTTCAATGTTAATGAGTGGTGTAAACTTGAAAGAACCAAAGGTAATGAGGAAGTCAAATCCAAAAGGTGTTACAACATAGTAGGCAAAGAGTACCCCCGCCATAAACATAACAGTACCACCAACAATGAAGGGAATGAGCATTTTTTTCTCATGTGAGTAGAGCCCCGGTGCTATAAAAAGCCAGATTTGAGAGAGAATGATAGGGAGTGAGGCGACAATAGCTGCAAAGAAAGAGACTTTTAAGGCAACGAAAAATGCACCCCCGACTTGTGATGTTGTGACCATTCCATCTGCTGCATGAACGGATTTTTTACCAACTTCAATCAGTGCTGTATTAAGCGGTTCAACCATCCAGTTTAGAAGTGGTTCGTGGAAATAGAACATTGCAAAAAACATAACTATTAAACTTGCTGCCGAGATGGTAAGCCTCTTTCTTAATTCTACTAAATGTGGTCGTAATTCATCAAACATTATTTTTCTTCTTCTTTAGGTTTTTGTTCGGTCTGTTTTTTCTTTTTCTTTTTGAAAGTAACCTCTTGAGCCTGAGTTGATGCTTTTTGTGGAACTGTTTGCTCTTTTTGCTCTGCTACTTTTGGTTTTTCATTCTCTTTGAGTATATCACTAATCTCTGCATCAATATTTGATCGTAAGTGGCTTACTTTTTCGATGCTTTGGCTTGCTTTTAAAAGCTCTTGTTTATATGCAAGTGCCTCTTCTTTAATCCCTGCGGCATTTATCTCTTCTTCTAAAGAGTCTTTTACGGAACCTATTGTCTGTTTTACACTTCTGAAAAATTTTGCAATATCTACCATGGCAGATGGTAGTTTATCCGGACCTAGAAAAAGAATTGCAATAACAGCGATAAGAAGTATCTCAGTAAACCCCATACCAAACATAGTCAGCCTTCATATTTATTTTTAATGTTGAATTTTATCTAAAGAATGATTAAATAATCTTCAAGAACTTAAAAAGAGTGCAAGTTCATCTGCTAAAAGATAGTCAGGATTGTAAAATCTGCCATCTGTGAAAATGAGTTTTTGTTCTTTTTGTAAAATAGAAGCTCTGATTTTTTCTTCATCGCTCAGTAATGTTTGTGCAACACCAACACAGGAACGAAAGCCAAGAAATATCTTTTCAAGCCGAATATCCTCATCAGTGAGCTTTTCGATGCGCATTTTTAATGGATTTTTTATATAGGTTTCAATATCTGGATTTGGGTAGAAACGATGATGTTCGAGTTTGCCAACAGCTCCTGCGCCTGCACCGATATAATCTTTATATTGCCAATATCCAAGATTATGTTTTGAGCGATAAGTTCCAAAGTTGCTAATTTCGTACTGCTGAAATCCATGCTCTTGAATGGTTTGGAAGATCCATTTGGTGATTGTTAGCTGTTCCTGTGCCATCTGTGGCTTTTTTTCAAATGCTGTTCCCTCTTCTATTGTTAATGCATAGGCACTAAGATGGTTAATGGGTAGTAAGAGGGCTTTTTCAATGTCATAAGCAAGGAGCTCTTTTGTGTCTCCTTTTGTTGCATAGATTAGATCAAGTGATATGTTCTTAAAGCCAATATCTTTTGCATTGTTGATGGCATTTTCTGCCATACTTGGCGTGTGGGCACGATTCAGTAGTTTGAGTTTTTCCTCATTAAAACTCTGTACTCCAAAACTGATGCGATTGACGCCAAGAGAACGCATACCTGCCAGCCACTCTTTTGTTGCCGAGTTTGGGTTGGCTTCACTTGTAATCTCTGCATCCTCACGCAGATAAGGAAAAAGGAGTTCAAAAATCGGACGATAGAGTTGTGGTGATACAGTCGATGGTGTGCCCCCACCAATAAAGAGAGTCTCAATAGAATTTTTCTCTACTTCAAAGTGTTCAAGCTCAAAAAGTATTTGTTTTTGCAACGCATACATATAGTCACGTTTCAGATGAAACTTGTCAACATAGGAGTTAAAAGCACAGTAGGAGCATTTGGAGTCAC
>CAZGSK010000099.1:0-4032 GCA_964528435.1 uncultured Sulfurimonas sp. | reverse complement strand
GGAATGTAGGTCGCTGCCTAGTTGATCAATTTTCTTCTGTCTTTTTAACTTTTTTAATCTTGTTTTTACTTAATTAATCTATTAGTTTTGTATTAATGGTCCAGTCATGATTTAGACTATCTGTATTTACTTTTTCTAAACGCATAAGAAAATATTCTCTGGCTACTTCTTTAGCTCCTAAACTTTTTAGATGTTCTGTTGGTACTTGACAATCTACAAAATCATAGCCCCATTCTTTTAAATGGCGAATAAGAATTGCATATGCAGCTTTTGAAGCGTCACTCATGTGAGCAAACATAGATTCTCCGCAAAATACTTTACCAATTACAAGTCCATACAGACCACCAACTAAAATACGATCATTATTGTAACTTTCTACGCTGTGTGCAATTCCCATTCCATGAAGTATTTCAAAAGATTCAATAAGCTCATTATTAATCCATGAGCCATTTTGCCCTTCTCTTTTTGTAGTGGCACACTTTTGCATAACTTCTTTAAAATTTGTATCAAATTTATAAGTAAATTTTTTCATACTTTTTCTGAGTGAACGTGAAAGTTTAAAATCGTTCAGCTCCATAATAAGTCGCGGATCAGTTGACCACCAGAGTATGGGATCTTGGTTAGAGTACCAAGGGAAAATACCATTTTGATATGCTCGAATAAGGCGAGAAGGGTTTAAATCTCCTCCCCATGCTACTATGCCATCTTCGTTGGCATCACGTGGATCTGGAAAAGTTAAAGAGTGTTTACTCAGCTGAGGCAGGTACAAGTTCTAGCTCATGAAAATTTAATTTTAGTTGATTGTCTTTAACGCTTACTTCTACGTTGCCTCCATTTTTCAGTTTACCAAAAAGAATTTCATCACTGAGTTTATTGGTAATATTGTTCTGAATATATCTTTTGATAGGTCTTGCACCCATCTCTTTAGAATAGGCACTTTTGACTATATGTTCAATAGCAGTATCATTTAATAAGACAGTAATCTTTTTCTCTTTGATTTCATTGTTTAGGTCAGCTATAAATTTATGAACAATTCCTTTAACAGTATCATGTGAGAGTTGTTTAAAATCAATGATAGCATCAAGTCTATTTCTAAATTCTGGTGTGAAGAAAGCTTTTAACTCTTCGTTTGCTGAGAGAGAATCATCTTTATTAAAACCCATAACACTGCGTGCAGTTGCTCCTATATTTGAGGTCATAATCAAAATAACATTTTGAAAATTTGCCTTATAGCCATTATTATCTGTAAGTGTTGCACTATCCATAATTTGTAACAGAATATTAACAAGATCAGGATGTGCTTTTTCTATCTCATCAAGAAGCAGTACACTATATGGATGTTTTTTAATAGCTTCTGTAAGTAATCCTCCTTGTTCATAACCAACATAACCAGGAGGTGCACCGACAAGTCTTGAGAGCGCATGTTTTTCCATATATTCACTCATATCGAACTTTTCAAAATGAATACCAAGTGTTGAACTGAGTGCATGTGCGAGTTCTGTTTTTCCAACTCCTGTAGGTCCGGAGAATAAAAATGATGCAATAGGCTTGTTTGGTGGTGTTAGTCCTGCTTTAGATATTTTTATGGCTTGTGTAACTGCTTCAACAGCTTTATTTTGACCGATAACACGTGTTTTAAGTTTTGCTTCAAGGTCTTGAAGTGTTGTTGTCTCATCACTATTCATTTTTTGATGAGAGATACCGATTATGGAAGATATTGTTCTTTGAATATCATTTGCACTCACTTTAACGCGTTTGTTTTTTTTGAGGTGAAATGATGCAGCAGTTTCATCGATAAGATCAATTGCTTTATCAGGTAGGAATCTATCTGTGATATATCTTTGAGATAAATCAACAGCACTCTTAAGTGCTTTGTTTGTATATCGTACGCGATGATGTTTTTCATATTTTTTCTGCAGACCTTTTAAAATACGATAGCTTGTTTCCTTAGAGGGTTCATTGATATCAACTTTTGAAAATCTTCGACTAAGGGCTTTGTCTTTTTCAAAACTATTACGATATTCGTTAAATGTAGTCGCTCCCATACATTTTATTTCACCAGAGGCTAAAGCAGGTTTGAGTTGGTTTGCTGCATCCATAGAACCACTTGTACTTCCAGCACCTATGAGGGTGTGAATTTCGTCTATAAATAAAATGGCATTTGGAATTTTTTTAATCTCATTCATAACACCTTTAAGTCGTTTTTCAAAGTCACCTCTGTATTTTGTTCCTGCAAGTAGGGCGCCTAAGTCTAATGCATAAAGCTCAGAATCTTGAATAATTTGAGGAACTTTTCCTGCTACAATTTTTAATGCTAGCCCCTCGGCAATTGCAGTTTTTCCAACACCAGGTTCGCCTACTAAAATAGGGTTGTTTTTCTTTCTTCGACAAAGAATTTGTGTAACACGTTTTATCTCTTTATTCCGACCGATTACTGGGTCTATCTTGCCTTCTTTTGCCTTTTGTAAAAGATTTATTGTATATTTTTGTAGATCTGTCTCTTTTTCATCAGTATTTTTTTCAATATCTGTATGGGAGATGATTTCCAAAATATCAAGTCTTGATATGCCGTATTCATTTAAAAGCATATATGCAAAAGTATGTTCTTCTTCATAAAGTGCAGCAAGGAGATCACCTACATCGGCACTCTCTTGTCCGGCTGATTGAATATGGCGTACCATGCTGTCAATAAGACGTGATAGAGCAATACTTTCATAAGGTTCTTGATCGATATTTTGAGGTAATGTTGAAATGTTATCTTTGATATATTGTGCCAATTCTTCTTTCATTTGAGCTACGTCACCACCGCAAGCTTTAATGATGGCTGCACCTTCACTTGAGCTGAGAAGGAGGTAAAAAACATGTTCAATTGTTAGATATTCATGGTGAAGTTGTTTTGCAAAAAGAATGGACTTTTGAAAAATATCATTGAGTGTTGGACTAATCATTGTTATTCCTCTTCCATTGTGGCTTTGAGTGGAAAACCACTATCTTTTGCTCGACGAGTGACTTGCATCACTTTTGTTTCAGCAATCTCATGTGTATAAACACCACATAGAGCACGTTCATGTTTGTGAACCTCTAGCATTATAGCCTCAGCTTCTTCATAATTTTTGTGAAAAATACTCGTTAGTATCTCTATTACAAACTCCATAGAGGTATAATCATCATTAAGAAGATAAACTTTGTATTTTTTTGGATATTTTAAAGATATATCTTCACGGAGTTCATAGTCAGTTTTTATTCCCATAATTATTTTGCTGCCTTTAAAAAGTTTTCTACGCATTCAGAAAATTTCATGTTTTTATTTACTTCAAAATTACTATAAAAAGAAGTCGTCATATGCAGAACTACTGGTCTGTTCTTACATTAGTGGTAATTAAATGTATAGACTCTTTCTTCTGTATCCATATCAATTGTATAGAGTGTACCAAATCTATTTTGAAATTGTGCTTTATATCATAGGTAATGAGTATTATATATAATAAATTTGAGATAATAATTTTTTTATGTAGATTAATTATGATAGAATTGTAATAAATAAATTTATTAATTAATATGAGGATTTATACACTATGCAAAATCAATCAGTCATCGAAAGATTAGATGAAAAAATTAACCAAATTTTACAGAGATGTGAAAGTTTAAAAAATGAAAATGAGATGATGCGCAATGATCTTGTGACACTAAAAGCAGAGTATGAAATAAAAGATGCAGAGATTGAAAAGTTAATTCGGGCAAATAATGAAAAAGATCAAGAAATAGAAGAGATAGTAAATAAAATTGAAAGCATATTAGGCTAAATAGATATGAGTAAAAAAATAGGTTTGCATATTGGAGGTCGGCGATTTGATGTTGATGTCGAGGAGAAATTTGCAATATTTTTAGAAAAACAAATGCAAAAAGATTTTAATATAGAGGGTAATAATGATTTAAAGGCACTGCTCCAAGCCTATGTACGTAAAAATCATGAACTCTACCTACAAAACCAACAAATAGAAGAAATAGTAAAAAAAATAGAAGATGAAGGCT
>CAZGSK010000098.1:0-4087 GCA_964528435.1 uncultured Sulfurimonas sp. | reverse complement strand
CTAAGAGTATTGAGTCAGATATTGAAAATTTAACGAATGAAATTAAAGAAGAAGAGGTAAAAAAAGCAAAAAATGAATTGCACCTCGCAGAACTTTCTCAAAAACTTGAAGAAAATGCAAAAAAATCTTCTGAAGTGAAGACTGAACGTGAGATGAAATCACTTCAACTTGAAGAAGAGATTGCAAAAGAACAGGTTACTTTTGCAAATGAAGAGATAGAAAGACTTGAAAAAATCATCGAAGCTAAAAAAGAGCAGATCGAAGCAGCTAAAGCCTCTTTAGAAGAGTTGGTAACAAGCTTAGAGAGTGTAAAAGCCGATGTTGATGCAAAACTTGAAGCGATCAATAAAGAGCGTCAGGAAGTTTTCAAGAAAAAAGAGAAACTTTTAGCAGACATCAACCAAAAAGGTCTTGCTTTTTATCAAAAGATTCGTAGATGGGCAAAAAATACAACGGTTGTTCCTGTAGAGGATCAAGCATGTATGGGTTGTCATATGGTAATTGGCGATAAAGTATATGCAGATGTTATTAAAGGTGAAGATATTACAACATGTCCGCACTGTGGGCGTATTCTTTACGTGAAAGCTAACGAAGAGTAGGCTTTGGGCCTCTTTAGCCTTTTTTACTATTTTTTAAGTGCAGTGCTTTTTGTTATAGCGCTGCCGCTTCTGCTCCTGCTTACTTTTAAAAAAAAGTATCAAGAATCTATTCCTGCAAGATTTTTTCTTTTTAAAAACCCTCCTTTTAAAAGTCGTGATGCTTTATGGTTTCATGTCTGTTCACTTGGTGAAGCAAGAGCATTAGGCCCTATCTTAAAAGAGCTAAAAGAAATTAAAACAGTTATCACAACGATTACGCATACAGGTCAAGCTGAAGCGAAAAAGTATGATGCTGAGGTTCGATACTTGCCATATGAACTTTTTTTACCTTTTTGGATTAAAAAAGAGAAGTTACTTGTCGTTTTAGAGGCAGAATTTTGGTATATGCTCTTTAAAGTAGCTAATGCCAAAGGTGCGGATGTGATTTTACTCAATGCCCGCATATCTGATAAAAGTGTTGATAAATATATGAAGTTTGCATGGTTTTACAAAAAACTGCTTGCAAATGTGAAAATGATTTATGTGCAGAGTGAAGTAGATAAGAATAGATTTTTAGCACTTGGTGCAAAAAACATTGAAGTTGTCGGCAATATAAAACTTGCAGGTGAAATTAAAAAGAGCAAAGCATATGTTAAACCTGACGGGGTAGAACTTATAGTTGCCGGAAGTACGCATCCAAGCGAAGAAGAGGCTATTTTAAAGGCTTTTGGGGATTATAGAGAGAAACATCCTCACGCAAGGCTTGTTGTCGTACCTCGTCATCCTGAGCGTTTTGAGAGTGTCTATCTCCTTATGCAGGAGTATGCGCAAAAAAATGGCTTGAGTGTTGAAAAGTTTTCCCAAACGCAAACACTGCAGAGTGATTTGATTTTAGTTGATATGATGGGAGAGTTAAATAATATTTATGCTATCAGTGATATAGCAATTTTAGGTGGTGCATTTCGGGATGATGTCGGTGGGCATAATCCGCTTGAGCCTGCTTATTTTGGGTGTAAAATTATTACGGGCAAACACTTTTTTCATCAAAAAGAGCTCTTTAAATATGTGCATCATGTCCAGTATGTAGAGACAAATGAGATAGAAGAGGCTTTAGAAAAAGCACAAGAGCTTCCGCCATCTATGGTAGAAGAGAAGATAAATTTGCAACCAGTAATAGAAAAGATAAAAGAATATATATAAAGGAACAGATATGAGTCAAGAAAAAGCATATAAACTCTTAGCAGCACAAGAGGGAATTTCAAACGGTGCTGCAAAATCTATGATAGACAGAGGACTTGTCTATGTAGGAAATAAAAAAGTAATGATTGCACGTGGAGAGATTGATGAGCGAACAATCTTTCGTGTGCAAAAGATAGAGAAGGCAAAAGTCATCTTTGAAAACGATGATATGATTGTCGTAGATAAACCAGCGCATGTAAACTCTGATGAGATAGAGCGTCAGTTTAAAGGTGCACGTCTTTTACACAGACTCGATCGTGAAACAAGCGGTGTTTTAATGCTTGTGAAAAATGAAGAGTTTCGAGAGAGAGCAATTAAAGAGTTCGCTCAAGATAAAGTTTATAAAGAGTATATCGCATGGGTTGAAGGTATTATGACTGAACCCATTGATGTTGACAAACCAATCCTCACGCAGAAGAGAAATAACCGTGCCACATCAAATGTTTCTCCAAAAGGAAAACCTGCAAGAAGTGAATTTTTTCCAGATATTGTGAGTGCTAAAAAGACGAAAGTAAAAGTGATTATTCATAATGGGAGAACACACCAGATTCGTGTTCACGCAAGATATATTGAACATCCTATAGTCGGAGATGAACAGTATGGCGGACGCCGAGCAAAACGTGTGATGTTGCATGCGCATAAGGTAAGACTTCTTGGAATGGAGTTTGTTGCTCCTGAGCCTAAAGCATTTAAAACCTTTGAGTAAAAAAGCAACCATAAAGCAAAAATAAGATAATATTTCCCAGATTTTAGAGGAGTTAAGAGATATGTTTTCTACATTAACAGATTCATTTACAAATGCAATAAAAAAGATTCGTTTTCACGATGATGAAAAGGCACTCTCAAAAGCATTAAATGAGTTAAAAAAGAACTTACTCAAAGCAGATGTAAACCATAAAGTTGTTAAAGAACTTATTCGTAGTGTTGAGCTTGAGACAAAAAAAGCAGGAATAGGTAAAGATCAGTTTTTAGAAGCACTTCGTAAAACACTTTATGATCTTTTAGATGTGGGTGGAAATAAAGGTTTTGTTTTTGCTCCAAATCCACCGACTGTAATTTTAATGACAGGTCTGCAAGGTTCTGGTAAAACAACAACCACCGGTAAACTTGCAACATATTTGAAGAACAAAGGCAAAAAAGTTCTTATTGTTGCAGCTGACTTGCAGCGTTTGGCAGCAGTAGAGCAACTCCGTCAAATCACACAGCAGATAGAAGTAGAACTCTATGAAGATGAAGCAACGAAAAATCCAGTTGAAGTAGTAAAAGCTGCTTTAGCGTATGCAGATTCAAAAATCTTTGATGTAGTGTTAATAGATACTGCTGGACGCTTGGCTATTGATGATGAGTTGATGCAAGAGCTGCATGCAGTCAAAGAAGTGGCAAAACCAGATGAGATTTTTTATGTTGCAGACTCATTGACGGGTCAAGATGCTGTAAGAACTGCTACAACTTTTAAGGAAAAAATCGGAATTGACGGTGTTATTCTTTCAAAATATGATGGTGATGCAAAAGGTGGAGTTGCACTTGGGCTTTCATCGCAGGTAAAAGTACCGCTTCGCTTTATTGGTTTGGGTGAAAAGATGGAAGATCTGGAGGTCTTCTTACCTGAACGTATCGTTAATCGTCTTATGGGCTTTGGAGATATTGAAGGGCTTGCAGAAAAAACCGCTAATGTCATTGATGAGAAGCAGGCGAAAAAACTGACAAAAAAGATCCAAAAAGGAAAATTTAACTTTAATGACTTTTTAGAGCAGATGGAGCAGATGAAGAAGATGGGTTCTATGAGCTCTATTATGGGGATGATTCCTGGAATGGGAAATATGGCAAAAGCTGTAAAAGATTTCGATCTTGAAAACTCCAAAGAGCTAAGTAACATTAAAGCTATGGTGGCATCAATGACACCAAAAGAGAGAGAAAATCCTGAACTTTTAAACAACTCACGTAAACAGAGAATCGCAAAAGGTTGTGGTCTTGATGTTGTTGAGATAAATCGTATGATCAAACAGTTTAAAAATGCCGGTAAAATGGCAAAAAAATTCTCTGGTAAAAATGGAATGAAGCAGCTTCAGTCTATGATGGGACAGATGGGTGGTCCTGGTGGAATGGGTGGACTTCCAAGATAGTATTGCTTTTTAATAAAAATTAGGATACAATTCCACCGAAATTAAATCTTCTTAAACAATACCTCTGTGATAAGAAGATTTTTAGCCTTTTTTACTGGTTAAATGTGTACATCCAACTATAGAGATGGTAAGAGGGAAGCAAAATTA
>CAZGSK010000097.1:0-4128 GCA_964528435.1 uncultured Sulfurimonas sp. | reverse complement strand
TCAAAAGCACTGTAAAACTAAGAATGAGTCCAAGAAAAGCTCTCATTCTCTACTCATTTTACAGATTTAGAAGTTCTCGAACAACTTCTCTGTCGTCAAAAGGCAACTTCTCATCATAGATAATTTGATAATTTTCATCACCTTTTCCCAAGATAACGACAACTTCATCAGCTTCTTGGCTCTCGAGTGCCATCTCTATTGCTCTTTTTCTATTTAGTTCTACAACGACATTGCTTTTATCTGTAATACCTTCAAGAATATCTGCAACAATGGCATCAGGATCTTCATGGCGTGGATTATCACTTGTAATATAAACTTTTTTTGCCAAAGTTGCAGCAACTCGTCCCATCAGTGGGCGTTTTGTTTTGTCTCTATCGCCTCCTGCACCAAATACAACTAAAAGTTCTTTCTCTTTGAGTGCATTTAAAACCTGCTGCATACCATCTGGAGTGTGCGCAAAATCAACGATAACATTAGGAG
Organism: uncultured Sulfurimonas sp.; assembly: GCA_964528435.1. Lineage (GTDB taxonomy): Bacteria > Campylobacterota > Campylobacteria > Campylobacterales > Sulfurimonadaceae > Sulfurimonas. The sequence continues at coordinate 3,648 of CAZGSK010000097.1, read as the reverse complement.
CCGAGCATACCTGTTCCATTCTTCCGCTCACGCCGGCAAAATTATCTACCACATCACTTATCTCTTCTAAGGTTTTATCAGTAATAAGATCTGTTGCTGCAATGGCAGCTAGCAAATTATAGAGATTAAAAAAACCATGCAGTGACGCTGTAAAAGGCACTATCTCTTGAAAATGTTGAATAATACCACTGCTACCATCATTGAGCGAATACGCCATGAGTCTATAGGTAGCAGGATTTTCTATGCCGTATGTAAAAGCATTTTTAATATTAAAGGCTGCTCTTGTCTCATCTTTATTGATAAGCTTTTTTCCCTCATCTTGAAAAAATGAGTTTTTCACAGAGGTATATTCGCCTAATGTCTTGTGATAATCAAGATGATCCTGCGTAATATTTGTAAGAATTTTGAGCTCAAAGTCAAGCCCTTCAATTCGCTTTTGAACGATTGCGTGAGAGCTTACCTCCATAATGAAATACTCACATCCTGCTTCTACCGCCTGATATATATGTCTGTATGTATTTAAAACTGATGGCGTCGTGAGCGTTTTTCCTTCACTCACTTCATCATTCATAAAAAGACCTCGTGTTCCTTGCATCGCAGCCTTGTAACCCAAATCAAGCAAGAAAGAATAGATTGCACTTGCTGTTGTTGTCTTTCCGTTTGTACCTGTAATTCCAACAATCTTAATCTTATTAACACCAAAAAGCTCTGCAATGTCGGTAATTTTTATGATAGAGTGTGCATTATGCGCTTTGGCATCATCTAAATACTTCTCATTTTGTGTTGTTAAAACAAATGCTGTCTCATTGTCACACTCTTGTGAATTTTCTGTTACATATTTATAGGGCTGATTTGGAAGTTCAATTTTCAATAGTTTTCCCTTGAGCGAGTTTTTTTAAAAGTTTTTCCAGAAACTTGTCACTTGGATAAACACTGAGAGCATTTTCCAAATAACTAAGTGCCATCTCTGAAAAATCATGCTCAATCAATTTATCTAAAAAATCTATAAAGTCCTCTTTTTCAGTAATAATAACACGCGTAGAGAACATAATATTTTCAAAAGTTTCCTTAAAATCAGCACCCTCATCAACTAGCTTTTTAAAGTCACTATAAAGAATTCCATCTTCAAACTCTATACGCTCACGCAGTGGTTGTGTAAAGGCTTCTGAAAGTTTGTCAAGTGTACCGTCCATACTTTGAAGTATCTCTTCCATGACAGCATCTGCCTCTTCTTTGTCTTCGACTTTGAGTATCTCATAATAATCAAACAGTGCCTCTGCACCCGTTTCACCACTCATTGCCATCTCTGCAAGAATTACACCGTTATACGCCTCTTTTGAATTTGGATAGTTTTGTAAAACTTCGGCAAATTTTTCCAAGGCACTCTTGTAATCTGCCTTGGAAAAACTCTCTTTAGCTTGTGATAAAATTTTATATTTACTTATTGTGCTCATACTCTTCTTTTACTGTTAAAATTTATAAATTTTCTATATCGTTTTCCATTCCAATTGGAACATTTACTACACTAATCTCTGGATGAATATCCATTCTCAACTGTCTCTCAACACCATATTTTAATGTTGAACCACTACTTGCACATCCGATACATGCACCTTTTAACTGTACATATACACTGCCGTTCTTAACTGTTATAAAGTCAATATCGCCGCCATCAAGAGCTAAAGAGGGACGTACTTTATCTATAACATGCTTTACAGGTTCCATAAGTTCTTCATCAGTAAATGGGATCATGTAATTTATCCTTTTAATTTTATTATAATCATAAAATATGACAATATCGCTTAACAAGTAATAAAAAATATTTTTACCTAGCTTCTTAAAGCCATAATCTCCTGAACATAACTTGGCTTTCTCATACCCACAATTATACTCTCTATATCGTCAATTTCTAATAAAAACCCAAGTGCGCACTCTTGCATCTTCGCATCACACCCTTGAAAATACTCTTTTAATGACACTTTTGTCGTCTTTGCTGTCTCATAGGCAACCATATCTCTATACGCACGCAGAAATCTCTCAATATACTCTAAAAGTACATCTAAAACTTCCTGCGGTATCTTCTCTATCGTCTTTTTAATGTGTGGTAATATCTGCGCAAGTAGAAAGGAGTCATACTCACCGATAAAGCCAAACTTGTGTTTGTTACTATCCATCTGTTCTATAAGATTATAGAGTGGTTTGAGCTGCTCATTATCACAAATATCTAAAAGCTCATTAAGTGTATGATAATAATCTTTTGGCTCATCATACTCTGCAAGACGGTACATAAGTCCATCTTTTTGAGCATCTAATGCTCTGCATGAGAGAACTCTCAATCCGCTCTTTTTTGCAAGCGCAGCATATTGCAAGCCTTCTCTTTCTAAAAGATTTATTGCTAACTCGACTGTTGTAAAACCATGTTTTTTATTACCGACTCCCTTTGCGGCTTTTTGTGCTTCTTGCATATAGTTTGCAATATCAAAAGATTTTTTATTACAGATACCATAACTTTTTATATTCTCTTTTTGTATCTCTTTTTCCAAAGCAGTAAATGCATCACTTATAAACTCATCATCACACTCTATTAAAAAAGTCTCTATGGAGTTTAATTGCAAATTCTTTAGAGATTTTTTTATCTCTTCTTCTATATACTCTGAAATATTTTGCGTATCGTTTTGTATATATACTGATGAGTTGACTATCTCTATCTCATCTCTTATATCATCTTCAAAAAGAGCCATAACACGTGCTATGGCTCTTTGTGCACCACCATCTGTATAGTGAGAAGATGTTTCAATAAGTCTCACACCTGCTTCTATGGCCTCTTTCATTGCCTCAATGTGTAGCAGGTTCTCATCACTTACTCTGTATGTTCCAAATGCGAAAGTACTCATTATTTTGTCCTGATTAAGTATTTTAGAATGTGGAAAGTTTAGAGTTTGTCTCTAAAAGAAGTGCTTATCAAGGCAAAAGCCTCGATAAATGAACTAGATTATACTAATTCGATAAATGCCATTGGCGTAGCATCACCACGGCGAATACGTGTTCTAGTAATTCTAGTATATCCACCAGCACGCTCAGCGTATTGTGGTGCTACTTCGTTTACCAGTTTTTTAGTTGCTTCTTTATTTTGAAGCGCAGCAAATACTGCTCTGTGAGCGTTAGAATCACCCTTACTTGCAGTAGTGATTAACTTCTCAACGTAAGAGCGAAGCTCTTTAGCTTTTACAGCAGTAGTCTCAATTTTACCATGTTCAATTAACGAAATACTAAGGTTCGCTAAAAGTGCCTTACGGTGAGCACTTGTACGACCTAGTTTACGATATCCATGACGGTGTCTCATATCTTATTCCTCTTTAATTAGCGTACTTTAAGAAGCCGCTTCAATTTTCTTTTTTAGTGCAGTTACTACATCATCATCTAAATCAGCACCAACTGTAAAACCAAACTCTTGAACTTTCTCTACGATCTCATCGTAAGATTTTTTACCAAGATTTTTTACGTTTTTAAGATCATTTGTACTCATAAGTACAATTTCACCTATTAGTTTAATATTTGAGCGATCAAGACAGTTAAAACTACGAGCACTTAAACCAAGACTATCTATGTTAGTAGTTAGTTTTTTAAGGTCTGGTGACTCTTCAACTC
>CAZGSK010000096.1:0-4270 GCA_964528435.1 uncultured Sulfurimonas sp. | reverse complement strand
GACATATTTTAATTTCCTAAGCTACTATTACAGGCTCACTTATACTAACTAACAATTTCTAATCAAATAATTTACTTAGTTAATTTAGGTAATTCATTTGAAAGTATCTCTAAGTTTGGAAGCATAATAATCTCAATACGACGATTTAATTTTCTTCCTTCTGGAGTTGAATTATCTGCACGAGGTTGAAACTCACCATAACCTGCAGCTGAGATATTTTTAGGATCCATTCCCTCTGCCACCATTAAATGTACAACATTTAAAGCACGAGCAGCTGAGAGTTCCCAATTACTTGGGTAACGACTGCTTTTAATAGGTACATTGTCAGTATGACCTTCAACTTGAAACTTACGATCTTTAAACTCTTTTAAGACAGATGCAATCTGTTCTAAGACTTTTTTACCTTCAGGATTTACGTTGGCATGTCCAGTAGCAAAGAGAACATTGTTAGGTAAATTAAGAACAATACGCCCTTTTTCAATACTAACACTTAGCTGACCCGCATCTATCATCTTCTGAAGCTGACTTACAAAACGTGTATATATTTCATTACGTTTTTTTGTTTCAATCTCAATTTGACGCATCTTTGCAAGTTTACTTTGAGAAGCATCTAGAAGTTTTTGAGTATTTTGGTACTCTGATTCTAAAGCTTGCTTATTTTTATTTAGCGCTGCCAACTCCTCTTTTGTTTTTGCTATCTCTTGCTTATTTTTACTAATAGAAATTTTCTGTGCTTTAATCTGCTCATTTTGCAGACTAATAGTATTTTGAGCTTCACTTAGAGAACTTTTAGTTTTACCCAACTCCTCCAGTGTAGCATTGTAAGTACCTTTGGTCACACAACCTGTCAAAGTCACTATTACCAATAGTGTATAAATAATTGCTTTCATTTGTTAATCCTTTTTCTTACTTTTACTCTGTGAATAGTTCACAACTACAACTTTAGACTCTAAATCTTCATACTCTTTTTTAATCTGATTCAACTCTTTTGTAATGAGAGCTCTCTTCTTATTCAATAAAGCTTTATCTTTACTGTCTGAATAGTGTTCTTGAAGTAATTTGAGTTCATTTAAAAGTTTCTCTTTTTTTGCTTTTAAAATTGCAAGTTGTCTCTTTTTGTCTTTACTTTTTGCTATATTCTTATCAATTGTAGTTTTATAATCATTGACAATTTTTTTCTTTTGTTTCGTAGAAGATTTTTCTTTGGAGGAAATTTTTTGGACTTTTGGAAAACTTTTCTTAACTTTTGGTTTTGCAAGTAACCGTTTACTCTCTTGCTTATGTAAATTATGTGTAGAACAGCCTAAAAAGCTAAAAGAGACAAGCCCTATCACAATTAAAATAGTATATTTCACAATACTCTCCTTATCTGAAATATCACAAAAATATAATTTTTGCTTGGCAAAATCTTAGCTTTACTATATTAACGATAAGGAAATCAAATAACAGTTTTTTCTTCAGAAAGCCTTTATTTCTGGACTTTTCTACCTATATTTTTTTCAACTGATTTTATCTTGTTTTTCAATCTATCCTCTGAATTATGACGAATATCAAACTTTAACGAGGAGTAAACTCTTTCACAATCTTTAACCTGTTCGTAGGCAAGCGCTATCACATCTAAAGCCTCACGCATACTCTGTGTTTCTATAATCGTTCCCATAGGTGTTAGCTGATATTTTACTCCACTCCTATCTATTGCATCAATAATCTTTGCTACTTGCTTGGAGACAGAACTCCCCTCACGGCAATTGTCTGATGTCGGAAACATTGCAAATTCTAAAAGTACACTCATATCTATCCTTCTTTTTTTTGCTGTATTGTATCACGCCCAATTTTAACTTTACTTAGCTATAATTGCAAAAAACTTTTATAAAGGTAGATTATGGGATTAGCAATAGGTCTGGTCGGACTTCCAAACGTCGGTAAATCAACAACTTTTAACGCACTTACAAAGGCACAAAACGCAGAGGCGGCAAACTATCCGTTTTGTACTATAGAACCAAACAAGGCAGTTGTTCCAGTACCAGACAAAAGACTTCATGAGCTTGCTAAGATCGTAAACCCTGAACGTATTCAGTACTCTACACTTGACTTTGTTGATATCGCAGGTCTTGTAAAAGGTGCAAGTAAGGGGGAAGGTCTTGGAAACAAATTCCTCTCAAATATCCGTGAAACAGAGGTAATATTACAGATCGTTCGTTGTTTTGAAGATGAGAACATTGTTCACAATGAAGGCAGTATTGACCCGCTTCGTGATGTTGAGATCATTGAAGGAGAACTTATTCTTGCAGATATTGAAGTTCTTGCAAACAGAATTGAGAGACTTAAAAAGCAGGCAAAAGCTGACAAAAGTGCAAAAGCAGCACTAGAAATTGCAGAAGAGTTGTTAGAGTTTTTAGGAGAAGGCAATCTCGCTCGTAACTTTGAAAAAGCAGACTCTGATGAGTACCAACAGCTTAATCGTGAAGTACGTTTCTTAACAGATAAAGAGATTATGTATGGTGCCAATACAGATGAAGATGGTCTTTTGGAAGATAACGAATATGTAAAAGCACTGCGTGAGCATGCAGCAGCAAACAATTGTGAGCTTATCAAACTCTGTGCAAAAGTAGAAGAGGAGCTTATCGGTCTTGAAGAAGATGAGGCACGTGAGTTTCTTGATGAACTCGGTGTTGAAGAGTCAGGACTCGAACAGATCATACACAAAGGTTTTGATAAGCTAGGCCTTATGAGCTACTTTACAGCAGGTGTTAAAGAAGTTAGAAGTTGGACTATTCGTAAAAATTCTACAGCACCTAAAGCTGCCGCTGTTATTCATAATGACTTTGAAAAAGGTTTCATCCGCGCTGAAGTTATTGCTTATGAAGATTTCATAGAATATGGTGGAGAAGCCGGAGCGAAAGAAGCAGGAAAAATGCGCCTAGAAGGAAAAGATTACATCGTCCAAGATGGTGATGTAATGCACTTTAGATTTAATGTTTAGGAAGTTCTCCTAAACATTTAACTTTGCAATAGTCTGACCAAATTTCACCTTATCCCCTGCTTTTACAAGTATCTCTTCAAACATATCTTTCTCAGAGATAATTACAATCGTTGATCCCATCTCAAAACATCCAAAATCATCACCTTTATCAAGGTAGAGGTTATCAAACTCATAAACCTGTTCGCCTACTACATCGGCATTCGTTTGAATGCGAGGCTCAAAACTTACTTTCATAACACCAACATTCAAAGCAGAAACTAAGACCATATAAAATCTTTTGCCTTCCATCGTCTCACACTGCAGTACAACTCTTTCATTTTCAATAAAGAGATTCAAACGTTTTTTAAGTGACGGCAAGTTTACAGGATAGAATTTTCCAGGAATATGTACCGCTTTTAATACTTTCATATTGATTGGAATATGGTAACGATGATAATCTTTTGGTGAGAGATAAAAGTTGATAAAATCTCCATCATGGACTTGATCTTTTTCTTCTTGCGTAAAGTTTTCTCCCAAAAGTTCATCCGTTTTATAACGCATTCCTTTGATCTGCAGTGCATAATCCTCTACAAGTTTTCCACACTCAGATATCAACGAATCACAAGGAGAGATAAAATCCTCTGCAGCAAGTGAAAAATCTCGCATCTCACGCAGACGACGTGTAAAAAGAGCATTAAGACTTTTATAGGTACTTGGTGCATGAAATTCACTCATATCCAAGCCCATTAAGCTCACGTAGCTCTGGTTGACTATGTTTTGAAACCATTTTGGGAACTCTTTACTTGCAAACTTTCCAAACGTTTGTGAAATTGCTGATGTTATATGTTTTTTATTCATTTATTTTCCTCTTTGCTATCTCTTCTATTAAAACTGTGGCATATGAACCCTTTGGTAGGGTAAAATTCATCTCATACTGTGCCTCTACTTGATTAAAACGCCCCTCGATATCTGTCGGATATACCCACGCATAACGGCGCGCTCCATCTGCATTGATATTATCATCATAATCTTTTTCTATGACACGTGCTTCCATTGTTGCAAGTCTGGCTTTCTTCCCTGGAAGCAGTCCCGTTACACTTACATCACGCTCGTTAAAACGTTTCAGATCATCTTTGGCACCCTCATAATCAAAAAGACGACCATAAGGATAATGCTCCATAACATCACCGCTGATAAGCTTAAAAGGATGGCTTTGTGCTTTCATCTTTTTTACTTCATCATTTGGCATATTAAGCAGTGATTCCAACTCACTTATTTCAAAACTACTCACAAGTGAATTGATCTCAA
>CAZGSK010000095.1:0-4292 GCA_964528435.1 uncultured Sulfurimonas sp. | reverse complement strand
AAAAGTCTGAAATAGTCAAAGAGGCACTCAAATATGATGTACCTCTAGAGCTTACATGGAGCTGTTATAAAAATGAAGAGAAAGCTTGCGCTGTTTGTGATAGTTGCAGGTTACGACTTAAAGGATTTGAAATAGCTGGAGTAAAAGATCCAATTGCATACGTCTAATATTTGTTTTGGAGAGCTTGAGGTAGAAGTTGTTTATAACCCACGTCTTAAAAACAGTTATATTCATATTGATCAAGAAAATTGTATTAGAGTAAAAACTCCTTATAAATCCAAAAACTTCACTCTTTCACTACTTCAAGAAAAAAGCAAATGGATACATAGGCAAATAGCAAAAAACAATAAAAGAGTAAAAATTTCTGTCAATTTAGAAGATGAAGTACTTCTATTTGGTGAACTGTACAGCATTGATGCTCAAGAAGCAACACTATTAAGACAGAAACTTCAGCGTCTTAAATCATCTCAGGAAGAAAAAATTCTTAAAGTTTATGATGCTTTTTACAAAGAGATTGCAAAAGAGTACCTCACACAGGAGCTGCAAAAATATGCAAGAATAATGAACCTTTCCTTTAAAGAACTAAAAATTCGAAAAATGAAAAGACGTTGGGGAAGTTGTAGCTCACGTAGAGTTATCACATTTAACAGTGAATTGATGAAGCTTGAGAGAGAACTTATAAGCTATGTTGTTGTTCATGAACTTGCGCATCTTGTACATATGAACCATTCAAAAGATTTCCATGCTTTAGTGGATTACTATCTACCAAACTCAAAAGCAATAAGAAAACGACTAAAAGAGAGCAGGGTCCTTAATTAGATATTTAGCACTGTATTTACTTGATGGTGACCACATCATCCATCCATTTGTTCCAACATCTTCTGTAGCTTTTATTTGTGCTTGAATTTCATCCCTTTTATACTCTTTTTTACGACGTGTATAATCCTTGAAATATTGCAGCCATGGTCTCACGTGAGAACTAGGAACTCTGTCTCGAATCGTTTTAACACTGCGAAAAACCACTTCATAAGGGTATTCAGAAGGATACTCAAAGTAAAAAGAACCTCTTGAAAAGCCGGAAGGGTAAAGCATTGGAGCTAAATAGTCTGCGTGAGAAGCCAATGAAGAGACAGTCTGCCCTATACCATTGTCATCTTTCGCCCAACAAATATTTCCATAGGTATCAACAGAGATAAAAACACCATATTTTCGCAATCTGGCTTTTGCTTCATCTAAAAAACTCTCTATCGCTTTTATTCGGCTCTTTTGTGTGCTTTTTTTAGAGTAGATAAGCCCTTTTTTAGCCGGAAAGCGAATGTAGTCAAAATTTATCTCATCATAACCGACTTTTGCAGCCTCTTCAGCAATAGAGATAGCATAATTGTGTGATCTTTTATCAAATGGATCTACCCAAGCCATATTATCATGGTTACGCCAGATAGATTGGTTTTCATCATTTCTCTTAATGGCATAATCAGGGTTATTAGATGCTTGGAGTTCGTCTTTGAAAGTCACAATTCGAGCTATTGTGTAAATATTTCTCTCTTTAAGCATTTTTATAAACTTTTTAATATTTCTATTTGTTCTTTTTTTATGCGCACCATACTTATTTGCCTCTTTAAAGCCTGTCCAAAACTGCGTGGAGCCATATTCGTTTTTAACATCAACCACAACCGCATTAGCTTCTGTTTTATCGATAAGTTGAAGTATCTTTTTAAGAGTTTTTGAGTTATTGCTTGCACCCCAAAATGTTAGATAAAGGGCTCTTACTTTAATGGGCTCAAGTTTAATAATCGTATTGTTATCCTCACTTGAGAATGTGTAGGGTCTATAGCCAACTGCTTTTATATGGTAAGTGTTTTCATTTGAATGAATAGTGAAACTACCATTGAGATCGCTCCTAACATCATATTTTGAATCACTAATAAGTGCATTTGCTACTGGAGCTGAGCTCTTTGCATCAAGCAGTACTCCACTCAATGATGCAAAGAGTGAAGCCTGAAAAAATAAAATTAAAAATAAAGCTGTTTTCATAAAATATACCATAAAAAAATTTAGGGAATCATACACTCTTTTAGCTAATGATTGGTTGTTATCTGATATTTAAAAAATATCCTAAGCTCGCATCACTCCACTCTTTTGAAAGTTTGAGGTATTTATTGATAGAATCATATACTTTTGTGAAGTCACTATTTTGACTACTAAGATCACTAACAACCTCTTGAAGCGCTTTTTGCCCTGCTTTTGTGACATCATCAGGAAATTGAGAGAGCTTTACATCAAGAGATTTGAGCTTTTGAAGCGCCTGAATGTTTTGTGCATGAAACTCATAGGTCATATTAGAGTTCATTTCACTGCTGGCAACTTCTATCATCGCTTTATGCTCATCTGAGAGTTTCTCCCAAGAGTGTTTGTTAAAAGTCAGCTCAAGCACAGAACCCGGCTCATGCCATCCAGAGTAGTAGTATGGAGCTACTTTATAAAATCCCATCTTAATATCAAGTGCCGGTCCAACCCACTCTGTAGCATCAATAACTCCACGCTCCAGTGATGTATAGATCTCTCCGGCAGGGAGAAGAATAGGGTTAACCCCCATTTTCGCAAAAACTTCACCGCCAAGACCTGGAATGCGCATCTTTAATCCTTGCATATCGGCTAAAGAGTTGATAGGCTTTCTAAACCATCCACCCATTTGAATGTTTGTATTGCCGCCTAGAAGAGGGTAGAGGTTGTATTTTGCATATTGCTCACGCCATAGTTCCAGTCCACCGCCATAGAGCATCCATGAATTGACTTCTTCAGCCGTAAAACCAAAAGGAATACCGCTATAAAGCGAGAAAGCAGAGTTTTTTCCTTTCCAGTAGTAGGGTCCAGAATGAAAAGCATCGATCTGTCCTGAACTTGCTGCATCAAAAACAGCTAAAGCAGGGACAAGTACATTTTTGGGATAGAGTTTTATCTCAAGCAGTCCTCCGCTTATCTCTTTAAGACGTTTTGCAAATCTTTCAACCCCTGTCCCCATAATAGGAAAATGTGCAGGCCAGCTTGTTGCAAGCTTGATAACAGTTTTTTTGTTTCTGTTTACATAAACACGTTTTGCCTCTGTACTATGTTTTGGATGTTTTGAATAATCAATTGCCTGACGATTATTTTCATTACATCCTCCAAGAGCAAGTGCTGCCGAAGCTGTTGTAGCCGTTGTTAAAAAATCTCTACGGTTCATATTATGCCTTTTTAATAGAAATCAAACAAAGAGACTTCTGTCTGCTTTGTAAGTGGTTTTGTCAATATGGATTTTTCCACTCCAACAATAAGTGCGAAATGAAAACTGTATTCTCTAAGGAGATTTTTGATCTCATTTTCACTTTTGTAGATAACAATATTTGGCTTCTCACGCAACTCTTTTGAAAGTGATTCAAGTACTCTAAAAGGGATAAGATAGAGAATATTTGCCCATGTTGCCTGTTTTTGCAAAAAATCTATCTCTTTTTCTACAAGCGTAGTGCTCTTTTCAAATATAAGAACTTTATCACTTGTTCCAAACTCTTTAATTTCAAAGTTTTTGTTGGTAAAAACAGCTTCAAAGTGATCAATGGGTATAAATTTTCGCAGTCTAAAATTTATTTTGAGCACTTTAAAAAGATGTAAAAGCTGCTCAAGATAGGGCATAAAAAATGGAGAAATCAACTGTCTTTCATAAAAAATATTGTCATATATAAAAGAGGTCTCAAAAAGAGTCTGTTCAATAATATTGATAGATTCATTTGAATTTGCCGGAAGATTTTTTATGTTTGTAAAAAGCTCTTGTGATGTTATAGCCGGGCTAAAGAGAACTGTTGCCTTGCTTTCTAGGGAACTGAGCATTTTATAGAGGGTTTGAATGTCACCATGCAGAGCAATAAAGTTTGGCTCAGTAACAACCTGAAGAGCAAGTTTTAAAATAATTTCATCACATTCATAAACTTCTATCTCTTTGTCTATTAAAATAAAACGTAGAATCTTTGTAAGTGCTTCTTTGAGATTTTTTACTTTTATCCAGGCAATCTCACTGTCACTTATCTGTGTTGGTTTATCAAAAATAACACCGTAAGCACCATTAAGTACAGCATCTTCTATCATATCTTCATCAAAAGCTATAAAAAGATCACCTCTTTTTACTGCTTTTGCTTCAAAAACAATATTTTCAAAACTATTTACAAAAGGGGAGTTAATAAGCTCCCCATGTGTAAGTGCTAAGATATTTTCAAGTCTCATCCAATAGGTGTGCCTGCTTTTTTAGGTTTTTCTGGTCT
>CAZGSK010000094.1:0-4410 GCA_964528435.1 uncultured Sulfurimonas sp. | reverse complement strand
GTTGCTGTTATGTTTGAATATGGTCAAGAGAATAAGGTAATTAGTAGAATATGGAAAAAAATGCCACGTATGGCAGAGAAAAAAGAGGGATGTGGTTTACCAGATGCTATGATTAATAATCTTTTACCAAAAGATAAAGCGTATTATAGATTTGATGGTTCGTTAACTACTCCACCATGTTCAGAGGGTGTACGATGGTTTGTTTTAAAAGAGTATGTACCAGTTTCTAAAGCAGAAGTAGAAGAGTTCTTAAAAACAATGAAACATCCAAATAATCGTCCGGTACAACCTGTAAATGCTCGAAAAGTTTTACAGTAGCAGATCGGATTGTAACAAGTAAGAGAAATTTCTCTTACTTATTTTTAATAGATTTTGCCCAATCCTCTGTTACTTCATGAAGTTTTTCATTTGGAACTTCTAAGAAACTGATTTCAAAATGATCTTCAAGTTCACTAACACCGATACTTCTTGGGCGAACAGCTAACATTGCTGCTTTTGGAAGCATTTTCCCAAAACAAAATACAAAGTTTTTTGCCGCTTTAATATTTGGATCTATTACATGATCTTCAATGCCTGTTGTGTGTGCATAATGGTCAAAAACTGCAATTTCTACAGCAAAGGGATGCTCTTCTACTTTTGCTTGTAAATATGCAATGATTTCATCTACAGTTGAAAATGTAGTTTCAACTTTATCTATCTCTAGTGTGTAAATTGGGTATTTGTCCATAAGGAGTGATTGTTTCATATTCTATCCTATTAATAATTTTTCAGAATTATATCTTATAATTATTATAAGTGTAAAGAGTAGAAGGAGTAACTCCTGAGCTTAAGTTTTTATTTATCTGTTAAACATAATAGAGCCAAGACGAACCATATTCGCACCACACTCGATAGCCAGTTCAAAATCACCACTCATACCCATTGAACAGATAGTAGCGCTTTCTAGCTGCATAAAGAGATTGTGTGTTGTTAAAAAACTCTCTTTAACGATACTTTCATCATCTGAATGGGCACCAATGCTCATTAAACCTTTTAAGTTAATATTTGGACACTCTTTTTGAATTGTTTCGTATGTTTTTATGGCATCTTCTGGCATTACACCATGTTTAGATGTTTCTTTAGCCGAGTTTATTTGCAATAGACAATCAAGTGTCATCTCACGCAGAGCGAGGCGTTTTTGTAGTTCATATGCAAGTTCTAGTGAGTCAAGCCCTTGAAAGAGTGAAGGCTTAATCTCTAAGAGTTTGTTGATTTTATTTTTTTGAAGATTACCGATAAAGTGCCATTCAAGCGGTAGCTCTTCAAGTTCTGCTGCTTTTTTCTCTAAATCTTGTACTTTGTTCTCTCCAAACGCACGTTGACCAATAGCGTAGAGTTTTTCTATATCTTGAGCTGTTGAGTATTTGCTTACTGCTACAATTTTTACAATATGATGTGGGCTTACTTTTAATCTTGCAGCTTCAACACGTTGTATAACATCATCTATATAGAGTTTGTATTCAATATCGTTCATTTTTTATCCTTGTCCTACTAATCTGTTAATATCATTGAAAAGTCCGAGTCCCATCAGACCAAACAGAAGTACCCAGCCTGCAATCGTTAGATTGACTAAGACTTTTTCACTTGGCTCACGGCGAAAGAGTAGCTCATAAAGATTAAACATTATATGTCCGCCATCAAGTGCCGGGATTGGAAGCAGGTTAAGTACTCCCAAGTTTACAGAGATAAGTGCTGCAAAGAAAAGAACACTCATCCATCCTGCATCGGTTGCATCAGATGTAAGTTTTACAATGCTAATAACACCACCCATTTCACTGGCAGGTACTTCACCAAAGATGAGCTTTTTAACACCTGTAAAGATAAGCGTTGATGCAAAAACGGTCTGGTCTGTTGCATACTCTAGCTTCTCTAAGAAGTTCATTTCCCTTGCTTTCATAACACCGGCTGCGGAGATGCCGATCATTTTTCGTTTGATATCTTCGCCATACATATTTTTAGCATTTTTAAGCTCTGGTGTGAGTGTTATGAGTTTGAGATAGCCTTCTCTGTTGACTTCTAAGGCAATGGCACCTTGAGACTCTTTAATAAGTTCTGCCATCTCTTTCCATGAGTCTATTTTTGTGCCGTTTATTGAGAGGATTGTATCATTTGATTCTAATCCCGCAACAAAGGCAGGAGAGTCTTTGCCAACTTCGCCAATTACCGGAGCCATAATTGCAGGGTTTCCCATTGCAATGGCAAAATAGAGAAAAAATGCTAAAACAAAGTTCGCAAGTGGACCGGCAATAAGAATAAATATGCGTTGCAGCGGTGTTTTGGCATTGTAGCTGTCTTTGTCGTAGCTCTTTTTGGTAGGATCGGAATCGTCCTGACCTTTCATACGAACATAACCGCCAAGTGGGATAGCTGATATGCTCCAGTCACTGTTAAAAGCACGAAAAGTAAAGAGCCTCTTACCAAAACCAATACTAAAAACTTCAACATAAACACCCATTAGTCTCGCAGCTGTATAGTGTCCAAGTTCATGAAAAAAGATAAGTCCTGAGAGAACTATCAGTGATACTAAATAACCCATTAAATTTCATCCTTTAGTAGTGCTTTTCTAAAGCCCCAAAGATATTCAAGTCCAGAGTAAACCGTTAAAAATACGGCAAACCAAAGCAGGGCATCTCCATAAGGCCAACGCATAAGTAAAAAGCCGATAGCTATCATTTGAGCAACTGTTTTCACTTTACCTGCCCAACTCGCTTTTACATTAACACCTTCACTTACAGCAACAGTTCGTATTCCTGTTATAAAAAGCTCACGTACAATAATAATATAGATAGCCCAAGCAGAGGCTTCGCCCATAACCATAAGTCCTAAAAAGGCTGCAAGTGTAAGCATTTTATCTGCCAATGGGTCGATAATGGCTCCTAAGAGTGTCATTTGATTCCATTGTCGTGCTATATAGCCATCAAAAAAGTCTGTAACCGATGCAAGAACAAAGAGTAGTGATGCAAAATAGTAGTTCCATGAGATGTCAAAACCATTTTGTGTAAAAACTTGTGGATTTAAAATAACCCAGAACATCAGAGGTGCTATCACTATGCGCAGAGATGCTAAAAAATTTGGTAAATTTAACAAATAATTTCCTTGAGATTTATAGTGATGAGATTTTATCTTTTTATTGCTTATCAATGGTTGATACGATAAGATTAGACATGAAAGAAAGATGCCCATTATGTAACAGTATCAGTAAAAAGTTTTATGAAGATACGCAAAAGTATTGTCGTTGCCCTGAATGTAGAGCCGTTTTTGTTGTAAAAGAAGATTTACCAAGAGCAGATGAGGAAAAAGAGCGCTACGAACTACATGACACAGATACCCAAGATGTAGGATATAGAAACTTTGTTGCACCCATTACAAAGGGAATTATAAAAGATTTTACTCCAGTAGATCAAGGCTTGGATTTTGGAGCAGGGAGATCAGCTATTATTGCTACGGTTCTGCGTGAGAAAAACTATGATATTCAAAACTACGATCCCTATTTTCATAATTATCCTCAACTTTTGGAAAAAAAGTATGATTATATCTCCTCGTGTGAAGTTATAGAACATTTTTATAAACCTGCAATTGAGTTTCAACGTCTGCGTGAGATGTTGCGTGAGGGTGGAAAGCTTTATTTGATGACAGATATCTATGATGAGCGAGATTTTGGCTCTTGGTATTATAAAAATGATCCTACACATGTATTTCTTTATACAAAAGAGACATTTGCGTGGATAAAGGAACATTATGGCTTTAAAGAGCTTTTAATTGAGAAGAGATTAGTTGTTCTAAAATTATAAATTAACAGAAGTAGAAGAGCGCAGGGCAGGGAGTGCCCTCTTTGTTTTTACTGGAATGTTGTTCCTCCATCTACAACAATAGTTTGACCTGTTAGCCAAGAAGAGTCATTTGAGCATAAAAATTTACAAGCGCCTGTGAGATCTTCTGCTTTACCCATACGGCTGAGTGGTGAACGTTTAACAACCTCTTCTTTTACCTCTTCATAGTTAGGAAAAGCTTTGAGTGCATCGGTATCAATCGGTCCACCGCTTACTGCATTTACACGGATTCCTTTTTCACCAAGTTCTGCTGCTGCATATTTTACCATTGCTTCAACTGCTGCTTTGTTGGAACCATGACCTGCATAGTTGGGTGTATAAACAAGATTACCAGTTGAGCTCATAGAGATAATACTTCCGCCACCGACTTTCTCAATTCTTTTTGCAGCTTCTTGTGCACCGACAACAAAAGCATCTACTGTTGCAGTCCAGATATTGTCAAGCCCACGAGGTTTTAGACGCATAAAAGGACCAAAACCACCAACAACAGCACGACCTGAAATGATAGCATTTGAGATAAAGAAGTTAAGCTGATCGAAAT
>CAZGSK010000093.1:0-4487 GCA_964528435.1 uncultured Sulfurimonas sp. | reverse complement strand
TCTGTTTTTGCTTTTACGGTTCTTATTGTAACAATCTTACTTATCTTTAAAGAGCTTCGTATTTGGCAGTTTAAACATAATGAACGAATGAATATTATGGGGCTTTTTGGTGCTCCTGTTTGGTTGCGTTCAGCTGTACTTTTTCGTCTTGCAATCGTAGATGCCCTAATAGCCTCAACGCTCTCTTTTGTTCTCTTTTCGTATCTTTCATCTATGCCATGGATAGAAGAGCAGTTAAGAAGTATTGGGATTTCTGTTGTGTTGTTTGATAAAACATATGACTTTTTGACAATGCTTGGTGTATCATTGGTGGTTTCAATACTGCTTGCAATATTTATTGTCCTGGGACATAAAGAAGAGGTATGATGTATCAACGTTTCGTAGTTCTTTGTTTGCTCTTCGCATCGCTTTTATACGCGCAGGGAGAAATAGACAAGAAGATAAAAAGGACCAGTTCAAAACTCTCTTCGTACTCTAAAAATTACTCAAATCTCAACAAAAAAATGGCACGTACTGCAAAGGCTATTATTGAACAAAAAAAAGAGATACTCAAACAAGATGCCTACTTAAAAAAACTCGCAGAAGAGCTTACCGAAAAAGAGAGCAGCTATAAGCTCAACTCTCAAGAACTTACAGTTTTAAAACAGCAGCAAATGCAGCTTAAAAAGAAGCAAAACAGAATTGAAGAAGAGCTTGTTTTTGTCATAGCGCAGAGTGTTTCACTCTCAGTTATACTTGATGCAGAATACCCAACAAATGAGAATGCTCTCATAGAGTTGGAAGTGCTCAAATCAATGCTCAAAGACTCAAAGGCCAAAGCAAAGCGCTTAAGCAGACTTTTTTTTGAAAACACAAAAATTATTCAATCATTAAATAATAAAACAGATGCGCTTGAAAAGTCCATTGCAACTATAGATGCAAAGCGAAAAGAGTTATTGAAGAAAAAGGTGGAAAACAAACGTGCTCTTAAAAAGCTTAAAATCGCAAAAGCATCATATAAAAAAGAGCTCCAAAAGCTTCTTAAGCGTCAAAATGCGCTGAAAAAGACACTTTCACAATTAAATCTTATAAAAATTGATAAGATAAAAAAAGCTCAAGAGGAAAAAGCAAGAAAAGAGGCATTTAAACGGCAAAAAATTGCACTCAATGAAAATCTGCCAAAGGTTAAAAAACATGGAAGCTCGTACCAAAGTGTAAAAACAATTCGTTATCGTGGACCAAAGACGATAGCACCGCTCGCATCTTATTCAATTACAAAGAAATACGGAACATATACAGACCCTATTTATGGCATAAAGATTTTCAATGAATCTATTTCACTGAAACCAAAACAAAAAAATGCCAAAGTCAAGACGGTATTTAACGGAAAAGTTATCTATGCAGACAAGACAGCAGTACTAGACAATATAGTCATCGTTGAACACAAAAATGGTCTGCATACTATCTATGCGAACCTTTCACAAATTGCCCCTGGCATACGTAAGGGTAAAAAAGTAAAAAGAGGTGCTGTGGTAGGGCGTGTTAAAGATGAACTTGTATTTGAAGTAACGCAAAAAAGTGCGCATATTAACCCTATACGATTATTTAGATAGTTTTAGATATAATTGCGCAAAAATTTAAGAGCAGAGACAATAGTATGAAATTTATTCAAACACGTGGTATAGATACAAATAAACCAGAAACAGTAACATTTTCAGAAGCAATTTTAAGTCCAATAGCTTCATTCGGTGGTCTTTATGTGCCTGAAACACTCCCCGATTTGGGAGAAGCTTTTTTACAAAAGCATCTTAACTCTTCTTACAAAGAGTTAGCAAAAGATATGCTTGATAGATTTAAGATTGATATTGAGGGTGCTGTAATCGATGAAGCTTTATCTTTGTATGATAATTTTGATGATGCAAACAATCCTGTACCGGTTGTTAAAGTCAAAGAAAATCTTTATGTGAGTGAGTTATACCATGGACCGACTCGTGCATTTAAAGATATGGCACTGCAGCCTTTTGGTGTTGTACTCTCATCAATAGCACAGAGACTCAATGAAAATTATCTTATCTTAGCAGCTACGAGTGGTGATACAGGTCCTGCAGCGCTTGAGACATTTAAAAATCGTGCAAATGTAAAAGTAGCATGTTTGTATCCTGATGGTGGAACAAGTGATGTCCAGCGTCTGCAGATGGTTACAGAAGATGCAGATAACTTGAAGGTTATCGGTATTCATGGTGTTTTTGATGATGCACAGAGTGCACTGAAACGTCTTTTGGCAAGTGAGAACTTTAAACAAGCACTCCAGAAAAAAGACACAAAACTTTCAGCTGCAAACTCTGTAAACTTTGGTCGTATTATCTTCCAAATTATCTACCATATTCACTCTTATCTGGAACTTGTGCGTCAAAATGCCATCACAATGGGTGAGAAGGTTTACCTTAACGTTCCATCAGGAAACTTTGGAAATGCACTCGGTGGATATTATGCATGGAAAATGGGTCTTCCAGTTGAGAAGATTATTATCTCTTCAAATGAAAATAATGTTTTAACACGTCTTATTCGTGATGGAAAGTATGATTTGCGTGAATGTGAAGTGGTGAGTACAACATCACCTGCGATGGATATCTTAAAATCATCAAATGTTGAGAGAGTTTTATTTGACCTTTTTGGTGAAGTACGTACTAAAGAGTTGATGATGGATCTTGAAGAGCAAAACTTTTATGAGCTGCGTGAGGATGAACTTGCAAGATTAAGAGAGTTTTTTGATGCTGATTGGTGTAGTGGAGATGAAGGAAAGAAATATATAAAAGAGATATTTGAGAACTATAACTATCTTATGGATCCACATACTGCAACGTGTATAAAGTCTTATGAGAGTGTTTCAAAACCAGATATCAAATCTATCATATACTCAACTGCAGAGTGGACGAAATTTTCGCCTGTTATAGCAAATGCTCTGACAGGTGAAATTGATACAAAAGATGTTGAGGCATTAGAGTCAATTTCCAAAGTTGCAAAACTTGAAATTCCTACAATGATCAGGGAACTTTTCACAAAAGAGATAGCACAAAAAACTGTTATTGAAAAAGAAGAGATTGAAAATGAGATACTAAAGTTTTTGTAACTTTAGATCTCTGATACTTTTCTGTAAGCAAAGCCTCTAAAATCTTTATTATAAAAAAATATAACACCTCATTTAATCTATTGAATAATAAGAAATAACATATTAAGGCATAGTTAATTTATTTGATTGTAGAATACAGGATATAGGATATGTTATGAATGAAACAATGGAAGACGAATTAACTAAGAAAAGAAATATGCTCTATTATAACCAGCTAGTGATGAATGAGAGAAAAGCGAAAGCTGGTCATTCTAAACATAAAAAAAAGAAAAAAGCAGCAAGTTTTGGTTCGCAAGAGGTGAGCTTTAAAGATTTTCTTTATATTCCAGAAAATTGGGAAGCGGCGTTTTATGTACTATATGGAGTGGGGGTTCCATATCTTGCAGGTGCAATTTTTCTCTTTTTCTTTGTAGCAGGGGGAAGTTATGAGAACTTTAAACTGCTTAATATGAATGCTTTTTTGATTGTATGGTTGATTGGGTATGAAATTGTCGCAGTTTTTTCACTTATTTGGATACTCATTCTCTACTTACAGTATGATGCAGAAGAGGAATATTATTAAAAAACTGAGTTTTATAACTCAGTTGCTTTTTTATAGGCTTTCTCAATGGCACTGATACAGGCGCTTCTTACGTTTCCATCTTCAAGTGCTCCATAACCTGCAGCAGTTGTACCTCCAGGACTCATTACACCATCTTTTAAAAGTGCAGGATGTTCATTCTGAATCAACTTCCCAAAACCATCAAAAAGACCACGCATAATAGCAAGTGCATCATCACGTTTGAGTCCTTGCTTGACTGCACCGTCAGCTAATGACTCTGCTATAAGTGCTAAATACGCCGGTCCACTACCTGCAAGAGCAGTCGCAATATCTATCTCTTTTTCACTTGCGAGCCAGTGAGCAGTTCCAATTGAGCTAAAAAGTTTTTGTGCATCATCTTTATATGCAGCCTCACCTGTAAGGGTAGTCATAGATGCAGCTACAGAAGCGGCAAGATTTGGCATAGCTCGAACTACTGCTTTTGTTTGAAAATATGTAGAGAGTTTTTCTAAGTTTGTTCCTGCCAATACAGAGTAGAGCACTGTTGCTTCTCCGGTGAGTTTTTTACTTACTTCTTCTACATTTGCAGGTTTGATACAGAGCATTAGTGTTTTGTTTGTGATATCAAAGTTATCAAGAAGATATTTATCTATGTTTAGACCAAGTTTCTTCTCAAATTCTTCAAGTTTTTTAATGTCTCGTCCGACTACTTCGATCTTGTACTCATCTTTGAGTCCTTTGGCAATGCTAAGCGCCATATTGCCATTTCCAATAAATGTTAACGTTTTCATAAAAGTCCTAAATATTTTATGGTAGTATTATACCATTTATTAAATT
>CAZGSK010000092.1:0-4561 GCA_964528435.1 uncultured Sulfurimonas sp. | reverse complement strand
ACTGGTCACTTGACTCCATAGAGGCAGTTACTAAAAGGCGAACAATATCATTGCCTCCACTTGCTGTTGCAGCGAACTTTTTGTAGTTCCATGCACCAAAACCCAGATTTACTTGTGCTTTGAAATTTTTTGTCGGTTTTTTAGTTTTTATCTTAAGTCCTCCGCTGAGGTTGCCGTATGTTGTAACATCATAAGGACCTTCTGTAACTTCAATACTCTCAATTTGATTTGCAAGTACATGTGAAACCGGTGGATCCATTCTGTTTGGACAGGCTCCATAGACTTTTGTTCCATCGACTTCTACGGCGATATTGTCACGTTTTTGTCCACGAATTAATACATCATTGGCTATGCCGCTTCTGCGTGACATATCAATACTTGGTACAGAGGTGCTGAGTGCTGTTGCAACATCGGCTGAAGTTTGTGCATTTTGGGCTACTTCAGTGATTGTTGTGGACTGGACATCAATGGGAGCAAGTTCGACGTCTGTTGCATAGAGCGCTGAGATAGTCAACATTGACAATACAACTGTTTTTTTCATTCTAATTTCCCTTTTTTAAAACTTAAATTTTAAGAATACATTTGTTTAATAAGAAGTCTAATAAAAGAAGTGTTACAAAAGTGTTAATAAAAGAAAAAATTCTGCTAAAATTGCACTATGAGTAAAAGTGAAAAGATAAAAAAAACAATTTTAATAGCCCTAGGATTTGCTTTGGCAACTTATTTGATAATGAGCGCAATGGCAATACTAGAGAATGAAAATAGAGTAGATCAGAATAAAACAACTATGACTGAGAGTGTAAAGTAAACAGATGAAACTGGCTAAGAATCTTCTTGTTGAGTTTGCATATTTTTTGGATGCCTCACGTAGATATAAAAGAGTGAAAACATTTTGTTATAACTTACTTGAAAATGATGATTATCCTTATAAAAAATATTTTGATTTTTTTATGATCTTTATCATCTTAAGCAGTGTGACTTTGTTGGTGGTAGATGTAAAACATCAGATTCCAAAGTGGCTTGATAATCTTGATTTGTATGTTGTAACGGCTGTTTTTATTGTAGAGTATATTATTCGGATGTGGGTTTATAGTGATGTACATAAGCTGGTAATTGAAGCTTATGAAGAGGCGCTCTTTTTTTCAAAACCTTTTGCACCTCTGTCTCTTTTTAAAAAGATTTTCAAAAGTAAATGGGAGTATATGATAACGCCTTCGGCTATCATTGACCTTGTTGCAATCTTGCCAAGTTACAGAGGCTTGAGAGTCCTTCGTGTGCTCATACTTTTTAGAGCTTTTAAAATGTTACGGTATGCAAAGAGTTTGACGAGCTTTTTAGAAGTACTGAAAAACAAAAAATTTGAACTTATTACGCTTTTGACACTCTCTGGATTTTTCATCTTCATTGCGGGTATTATGCTCTATGTTTTTGAGGGAAATAACCAAAATCCAAACATAAAAAACCTCTTTGATGCTTTTTATTGGGCACTCATTACCATCTCGACAGTTGGGTATGGCGATATCGCACCCATCACGCCTGAAGGGCGTGTGGTTACAATGCTTATTATCTTTACGGGAATCGGGCTTATCTCTTTTGCGACCTCTATCATTGTTTCATCTTTTAGTGAACGTCTGACAATGTTGCGTGAGGACAGAATTGTTCAAAATCTCAGTAAAAAAGAGAGTATCACAGTTATTTGCGGATTTGGGCTTTTAGGTAGGCTTGTTGCAAGAGAATTGCATAAAGAGGGTGTCGCCTTTGTTGTTATAGAAAAAGATGAAGCCCTTGCTGAGATGGCTTATGGTATGGGGTATAAAGCGATATGTGCAGATGCGACAAATGAGAAGGTCTTTGCACAGTTAAAGATAAAAACCAATATATCTCATGTACTCTGCTTAACTTCTGATGATATTGTCAATATTTTTATTGCAGTTAATATTAAAAGCCTCAATCCTAAAGTGCATGTTTCCGCACGTTGTAGTGATGAAGAAATTGCACAGAAGATGTACTTTGCAAATGTCGATCAGGTCATTATGCCTGAAGAGATTGCCGGAATGATGGCAGCTGTTTATGAGGGGGAGCCTGTTGCATTTGAGGTTTTGCTCTCCATAGTCGATCAAAAAGATAAGATAAAAATGGATGAGATAGAGATAATCGAGCATGGGTTTGGCAATCAAAAAACACTTCAAGAATTGGATCTGGACTCTATGCGGGTTATCTTATTGGGAATCTTGCGTAATCCGCAGCTGAAAGATTCAAAGTTTATTTTTAACCCAGAGGATGACTTTATGCTTCAAGCGGGAGACAATCTTGTCTGTATAGGGCATGAAACGGCTATTAGTAATCTTAAAAGGAAGATGCAATGAGTGCTAAGCTAGTTATTTTTGGTTTTGGTTCTTTTGGAAGACATCTTTACAAGCATCTTTGTGATGTTGATAAAGAAGTGATAGTTGTCGTTGACAAAAAAAACTACGATACAAGTTTTAAGCATATTGTTACACCAAAAAAAATCAATATCAAGCATAATGAGGATATCAAAGCTTTGGGGATAGATGAGGCAAATGATGTTGTTTACTGTGCTATGAATAAAACTGCACATAATCTTTTTTTGGTGCTCTCTTTAAAAACGCTCTATAGAGACCTTAATATTATTGCTATTAGTAACTCTTTTGAAAATGCCAGAAAGCTGAAATATGCAGGAGCGACGAGTGTTATTGATCTCTATGAAGCAACATCAAAACGTTTTGTAAATATGCTTACGAAACCGGCAGTTACCAAAGCTGTTGATGAGATTATTTACAATGAGAATGATCTAAAAATGGCAGAGATTGTCATACCAAAAGACTCCGCTATTGATGCGAAACGTTTAAGCGAGATAAATTTTAAAAAGCATGGTATTGTACTTATAGCTATTATAGATAGAGAAAGAGGAAATGAACTCTCCTTTATTGACCATCGTATTGATCACAAGGTTGATAGTGGTGATACCCTTGTGGTGGTGGCTAAAAAAGATGATTTTGTGGCATTTGGAAAATTTATAGCTGCAAGTTAATCTCTTTTGCAAAGTTCATCGTCACACAATGGAGTGAGCCATGTTGACGAATTAGTGTAGAACAATCTATACCGATGATTTCTCTGTTTGGAAATGTTTTTTGAAAAATTGCAAGTGCTTCTTCATCTTGGGCTACATTATAAAGAGGAATAACTACTCCGCCATTGACAAATAAAAAGTTTGCATAGCTTGCAGGGAGTCTTTCATCTTCGTAGTAGATAGCATCAGGCATCGGCAGGGCAATGAGTTTAAGCCCGCTCTCTTTTGCTATCATAGAGAGTTCTTCTTCCATAAAATGCAACTCTTTATAATGTTCATCTGCTTTATCTTGGCATTGAATATACATAATGGTATCTTCACTGATAAAACGAGCAAGGGTATCAATATGGGAATCTGTATCATCTCCTGCAAGATAGCCATGGTTGAGGTAGAGAATATGTTCTGCTCCAAAGTACTCTTTCAATTTTTGGGTGATTTGGATAGTGTTGCATTGTGGATTTCTGTTTGGGTTGAGCATACAGGCAGATGTTGTCAAAATCGTATCATTCCCGTTACTCTCCACAGCACCACCCTCTAAGACAAAGTCAATCTTTTGCATAGGTGCTTTATAGACATTTTTGATTGTCTCTGACATTGCATTGTCTTTATCTGCTTTAAATTTTTCTCCCCATGCATTAAAGGTAAAATCAAGAAGTTTCGTTTCTGCATTCTCGCTCACGCATAAAGCAGAACAGTCTCGTGCCCATGTGTCATCAGTTACATATTCTACAAAGAAAAGATTTTTATGTGGGGTAAAATGCTTCTGCACACTTTTTTTGTTTGTACATATAACAAGGCATTTTTGAAACTTTTTTATTGTGTTGATAATATCTATAAAACAATTTTCTGCCTCACGCAGGTAAGGTGCCCAATCAGTTTGTGCGTGAGGAAAGATGATTTGTGTAAAATTTTGTTCTTCAAACTCTGCGATTAATCGTTTTTTCTTAAACATACTGTATAATTTCCTATGGCTTACATAACACTCAATAAACAACATTTTTTCAATAACTTAGATATTATTGCACAACGAAGCAAAGGCAAAGATAAAATAGCACTGGTTTTAAAAGACAATGCTTATGGACACGGGTTGCGTGAGATAGCAACAATGGCACAAGAGTATGGTATCTCTAAAGCAGTTGTGCGTTCGTATGATGAAGCCAAAGAGATAGAAGATTTTTTTGAATATATTTTAGTTTTAGCAGATACTTCACAAGATAAAAATGAGAAAATTCGTTATACAATCAATGACTTGGACTCCATTGCAAAATTTGCAAAAGATACGAAGGTTGAGTTAAAAGTAAATACAGGAATGAATAGAAACGGCATAGAGATGGATG
Source organism: uncultured Sulfurimonas sp. (assembly GCA_964528435.1). GTDB lineage: Bacteria > Campylobacterota > Campylobacteria > Campylobacterales > Sulfurimonadaceae > Sulfurimonas. Next base: position 133 of record CAZGSK010000092.1, on the reverse strand, counting down.
AGTTGCGTGAGGCATTTAGCTTGATACAAAAGCAGGGACTTTTGCTTGAAGCTGTTTTCACCCACCATAGTTGTGCAGATGAAGACCTCTCTGTTTTTGCAGAGCAAAATAAAAATTTTGCACAGGTTAAAGC
>CAZGSK010000091.1:0-4599 GCA_964528435.1 uncultured Sulfurimonas sp. | reverse complement strand
AAACAATGGTATTTTATTCTTTGATGAGTTGCCTTACTTCTCCAAGTCGATTTTAGAGGCTCTGCGTGAGCCTATGCAAGACAATAAAATACGCATTTCACGAGTCAATTCAAAAGTGGAGTATCCGGCAAACTTTCTGTTTATTGGTGCGATGAATCCGTGCCCTTGTGGCAATCTTTTAGATGAGAATAAAGAGTGTAGATGTAATGAACTTGAGATTCAAAAGTATAAAAACAGACTCTCTGAACCTTTTTTAGACAGGATAGATCTCTGTGTTGTGATGCAGAGTGTTGGGGCAGATGACAAACCAAGTTATAGTTCAAAAGAGATGCATAAAAAAGTTGTTGCAGCACATATATTTGCACGAAAAAGAGGGCAAAAAAGTTTTAATGCAAAACTGAGTGATGCTGCAATAGAGCAGTATTGTATAATGGACGCGGAAGCATTAAGAACATTAGAGATGGCTATTGAGCGTTTTTGTCTCTCTTTTAGAAGTATTAAAAAAGTACAAAAAGTTGCTCGAACAATAGCAGATTTGGAGAGTTCTCAAGAGATAAAAAAAGAGCACCTTTTAGAGGCGCTCTCTTATAGAAGACGTTAGCTATACATTATAATATGTTGCTTCCGGGTGATAAACCACTAAAGCAGAAGTTGATTGTTCAGGGTGTATCTGAAAAGTCTCACTTAAGCTTATACCAAACTCTTCAGGTTTTAAGAGATTAAAGAGCGGACGATTAAGTTCAAGATCTGGACAGGCTGCATAACCAAAAGAGTAGCGACTTCCCTGGTAGCGATTCATACGGACATCTGCTAGAGAATTTCCCTCATCTTTGGCAATGTTTAAGTCAAGTCGAATCTGTTTATGTGCGATTTCGGCACATGCTTCAGCAAGTTCAACACCCAAGCCATGAAACTGATAGTACTCTGTATAGTTTCCTTTTTCATATATTTCACGTTCAACTTCACTAAGCTTGGCTCCAGCGCTCACGCAGGTTAAAGCGATAACATCATGTCTATCTGCATGGAAATAATCACTTAATGCTCGGTGTGGTTTTTTACGTTGTCTTGGAAAAGTAAAGACTTCCTCAGCGCGGCCAATGACGTGCTCCAAGGGTTCACGGTTGATCTCATCTTCAGAGTGCCACCCTTCACTTACATCAAAGATAAGCAGAGAGTTGTCATCACTACGGCATGGCCAATAGCCATATAAAATTGTCGGTTCAAAGAGTTTTTCATCTATAAAACGTTTTTTAAGCTTTTCATAGGCTGGCCAGACGACTTCATCGAGTTGTTTTTGATAAGCTTCTTTACTCATCCCTTTTGAACTGTATCCCCATCGTGATTTAAAAAGAAGTTTATGATTGATCCACTCAAAAGCCATTTCAATTTGTTGCTGCGTGAGCTTTATTTCACGGCGTCCCCAAAATGGAGGTGTTGGAACAGCAACATCACGTGAAGGCATTTTTATCTCTTCAGATGGTGGAATGATGACCTCTTTTTGCTCTTTTTTCTCCACTTCTGGAGCATCAGGATGTAAATTTGTATCCATATTTCCGGCTTCAATACGGCTCATGGCTGTTACTCCATCAAAAGCATCTCTGCAGTAAAATATTGGTCCGCTGTAAGCCGGTCGGCAAAAGTCATTGATAAAGCTGCGTGTTAAGGCGGCTCCACCAAGTAAGATAGGAATTGTAATGCCTTTCTCTTCTAAAGTTTTCAGATTTTCAAGCATAACTTGGGTAGATTTTACAAGCAGGCCGCTCATTCCAAGGGCAGATACATGCCCTTCATCTAAAGTTTCTAGATACTGTTCAAGTTCTACTTTGATACCGAGATTTTTAACTTTATAGCCGTTATTTGAGAGAATAATATCAACAAGATTTTTTCCAACATCGTGTACATCTCCTTTTACTGTTCCAAGAACAAGGGTTGTATCGACCTCTTTTTCAACCTTTGGCAGATAGGGGTTGAGATAATCAACTGTCTTTTTCATTGTCTCTGCAGATTGTAAAACAAATGGGAGTTGCATTTGACCGGAGCCAAAGAGTTCTCCTACCACTTTCATTGCATCAATAAGAATTTCATTGACAATTTTTTCAGGAGCGATTCGGTGGCGTACCTCTTCAACAAGAGGAATCATTCTCTCTTTATCACCATCCATTAAAAGCTTTGCAATCTTCTCTTCATCGCTCATTGCTAAATATTCAGCATCTTCAGCTTCATTATCAACTGCCTCTTTTGAGCTAAAGTGTTCAATAAACTTAAAGAGAGGATCTTCTCCACGGTTGAAGATAAGATTATCACAGATTTCTTGGTCTTCTTTGCTGATTTTGTTAATAGGAATGATGTGTTTTACATTAATAATAACTGATGTAAGCCCGGCTTCGAGACAGTGGTGTAAAAACATAGAGTTAAGATATGGCCGTGCATCTTTATCAAGACCAAAAGAGATATTTGAGAGCCCGAGAGTCGTTCCTACTTCGGGATGACGTTTGCGCAGTTCACGGATGGCTTCAATGGTATTAATACCGGCATCGAGGTACTCTTCATCGCCACTGCCAAGTGTAAATGTAAGTACGTCAAAAACAAGATCTTCTTTTTTAAGGCCGTGACGCTGTGTTGCTAGTTTAATGATACGCTCTGCAATAGCAATTTTATTTTCAACTGTTTTTGCCATTCCTACTTCATCAATAGTAAGACAGACTAACGCAGTACCGAACTTTTTAGCCAAACTACAAACGGCATCAAACTTCTCTTCGCCATCTTCAAGATTGACTGAGTTTAAAATTGGGCGACCACCAATGTTTTTAAGAGCGGTTTCAAGCCCTTTTGTCTGTGTGGAGTCCGGCATAAGAGGGATAGGAATTTTTTGATTATACATTCCCATGACGGCATTCATATCTTTTGTCTCATCACGTCCTGCAAAACCGACATTGACGTCAAGAACATGTGCTCCGGCACGTACCTGTTGCTGTGCTACGGAGAGTGTTCCTTCATAATCTTCGGCAAGCAGAAGCTCACGGAAGGCTTTAGAACCGGTTGCATTACTACGTTCTCCCATAAGCAGAGGGGCAGGTTGTTGCATAAGCGGTACGGTATTAAAGAGTGATGCAAGAGAGTTCTCTTGAGAACCGCTTGGTGCTTTTGGAGTGATTTTTTCTACTCTCTCAACAAGGGAACGGATATGTTGTGGTGTTGTTCCACAGCAACCGCCTAAAAAGCTCACCCCGTCATATTTTAGAAAGTTCTCCTGTTTGTCGGCAAACTCATCTGGTCCCATTGGGTAGTAAGTGTAACCGCCACGGTTTTGCGGTAGTCCCGCATTTGCGTGAACTGATATTGGTTTGCTCCAGAGTTCAGAGAGGGTTTTAACATGTTTTTCTACTTGTTCAGGTCCTGTTCCACAGTTAAAGCCAAGAGAGAGAATATCAAAAGGCTCCATAATTGTTGCTATTGTCTGTGCATCTGTACCTATGAGCATTGAACCACTCAACTCAATCGTTACAGAGACCATAATAGGAATTTCGACTTCTCTTTGACGGCAGGCTTCCTGGCATGCATGCAGAGCTGCTTTTATCTGAAGTGGATCTTGACAAGTCTCAAGAAGAAAAATATCTGCACCGCCATCAATGAGTGCGAGACAAAATTCTGTGTAGCCTTCATACATTGCATCATAGGTGATATGTCCAAGTGATGGAAGCTTGGTTCCCGGACCAATTGAACTAAGACAAAAACGTGGATGTTGTGGAGTTGAGAACTTTTGGCACTGTTTTTTTACAAGCTCAGCTCCGGCTTTTGTGAGTTCATAAGCACGATGACCGATTTGGTACTCATCAAGTACCCAGCTAAAAGAGCCAAAAGTATTTGTTGTAATAAAATCTGCTCCGGCTGTAAGATAGGCAGAGAAGATATCATTCATAATTTCAGGAGCTGTAACATTTAAGAGCTCATTACACCCCTCATTACCTTCCCAAGCTTCTTGTGGAATTTGATCGTCACGTTGTTGGAGTTGTGTACCCATGGCACCATCAATAATAAGTGGACGTTTTTTTATAGTTTCTAAGATGTACTCTTTTGTCGTCATTTGCAATCTTTTGAGTGGTTTAATTATTGTTCTTATTTTAGCTAAGAGGTGCATAAAAACTGCTGTAATGGTTATGAAAAATAGATTTTTTAAGATAAACAATAGACTTCTTGCAAGAAGTCTAATAGATACAATGACGAAAAAAATTAAAAAACTATTGACTTAAATCGTCAAAAGAGTGTATAATGACGACGAAAATCAATAATAAGAGAGGTTTAATCGTTAAATGGTAATTGCGTACATAAGACCAGATAAGAATTTTGCCCCTGTGCATGAACAACTGCAGCTGATAAATTCTTATGCTATTGCAAACAATCTTGTTATTGATGATGAGTTCGTAGATTACACTTCTCAAAATAAGCGTCTCGTAGAGCGAAGTGAAGTGACAAAATATTTTCAATCAAAACACAGCACAACAATATTAATTTATGATGTGTGGGTATTGACGACAAATATGGAAGATCTGATTCAGATGTTTTCATGTTTATTAAAAAATAAACATGAAATTCATTTTA
>CAZGSK010000090.1:0-4652 GCA_964528435.1 uncultured Sulfurimonas sp. | reverse complement strand
AGCAGACATTTAACAAAACACAGTTTCAAAATATCACGCACGCAAAGCTTGAAGATTTAGAAGATATTATTCTTCAACAAGTTCTTGATAACTAGCAGCTCTTCTGTCACGCAGAAGTCCCCAGTATTCACGCTGTTTTGCATTCTCAGCTAAATCAAATTCAGCGTAGAGTATCTCCTCTTTGTTGCGTGAGGCTTCGGCTATTTTTGCGCCTGTGTAGTCTGTAATGAATGACGAACCATAAAAAGTAAGTTCACAGCTTTTTCCCACTTCACGACCATAACGGTTTGCTACAACTACGGGAACTGTATTTGTTGCAGCGTGCCCCATCTGAACACGTTGCCAATGCTCTTTTGAATCAAGCCCAATCTCCGGCTCACTTCCGATTGCAGTTGGATAAAAGATAATTTCAGCACCCTTGAGAGCAAGGGCTCGTGCTGTCTCACAGAACCATTGATCCCAACATATACCCACGCCGATTTTTGCAAACTTTGTTGCATAGACTTTAAAACCGGTATCTCCGGGTTTAAAATAAAACTTCTCCTCATAACCAGGACCATCAGGAATATGTGTTTTTCGGTAGTTATCCATCACACTGCCATCAGCATCTATGACGACAAGAGAGTTAAAATAGTCTGCATCAGCTTTTTCAAAATAAGAGACAAGTAAAACAACTCCAAGCTTACGTGAGAGATTCTGAAACTCTTTTATAAGTCTATTATCTTTTAAAGATGACGCCCAAGAGAAATACTTTTCATCCATATCTTTACAGAAGTAAAGTCCCTCAAAAAGCTCTGGTAAAAGTATGATGTTTGCACCATTTTTTGCAGCCTCACGCACGAGTCTTTTTGCTTTTGCAACATTTGCTGCTTTATCTTCGCTCATACTCATCTGAATAGCTGCTACTTTTACCATCTTCACTCCTTAACCTCTAGCTGTTACTTCTAAAAGATGATAACCAAACTGTGTTTGAATCGGTCCATAAACCACACCAACATCACCATTAAATACAGCTTTATCAAACTCAGGCACCATCTGTCCAGGTCCAAACTGCCCTAAATCACCACCATTGCGTGAAGAGGGACAAGTAGAATACTGCTTTGCAATCTCACCAAAGTCCGCCCCATTTTCTATTTCTGTTTTTAATTCATTACATTTTGCTTCATTATCTACTAATATATGTCTTGCCGTTGCCCATGCCATTGATTTTCCTTTAAATTTTCACCAACGCTTGATTCTCCTTAACAGAGTACCCTCAGCACTGGTGCTTTTTTTAATTTTGTAGATAAAATTCTACTATAAATTCAGTTACTTTAAAAACTATTAAAAGAGTTAAGTAAATATAATTCGTATTATAATCTCAAATATAATTTTGTACACTTACAGAAATAAAACCACATTGGAGTAAATATGAAAAAAATTCTTGCATCACTGATGATTGCCTTCCTCTTTTTGGGATGTAGTTCAAACTCTCAAGAAAATAAAAACGTAGAAGCAAAACTCGTTGTAGGCAAAAGCCTTACAGATATGAAACTTAACGATCAAAATGAAAAGCCACAAACAGTTCCGGCAGAAACAAAAATTGTATTTTTCTCATTTTCAAAGCCTATAGGACATATTTGTAATGCCTTTTTAGAATCAAAACCAAATAATTTCCTTCCAGAACATCACGCTGTCTATGTTGCAGATGTATCACCTGCACCAAGCATTATCAAAAATATGTTTATCTTACCAGATCTTAAAAAATTGAAATTCCCTATTTTACTCATCAATGATGATAAACTCTCCGCAGAGTACTCAAAAGGAATGGATAAAGAGAGTATTGTAGTTGTAACGCTTAAAGATGGCATTATTGTAAAAATAGACAACCTAAAAGACGCGAAAGCTTTAGAAACTGCAATGACAAAATAGTTTTTCGCCTATAGTTCCAAAAGCACTGTATCTCGCTGTGTCGTCTCCAAACGACGACACGCATTCTCAAAAGCTCCACTCTCCCCAATAACTACACAACGATGTTTTGCTCGAGTAATAGCAGTATATATAAGCTTTGTGTTGTGCATAATGAAGTGTGTAAAACTCATAGGAATAACAACAATATCATACTCCATACCCTGCACTTTATGAATAGTAAGCGCATATGATAGCATCAGGTAAGCTTTCAGCTCATCATACTCATATTTCACAACTATATCTTCATTGGGGTAAAAAACATATGCCTGTTCTTCCTCTTCATCTATTCGAAAAAGCAGACCGCTCATACCATTGAAAATACGTCTTGTATGAGAATCTTCACCCATCTTAAAACCATCAGAGCTCCATGAAGTCATATTTTCATTTTTTGTATGCACAACTTTATCCATTAAACGAAACTCTAACTCCCCTCGTTTGATGCACTTTTTAGGATTAGGGTTAAAATACTCTTGCAAAATCTTGTTGAGATTTGTCGTACCAAGTGTGCCACCCTTCATCGGAGTAATGACTTGAAAATAGTTCAGGTACTCTTTTATCTGTTTATTCTTCAAACGATAGCGAGCCTTCTCAATGCTCTCCACAACACGATGCAGCATCTCAGCAATTATATCTTGCGAGTTCTGCTCACGCAACGCCTTTAACTCCTCTTGCGTGAGCTGATTTTTCAGTGCATAGTAGTTGGCGATATTGAGATCTACAAACTCGAAATCTTCATACTTCCCACGATACTGCGGCACTTCGCCTTGACGAATTTGATTGGCTATAAGTGTAATGGCTTGTTCTGGAGATTGACGATATATCTGCGTGAGCTTTACAATGGGTGCTAGCTTTAAAGTAAGCACATCACTCAACACATTCCCTGCTCCAATTGGAGGCAGTTGCGCATCATCTCCTACTATAATAACAATAGCCTTATTTGAAATTTTTCCCATCAAACGCGCAAAGAGCGAAGAGTTTATCATAGAAGCCTCATCAATAAGCACTACCGAATAGGGAAATTTATCACTCTCTTCATGTTTTACAAGCAGTGATTGAATTGTAGCCGACTCAAATCCTGTTGTATCACTAATACGCTGCGAAGCGATGCCACTAAGTGCACAAGTCATAATCTCTTTATTGTCATAACGAGTATTTAAAAGTTCAAGTATTGTTTTAGATGTTGTACTTTTTCCTGTTCCGGCATAACCGACCAAGAAGAGAAGACTCGCACCATTGTTGATGATTTCTACTGCTTTTTTTTGCTGCTCACCAAGTTTAAGCTCAGAATCTGCTAAAAATGCCTCTAAATCTTTCACAAATCCACCGCTGTCAAGTTTTGCTCGCTTTGTAAATGTATCATGCAAAAATTTCTCGGCATCATACAGTCGTCCAGGAGAGAGGCGGTCGTTTTTCATCAAAACAATGCTCCCTTCACTCACACGCTCAACCAAAGCCGCCTCATAAAGATGCTCTTTTTGATAAAAACCCAACAACTCATCAAGCCCACTAAAGAGCAGAGACTTCTCAATACAGGAGTTTCCGTTTGCTTCACAATAATCAAGCAGCATATAATCCATAGCAGCGCTAATGCGGTTTTCATCTTCGCTGTCTATGCCCATCTTTAGAGCCAACTCATCTGCACGCTTAAAACCAATGCCATTAATAGAAGTTAATAGATAGGGATTTTCTTTAATCTTAGAGCAGGGTTCATTCACATCTTTCATCGCAGTGGCGATTGTAGTGAGTAGTACAGGGGAAACATTGTAAGGGCTTAGAAATTCACCAAGCTCACGCATAGAGCGAAACTGTTTCCAAGAGGACTGAATCTTTTTAAGACGTTTTTCTTTAATGCCCTTAAACTCTAGAAGCTTCTCAATATCATTATCTAAAATATTGACAAGCTCCTCTGCACCAAAATGCTCTATTAGCTCAGCTGAGAGTTTTTTTGTAAAACCTTTTATAATTTTGTTGAGAAAGAAAAAGAGCTCGTTTTGGTTTACCTTAATAGCATCAAACTTAAAAGTACGCCCATACTTCTTATGCTCATGCCACTCACCCTCTAAAGTGATTGCAGAGCCTTTGATGTTTTCTATGGCACTCTCATAATAAATACCGCTAATCTTCTCACCCGTTTTTAAAACTGCAATGAAAAAACCATCTTCACCCTCAAAAAGAACTCTATCAATCTGCCCAATAAGTGTCTGTGCCATATTCCGCCGTTTTAGTGTTATTGTAGCTTTTTTTACTATATATCTTGTTAAAACTTTAAGCAATATTTTGTATGTTATGTAAGATTTCAGACAATAAGTGCCAGACCATAATAAATATTCTGTTATTGGCTCTAAAAGCATTAAACAAACATTTAACTTTTAAGAATTCTATACTTTTTTTATCATTTATAATAATTTTATTTCAATTTGTCATATTTTTACAAAATAATATACAAAATTCTGTTTATTTATTTTAATTATAGGAACTTTTTTAGATAAAATTTTTGTTGAATAAATAGTTCACTTTGCAAAAACGTACAACGGCGAAGCTGAACCCTAAACGTACCACCGTTATATCCAAGGAACATCAAAAGATAGGTAAAAATCAAAAAGCTCATTTATGAAAAAAATACACTATTCTGATATAATTGTACATATTTAAAATTTGGAGCTCAATATGTTAGCCTTAAAACAAGAACAACTATTTGAAGA
>CAZGSK010000089.1:0-4707 GCA_964528435.1 uncultured Sulfurimonas sp. | reverse complement strand
TGAAATCGGTAAAAGGCGCTGTAAAGCGTTTTAAAGTTAAGAAAAATGGTTCTATCAAACGTGGAACTGCGTTTAGAAGCCACATTCTTACAAAACAAGATGCAAAAACTCGTCGTAAGCAAAATGCTCCAAAAGTAATTGCTAAATCTGATGAGAAAAACATTAAGGCTATGATCGTTAGCTAAGGCTGGCGCATAAATCATAAATCTCCAGTTTTAAGTAACTGGGCAAGACCACCAAAGTAGTGGCACCTTGACTGCCAAAGCAGAGTAGCTGGGTAAAGAAAACAAAAGGAAAGAAATGCCAAGAGTTAAAACAGGTGTTGTTCGTAGAAGAAGACACAAAAAGATATTAAAATTAGCGAAAGGTTTTTACAGCGGTCGCCGTAAACACTTTAGAAAAGCTAAAGAGCAAATTGAACGCTCATTAATGTATGCATTCCGTGATAGAAAGCAGAAAAAACGTGAGTTTCGTAAATTATGGATTATCCGTATTAATGCTGCATGTCGTCTTAACGGTATGAATTACTCAACTTTTATGAACGGTTTAAACAAAGCTGGTATCGAACTTGATCGTAAAATTCTTGCTGATATGGCAATGAACGACGCTGCTGCATTTGCAACAGTTGTTGAAGCTTCTAAAGCTGCATTAGCAAAATAATCTCTAAGCCCTTTTGGGTTTAGAAACCTCCCTACAATTTTTTCTCCGAAAACCTCGCAATAATATCATCACAAGAAACAGGTTTAGAAAAGAGATAGCCTTGTGCGATGTCACATTCCACATCTTTTAAAAATTTCTCTTGTTCCTCTGTCTCTATACCCTCAGCAACGATCTCATACCCGAGTGTTTTTGAAAGTGCAATTATAGCTTCTATAATAACATTGTCAGAGCTGTTTTCTTCAATATCATCTATAAATGATTTGTCAATTTTTATTGTATCTACCGGAAGTTGTTTGAGGTAAGACATTGATGAGTATTCTGTACCAAAATCATCTATAGAGATTTTAAAGCCATAGTTTTGAAAGTTTTGGAGCATATTCATATTGGCAATAGTATGCTCCATTATAAAGCGTTCGGTAATTTCTATCTCAATATCTTCAGGTGAGAGATTATGACGTTTTGCAATGGAGATAAAAGTCTCTAAGAGATGCGGCTCTTTAAACTGGATGCTTGAGACATTGATGGCTACTCTTTGTAGATTAACGCCACTCTCTCTCATTGTCCTAAAGGCTTTACAAGACTCTTCAAATATAAAATATCCAAGAGTAATAATTGTCCCGCTGTCTTCTGCAATTGGAATGAATTTATCTGGTGGGACAAATCCGAGTTCTTTATTTTGCCATCTTACAAGTGCCTCAACTGAGATAATTTTTTTGTCTTTAAGTCTGTATTGTGGTTGAAATACCATATAGATTTCATTTTTTTCAATGGCATTATGCAGGGCCATATCGATTTTAAGCTTGTTTTGAATCTCTTTAGAGAGTTCAATAGTGTAGAATCTAAAGTTATCTTTACCCATATCTTTTGCTAAATACATTGCACTGTCAGCGTGCTTTATGAGAGTATTTGCATCTTCTCCGTTCTCAGGGTAAAGAGCAATTCCGATGCTTGCTGTTGAGATTAAGTGGTGAGATTGTACCTCCATAGGCTCTTTTAAGGAATCTATGATATTTGTCGCCACTACTGCAACTTCACTTGCTGAAGAGATATTTTCAAGAATTACAACAAACTCATCACCACCCCAACGCGAGATAAAGTCACTCTCACGCAGTGATTTTCTAAGGCGCTCGGCAACTGTTATGAGTACTTCATCTCCTATATCATGACCAAGTGTATCGTTGATGACTTTAAATCTATCTAGGTCAATAAACAGCACAGCTAAAATAGATTCGTTTCTTTGTGCAACAAGGAGTGCATGAGAGAGGTACTCTTCAAAGTTTACACGATTGTAAAGTCCTGTAAGTGAGTCATGATATGCAAGATAGTCTGCTTTTGCCTGAGAACTCTCAATCTCACGAAGATCTGTTTGAATGGCTGTATAGTTTATAACCTTTCCATATGGATCACTAAATTGTTTAATGGTTGACCAGACAGGAATGATATCTCCGCTTTTTGTTTTGTTAATGAATTTTCCGCGCCATATACCGTTATGAATGATCTTATCCCACATCTCTTTATAGAAGTTTTCATCTTGATGACCAGAATTAAGGATGCTCAGAGTTTTACCTTTTACTTCATCGAGTGTGTATCCGTAGATATTTGTAAAAGCAGCATTAACAGAGGTGGCTTTGCCTTCATTGTCTGCAATAATGATGGCTTCTTCGGTATTTTCAAAAACACTTGCAGCTTGCGCGAGTTTCATATTTTGTTCAACATATTTTGTAATATCAAGTTTGATTGCGAGGTAGTTGACAAGTTTTTTGTTAAGAAAAACAGGAACGATGGAGGCTTTTTCATAAAAGAGTGTTCCATCTTTGCGTTTGTTTATAAATTCACCTTCCCATTTTTCACCGTTATTAAGTTTTTTATTGAGCTCTTTGTAAAAAGACTCATCTTGCTTTTGAGATTTTAAGAATCTTGGGTTCTGCCCCAATGCTTCTTGTTTTGTATAACCGGTTGTTTTTTCAAAGACATCATTGACAAAAGTGATGTTTCTCTCTGGATCGGTTATGACTACACTGTTATCACTGTGTTCAACAGCATATCTAAATGCGTATAACTCTTTTTCATTTTTAAGAGAGCGAATATGTGTAAGGATAAGAGCGATTAATATACTAACGGTAAAGATAAAAAAGAAAAGGGCAATGATCTTTTCCATCAATAAATTTTTACCATAGATAGTATCAAGCATATCATTTAATTCCATAATAGAATAATGTAGCTTTGAGTTGTGGATATTTGCTGAGACCTTTTTTAATGTGGCGAGTGTCTCTAACATTTTTAGAGACTGTTTGTAAAAATTCTTTACAAAGGGATGCTTGTTTTTTTGTTCAAGAGAGTCGATTTTTTGGAGCTTTTTTAAGACATAGGCTTTGTCAATATACTCGCTGTCTGTATAGCGTAGCATATAAAAAAGTGCTTCATTAATAAGGACTTTTGTTTCTGCTGATATTGCTTTTGTCTCTGAAATAGTAGCTTGTAAATCAAAAAGAAAGTGAGAACCACTGATTAGAGAGGCATTAAGTGATTTAAAGTATTCGATATTCTCTCGTTTTTTATTAAAATTGTCTTGAATATCTTGTAGTTTTTTTTGTATTTGTATATTATCTGGATAGTTGAGGCGGAGGTTATTTCTCAATGTTAGAAGTGTCTGTTGAAAATCATTTGCTGCACCGTTAATCTTATCGTAGTTGCTAAATTTGTTGAGTGAGATTGAAAAACTATTAAGCTCTTTGTCTAAAAGTTTAAGTTTAATAATTTTTTCATGGTTTTGTGCATAATTTTGAATATTTTTTTCAATATGAAAGAGGTAGAGAAAAAGTATTGTTAAAAAAATTATAAAAAGAGATAACAAACCACTAAGGAGATCAATTTTTTTATTGTTGTGATACATTTACGGCTCAATATCTTTTGGTAATTCACCATTAAGAGAGTGTAAAAAAGCAACTATTTTAGCAACCTCTTGAGGTGTAATCTTACGACCAAGCTGATATTTTGCCATTGTGTAAACTGCAGCATCAAGATCATATGTCCGTCCATCATGAAAATAAGGGGCTGTTTGTGCTATATTGCGCAGTGAAGGAACTTTAAAGTAGTGCTTGTCACGATCTTTGTGTGTTACGTTGTATCTACCGAGATTACTACTGTTACTATCTTCAAAGATACCAAATTTATTATAAAGATTTCCGCCGACATTGATGCCATGGTGACAACTTACACACCCTTTTGCTTTAAAAAGCTCATAACCCTCTTTTTGCTCTTGTGTTATCGCTGTTTTGTCACCTCTGAGGTAACGATCAAATGGCGCATTTGGAGTAATGAGAGTTTTTTCATACTCTGCAATGGCATCTGTAATGTTTGCTTTTGTAATACCATCTTTATAGATAGCATCAAACTCTTTTTTATAAGAAGATTTTTGAAGTCTTTTTATGAGCTCTTTAAAAGTAAAACCCATCTCAACAGGGTTTTCTATAGGTCCGCCAGCCTGATCTTGCAAATCTACTGCTCTTCCATCCCAAAATTGACGAAAATTAAAAACAGCATTGTAAACTGTTGGCGAATTAATAGTGCCTTCTTGTCCATGGATTCCAAAAGAGAAGCGAAGGTTATCATCGCCACCCTCTCTGAGATTATGGCATGTTGCACAGCTGATTGTATTGTCACGTGAGAGCATCGTATCAAAGAAAAGCTTTTTACCCAGTGCTGCTTTTCTTGCATCGACCTGCACATTTTTAGGTAAAGGTTCAATAGGCTCATGGGCAAATAAGTCTATATTTAAAAAGAGTATAAAAAATAAAATAAGTTGTAGTTTCATATAAATATTATAGCATAAAGTGCTTTATTTGTTGTTGAATAGGCAAAATTTTTAGGGGGATTTGATAATGGTGGACCCTCTGGGATTCGAACCCAGGGAGGTATGACCCTCGCCGGTTTTCAAGACCGGTGCTTTCGACCAACTCAGCCAAAGATCCACGCTTGTGTAGAAAAGTTTGATATAAAACTGGAGGTGCCACCCAGATTTGAACTGGGGATAGCAGCTTTGCAGGC
>CAZGSK010000088.1:0-4798 GCA_964528435.1 uncultured Sulfurimonas sp. | reverse complement strand
GCGATGGTGAGAAGTAGGCATAGATAGGATCAATACGCATAATAGTTGTTAAAAGCGTTGATTCACCTTGACCGACAAGGTTTCCAACATCGACTCTTCTTGCACTTACGCGTCCTGAAATTGGTGCACGAATGATGGTGTAGTCAAGTTTTATTTTTGCCTCTCTTATCTTTGCAACATCACCCTCAATGATCGCTTTGAGCGAGGCTAGTTTTGCTTGATACTGCTCTAGCGTTGCACGAGGAGCCAGTCCCTCTTCAACAAGAGGGGTGTAGCGTGCAACATCAGCTTTTGCAAGAGCAAGGGCTGCTTCATCTTGTGCTTTTTGTGCTTTTGCGGCATTGAGTGAAGCAATATATTGGTCTTGCTCTATTTTAAAGAGCTTTTGTCCTCTTTTAACTAGTTGCCCATCTTGAAAATAGACTTTTTCTAAAACACCTGAAACACGAGCACGTACTTCTTGATGTGAGCTTGCGCGTGTTTTACCGGTAAAACGACTCCATATAGGGACATTCTTTGTCTCAACGGTAATAGTTTTAACCTTGAGTGGAGGAGCTTCTTTTTTTTGTGTCTGCGTTGTTTCGCTGGAACAAGCACTTAGAAGCAGTATGGTGGTTATAAATAAAGAGTAGAGAGTTGTTTTTTTCATTAAAAAGTAACCTTATATAAGTAATTGTGTTATTATAGCTTAATTTCTTGTAAGCTATTAATATCTGGCTAAATTATAAAATACATTGTAACGAATAAGTGTTGTCTCTTTTGGGCGGGGATATCTGCTATATGCATACTCTATTGTCTCTTTTGTCGTGTCATCTAAAATATAATAGCCACTTTTTGAAATAAATCGAAAATCTGTCATATCACCATTTGGATGGAGTTTAAACTCTATGACATTGTGTCTGTTTACATTAAGATCTCGCGGAATATTCACCCGTGCTACACGAATAAGTACCTGTTGGGTAATACGTCTCATAATCTCTTGATTATCTAAAATATACTGCTGTTGTCCGGGAGTGAGCTTTCCAAACTCTTCACCATAGAGTTCTTTAATATCTTGTGAAATACTACTGCCACTTTGGGTGCTTTTCTTTTTAGTTTTACTCTCATTTTTGGAAACATCTTCATAAAGCCACGCAAGTTTCTCTTTTTTCTTTGGCTCTTTTTTGAGAGGTTTTGTAATATTATGCTCTTTTTTCTCTGTTAAAAGTGGAATATATGGTTTTTTTGGTGGTAATGGCTCGATTTTTGGCTTAGGCTTACTCTTTTTCTTGATAACTTTTTTTGGCTTGTTGAGTTTGGCTTTTTTAATCGGCTTATTTGGTTCATATTTTACAGGTTTTACGATTTTTTTGAGTTGTGAACCTTTTGGCATAGGGGGCGCAATTGTAGGTTCTTTGATTTTTTTCTTGGTTAAGCCTGATTTTTTGTGTTTTATGGGCATCTCTTTGAGTGAGATTTTTATCTTTTTTTCTTGTTTTTTGAGTTGTTTGTGAATGTCAGTAGATGCTGTTGAAAAAAGAATCCAAAGTAATAAAAAAACGAGTATATGAACAAGAACAGCAACAAAAAGTGCAAAAGTAGATCTATTCACAAAACATCCATATATAATTTATTTTCAAGATTGTATCAAATCAATATTAACGCAAGGTTAGATATAATAAGAAAAATATTATTATTTACAGGATTTTTAATGAATACAGAAGCATCAAAAAAAGCATTTAAAGAAGCTCAGGAACTTATTCCAGGTGGCGTAGATTCACCGGTTCGTGCATTTAGCAGCGTGTGTGGAACACCACTTTTTATTAGTGAAGGAGAGGGTGGTTATCTCAAAGATATTGATGGTAACAAGTATGTGGATTTTGTGCAATCATGGGGTCCACTTATCTTTGGACATCGTGATGAGACAATTGAAGCAGCTGTTATAGATGCAGTAAAACATGGACTTAGTTTTGGTGCACCGACACTTGCTGAAACAGAACTTGCCAAGATGGTGGTAGATCTGTTTGATTCTATTGATAAAGTGCGTTTTGTAAGTAGCGGAACAGAGGCTGTTATGAGTGCTATTCGTTTGGCACGTGGATTTACAGGACGTGATGATATTGTGAAATTTACAGGGTGTTATCATGGACACTCTGATGCACTTTTGGTACAAGCAGGAAGTGGTGCTGCTACTTTTGGCAACCCATCAAGTCCTGGTGTTCCGGCTGACTTTACAAAGCATACGCTCTTAGCAGAATATAACAACATTGAGAGCGTAAAACAGTGTTTTGCAGACTCAAAAGATATTGCTTGTGTCATTATTGAACCGATTGCCGGAAATATGGGACTTGTTCCTGCAGACAAAGCCTTTTTGCATGAATTGCGTGAGCTCTGTGATGCCAATGGAACACTGTTAATTTTTGATGAAGTAATGAGTGGTTTTCGTGCAACACTCCATGGTGCAGAGTCTATCACAGGTGTAAAACCTGACCTTGTAACACTTGGAAAAGTCATCGGCGGTGGTATGCCAGTTGGTGCATTTGGTGGTCGAAAAGATATTATGGCAAAACTCTCTCCAGAAGGTCCGGTCTATCAAGCAGGTACACTCTCAGGTAATCCTGTAGCTATGGCAGCAGGTCACGCGGCACTGACAAAACTAAAAGCAAATGCAAAAATTATTGATGTTCTTAACAGTCGTGCCGTTCGCTTGTTGGAGGGGATGAGAGAGGCTGCTGCTGAGAATGGAATAATTATGCAAACGGATAGTCGTGGATCTATGTTTGGTTTCTTTTTTAATGACAATCCTGTGAAAAATTTTAATGATGCAGCACAATCTAATGCAGAGCTTTTTGCTGCTTTTCATGGTGCTATGCTTGATGAAGGTTTTTACTTTGCATGTTCACTTTATGAGACAGGCTTTATCTCTACAGCGACAACTGATGCAATGATAGAAGAGACTATTGAAGCAAGTAAGCGAGTATTTAAGGCTATTGCAAATGGCTGAGAATGAGCAAGAAGAGAGAAAACCTCGTATAAAACCTATTATTGAAGCAGCAGACAGTCTTTCTCTAGGAATTTCAATGGTTGTCGCTGTTATTATTGGCGTAGGAATAGGTTGGCTTCTGAAGAATCTTACAGGTGAGGCATGGACATTTTGGGTGGGGGTTTTTATAGGAATTGCCGCAGCAATCCTTAATGTCTATAAAGCGTATTCAAAACAATATAAAGCGTTTGAAGAACTTTCAAAAGAGCCTCGCTATGCTATTAAAAAACAGATAGAAGATGATGAAGATGACGAGGATTACGGTGAAAAGAGCTATTAGTCTGTTTGCAGTAGTGCAACTTCTTATTTTTGTAACTTATTTTTTTTCAATACACGTTTTTGCAAATGTTGAGACGGCTTTTTTATCTGCACTTTTCATTATTATAGGCGCTTCTTATGCTTATAAGAGAATGGTTCTTGCAAAAGTAAAATCTGGTGAGTATGTACAAGAGAGAGATCTTCTTGATAAAATAGAAGATCCGCATGAACTTTATGATGAAAAAGAGATCAATGATGCTCCACCAGAAGAGTTAAACCTCAAGGAGATAGTAAAAGAGGAGAAAGCAAAAGTAAAACCACTGAATGTCAAAAATATGAAGTATGGCATAAAGGGTGGGATTTCACTTTTTAGAATTGTTCCCTATCTTTTTTTAATTTTAGGGTTTATAGCGCTTAAAAATAATGCTATTTTAGATTTGTGGTATTATCTGCCATCACTCTTTATAGGTATAATAGCAGGCTCTTTTATCTCAAAAGAGATCTTTGCCTAGGAAGTTATCATTGTAAGATCAATAGTGACTTGATTGTTACTGACATCAATAGAAAAATCACTGTTTTTTGCAAGTACTTCTAACTCTTTTCCTTTGTCTTTATCTGAATTTTTTGCTTTTACTGAGATGGAAAAGATGCTGTATTTTTTATCTTCATACTTGATATGCTCTCCGATTCTAAAGAAAACTTTTGTAAGAATTGTCTCATTCTCTCTGAAATATTCGTATATTTTGTTTAGAAGTTTAATCAATTTGTTAGAATCAATAATAATTTCTGGAATAGTAGGGTCGAAATCTTTTTTGAAAATAATGTTGGAATTAATTGAATATGTAGCAATACACAGATCAATAATTGTAAAGATATTTGTCAGTTCACCATTGGGTTTTGTAGTGTTTAATTTGTAAGAGGGGGTTTGATAGAGTTTAATGCCTATTTGATCTTCATCTTCGTAGCCAACAGTAACTCCAAAAAATTTGTATCGTCCATACTCAAGTTCAATAAAGGTCGTCTTAAAACCAAAATTGATACTTGCATAGGTTTTTGCGAGTTCAAAGAGCTCATTTGCAGTGGTAGAACCGAGCAAAAATTGTGCTTCACCATTAAGTGAAACTATTTTTCCGTTAGCATTGAAGAGTATGAAAGGGTTATAATCATACTCTATCCACTGCTGCTCGAGTGTCATATAGATTTACTCTTCTATATAGTTTTTGAGCCTACGACCAACTTTAGGGTGTTTGAGCTTTTTAATAGCAGAGCTCTCAATTTGACGAACACGCTCACGTGTAACGCTAAGCTCTTTACCGATCTCTTCAAGAGTTCTGTCACTCTCATCATCCATAATTCCAAAACGAAGTTTAATAACTGCTTTTTCGCGTTCGTTAAGTTGTTCTAAAACTTGTTCAATCTGAATACGTAAGTCATCTTTTAAGATTGCATCAGATGGACTCAGTGAAGTTTTATCTTCAATAAAGTCACCAAAACGACCATCATCTTCACTTCCAATAG
>CAZGSK010000087.1:0-4869 GCA_964528435.1 uncultured Sulfurimonas sp. | reverse complement strand
TGTTCGCTTCTTTTTAAAACAACGCAAGATTATGAACAAAACCTTCAAACTCTGCTTGGGCTTATAAACCAAGCAGAAGTAAACACGCTTATTGTTGCTCCCGAAGTCTGTTTGACGGCTTATGATTATGATAATTTTGAAGCTGTTTTAGACTTTGCACCTCACGCAATCGAAGCTATTAAGCAGGCTTCACGCAATAAAATCATTATTTTGACAATTTTAGAGCGACGTGATGGAAAGGTTTTTAACTTTGCTAAAGTTTTTCATAATGGTGCAGTGGTGTATGAGCGGGCAAAAGCAAAGCTCTTTCGTTTTGGCGATGAACACAAGTATATGCAAGAGGGAAGTGTAGAAGATTTTAAGATAGTTGAGGTAGATGGCATCAAGATAGCGCTCTTTATCTGTTTTGAGCTTCGTTTTAAAGAGTTGTGGTGTAAGAGTGAAGGAGCAGATGTTATTGCAGTACCTTCATGGTGGGGAGTTTTACGACGTGAGCACTTTAATATCTTTACACAGGCTCTTGCACTTACAAACCAATGTTATGTAGTGGCAAGTGATAGTTTAAATGAAGAGTGCACGGCTCAGAGTGGGATAATAAATCCTCAGGGAGAGGCCCAGAGAAATGGGAATAAGCCTTGCTTGACGCAAGCATATAATAAAAAAGAGATTAGCCTTATGCGGCGATATATGGATGTAGGTATTGGATAGATTAAAAGCGACAAAAACAGCACGTTTGGCAGAGGAGTGTAATGCACAGTTTCCATTATCCCCTGAGATAAAAGAGGCAATAGCCAAGACGGACAGAGAGGCATTTGTGCCGATGGGATTTCGTCATCAGGCATATAAACTTGATGCCCTTCCTATTGGAGCTGATCAGTACATTAGTTCGCCTCTTACGGTGGCAAAGATGACCGAGTATCTCTTTCCGCGTGGGGCTGATAGAGTTTTAGAGATAGGGTGTGGAAGCGGTTATCAAGCAGCGGTGCTTTCCCATCTTTTTCGTGGTGTTTTTACAATAGAGAGAATAGAGCCACTCATTTTAGAAGCTAAAAAACGTTTTCGTCAGCTTGGTATTAATAATGTTCATACACGTACAGATGATGGACAAAAAGGGTGGATTCAGTATGCTCCTTATGACAGAATTCTCTTTTCGGCAACAGCTAAAACAATTCCGCAAAAACTCTTTGAACAGTTGGCTGATGGCGGTATTTTAGTCGCTCCAATTGAAAAAAATGGGAAGCAGGTTATTACAAGATTTTTAAAAGAGGGCGATAGAATCATAGAAGAAGAGCTTGAAGATTGTGATTTTGTGCCGGTTCTTGATGGTGTAGTAAAATAAAAGCTTCATTATTGTAAAATAGAGTAATAAAAAATGAGGGTGTAGAGATGGAAGAGATGTATGGTATAAAATACAGCCGACCGCAGGTTGTTTTGCTTCAAGATACAGGTATTGGTGTGGCTGAAACAGCAGCACGTACCTGTTATGACAGTTTTTCTAACAGTGAAAATGATGTTATAAAAGAGTTAGAACACAAACTACCTGATGCAAGTATGTGTGATACACTCAATGAGATAGAAGATTCAGCCCTTTTAGAAGATCTTGCATGGACCTATTTTCACCACTCTATTCTTGAACATGCCAATCTATCCTATCTTGTCCGTGGTACCTCACGCGGTGTCTTACAAGAGCATGCAAGACATCGTATTCAAGCTATTTCTGTTCGTTCTACCCGTTATACTATGAGCGGAATTATTAATGCTTTCGTTGCCGCAAAACATGGCGGGGATAGAGATTTTTTTATCGATATTGTAGCGTCGTATGATATGTTAGTTACGGTAGATGAAGCCTACAACCGTCTTGAAATCGGTGCAATGTATGATAAGTTGGATTTTCAATTTCAAAGCGTTGAAGATTTTTATTCTATTGCAGTTGCTAAAAGTTCTCTACCGCTTTTAGAAGAGTTGCAGGGAAAACCAAAAGAGCTCTACGCGGCACTGCAAGCAGGAAAGAAAAAACGTAATGTAGGTGATGCTTTTAAGCATATTATTACAGATAACGTAAAGGTTGATATGGTTGTGACTTTTAATCTTAGAAGCCTTAAAAACTATTTCAACCTTCGTGATAGCGGAGCGGCTTATTTTCAAATTCGATGGCTGGCTCAAGAGATGATGCGTGTTACTCCAAAAAAATATCTTGATTTAATTATCAAACAGAAATAGGAAAGATGATGATAAAAATTTTATGGGCTGTGGTCGCAGTTATAACTGTAAGTGGATGTTCACATATAAAAATAAGTGCTGCAATGTGTGACCAGATAGCACAAGATCCAAATGCGCAGATACCTCAAGAGTGTAAAGATTATAGTGAAAAAGAAGCTGACAAAGCATTTAATAAAGTTGTTGATGAGAAAAAAGTATCGAAAAAAGATATAGAATTTACTAGAGAAAAGTAGTATAATTCGAAAAATTTTTAAAGAAGGAAGAGTCTATGGCAAGAAGTGAAGTTTGTGAGCTGTGTGGTAGTAGTGAAGATGTAGTTTTAATGGAGTTACCTGTTGGTGATGGTAGTGAAGATCAAAGTATTTATGTGTGTGCAAATTGTAAAGCACAAATTGAGAGTGGTGAGCTTGATGAAAATCATTTTAACTGTTTAAATGACGCAATGTGGTCTGAAGTTCCTGCTGCTAAGATCATGTCATATATTTTATGGAATAAACTTGGTCGTCAAGATATGGTTGAGATGATGTACTTAGAAGAAGATGAGCTTAAACTTGCTCAGCAGGCAATCAATGCTGAAGCAAATAAAGTGGTCTTCCGTGATGCAAACGGTGTTGAGCTTCACGCAGGTGATAGCATTGTAATTTTAAAAGACTTAGATGTAAAAGGTGCAGGGTTTACCGCAAAACGTGGAACAACTGTTACAAAAATTGCCTTGCCAAATGATATGGATGACCATGTTGAAGGGCGTGTTAATGGGACAAAAATCTACTTAAAAACAGAGTTTATTAAAAAAGCATAATGCAAGAAAGTGAACGATTCCATAAAATAGATAAGGATTTTAGAAATCCTTATGCCCGTGATCGAGACAGAATCATTCACTCTGGGAGTTTTAGAAAGCTTGAGTACAAGACACAGGTTTTTTTAAACCACGAGGGTGATTTTTTTCGTACACGTTTGACACACTCCATAGAAGTTTCTCAAATAGCTCGTTCTATTACTAATCAGCTTGGCTTGCGTGAATCTTTGGCCGAGGCAATAGCTCTTGCACATGATTTAGGGCATACTCCTTTTGGACATATTGGGGGTGATACGCTTGATGAATGCCTTAAAAGTGATGGATATAAAAATGGTTTTGAACACAATTTTCAGAGCTTTCGTGTTGTAACAAAACTGGAAAAACGTTATAGCAGTTTTGATGGGCTTAATCTTACTTTTGCTACTTTAGAGGGAATACTCAAACACTCATATCCGTATAAAAAGCCATTTTTACCAAAGAGTATTGATGAGCAGTTTGACTTGGACAAGCACCCAAGTTATGAAGCAATGGTTGTTGACCGTGCCGATGAGATTGCCTATATGAGTCATGATATTGATGATGGAGTGAACTCTGGGCTTATAACTTTTGAGGACTTGCGTGAGAGTGAGTTAGCCGTAGAGATACTTCAAAAAGTAGAAGCGGAAGGTGTCACAGATGCAAATGATGAGATGTTTCGTTATCGCTTTAGTTCGCATCTCATTAACCATCTTGTTTATTCTCTGCTAGATTACTCTAAAGAGCGAGTAAACGATAAAGAAGAGATGCCGATTGGTTTTGAGAAGGATTTGGAGACAAAGATTAAAAAGCTTAAGAAACTTCTTTTTAATAAAATGTACCAGCATAAAAATATAGTGCGTCGTATGTATGCAGGAAAACAGGCCGTAAAGGGTATTTACAGAGGCTTAATGGAAGAAGAGAAAATGCTGCCTAATTTCTATTATAAACAGCTCCAAAACAGAGCAAAACATCGTGTTGTTGCTGATTATATTGCAAGTATGAGTGATAGGTATGCGCTAAATTTTCATAATGAAATGTATGGAAAGCTCTAAATTGTTACGCTATTTATTGCTATTTTTGTTTACAACAGTTTTTTTGGCTGCAAATGACACACAAACAGATACCAATACTACAATTGTTGATCCTAATGAACTAATAAAAATTGAAGATACTTCAGGATTTTCAGAAGATGAGGTTCGTCAAGTAGCAAAAAAGATAGATAAAAAAGAGCAGCAAAAAAAAATAAAACAAAAAGTTCGATGGGAAGAGCTCTCTCCTACACCAATTAAGAGTGACTGGATACAAACGAAATCAGGAGAGTGGTTTCGCGGTGAGATAAAAGCACTCTATGATAACAAACTTGAGTTTGACAGTGATGAGATAGGACTTTATACATTTGATTTTGATGATATAAAGGCAATAAAAAGCCATCAGGTTATTAGTGTAAACGTAGAAAATCTAGCTTCAATCAGTGGGATATTACGTCTTTATGGCGATAAAGTCAGCATTATACAAGGTCAAGAGAAATATGAATTTAAAAAATCAGATATTGTCTCTTTTGCCCCTGATGCAAAGCTTGAAAAAAAATATTGGTCAGGAAAAATTACCCTTAACCTTGATGTACGAAGAGGAAACAGTGATCAGCTTGATTATGGTGCACAGGCAAATTTAAAGCGCCGAACAGCAATTTCTAGTCTCTCTTTGGATTATTTTGGTAGGGTGTCTTACAAGGAGAGAGAGGAAGTAGCAAACGATCATCGTATTAATGAAAAGTATGACAGATATATAACACGTAATTTCTTCTGGACACCAATCTCTAGTGAGTTCTATACAGA
>CAZGSK010000086.1:0-4877 GCA_964528435.1 uncultured Sulfurimonas sp. | reverse complement strand
AGATGATTCAAAAACACATTACGGAACAGACTGCTATCTTTTTTAGTGTTGCTAAATGGGTATTTCTATCATCAATAGTGGGCGTCATTATTGGTGCAACTGTTACTGTATTTTTGAAGATTTTGGCTTACAGTGAGGTCTCACGTGAGCTTTTACCCTTCGAGTTTTACTACCTGCTTCCCTTCGCTCTTGTTTTCACTGTTTGGCTGACAAAGACCTTTGCTCCCACTGCTGAAGGACACGGAACAGAAAAGGTTATCGCAGCTGTTCATAAAGATGATGGAAAGATTGATGTCTCCGTTATTCCTGTTAAAACATTAACAACTGTTCTTACTATTTTTGCCGGTGGTTCAGTTGGTAAAGAGGGACCGGGTGCACAGATAGGTGCCGGTGTTGCATCACTGCTTTCAAGCCTGCTGAAGTTTCGTAAACAAGACAGAAAAAAACTGGTAATATGTGGTATTAGTGCCGGTTTTGCAACGGTTTTTGGCACACCGATTGCCGGAGCAATTTTTGGTGTTGAGGTGCTTATTATTGGTGTGATTATGTATGATGTCCTGCTTCCGTCGTTCATTGCAGGGTTTGCTGCTTTTACGACTGCGCAGTTTTTAGGTATTGAGTACACATATTATGATTTGCACTTTTTTCAAGATGTTTCTTTGGATTTGGTACTTATTTTAAAGGTTGTATTGGCTGGGGTTTTTTTTGGTTTTGTTTCTGATTTTGCTATTACATTACTCTCCTACACACACAGTTTCATTAAAAAGATAGAAGTGAGTACATATATAAAAGCATTTGTCGGAGGAACACTTATTGTTGCTTTGACGCTCATTTTCGGTAAGGAGTATATTGGTTTGGGTATGGGTACTATTGCAGATGCGCTCAATCCTGATCCTGCATCTGTTACAAATATTCATTGGTACACATTTATCCTAAAAACTGTTTTTACCTCGCTCTCTTTAGGTGCAGGTGGAAGCGGTGGGGTTATTACGCCAATTTTTTATATAGGGGCGACAAGTGGTAACTTTTTTGGCTCTATTGTTTCACCTGATAACATTCCACTTTTTGCTGCTTTGGGATTTGTGAGTGTTGTAGCAGCAACAACAAACACTCCGATTGCATCAACAATTATGGCAGTGGAACTTTTTGGAATAGATATTGCACATTATGCTGCTTTGGCTGCAGTTATTAGCTTTCTTATCTCTGGGCACAGAAGTATCTTCTCTTCACAGATTTTGGCGATGAGAAAGTCTGAGATGCTGAGCGTAAAAATAGGTGAAGATGTGGAACATATTAACATCTCACTTGAAGAGTATGAGATGGATAAGATAGAGAAATTTAAAAGAAAGCTTCATAAAAAACGTAAAAAATAGTCTTTTATGAATTGATGATTTTTATTTCTCGTTGTGGAAATGGAATCTCTATATTTGCAGTTTTTAGGGCATTGAAAATTTCAAGATTAATAGCATATTGTACTTTAAAGTAACTTTTTGTCGGTGCCCAGTATCTGTACGCTATATCAACCGAACTCTCATTAAACTTTTCTATACCGACGATAGCTTTGTTCGTCTGGTCTATCTCTGCGTGAGCCTCTATGGTTTTTTGTATGGTCTCAATGGCTATTTCTATGTTGCTGTTATATGCGACACCCACACTGCCTTCTACTATACGGTAGGTAAAAGAGTTTACTAACACATCGCCTATCATATATTTGTTTGGAATGGTGATTTGCTCTCCATCTTCATTGACTAAAACGGTGTAAGCGAGTTTGATATCCTCTACTTCTCCATAAACACCATGAACCGTAATAGTATCTCCAATTTTAAAGGGTTTGGTAATAATGAGCACAATTCCTGCCGCAAAGTTTGAGACACTGCCTTGCAGTGCAAGACCTGCTGTTAAAGAGAGTGCACCAAGAGCAGCAATAAAAGGAGCGATTGAGATGCCAAGCTTACCAAGAGCAAGAACAGCCATCATCATTATGACTAAAAAGCGAATAAGATTTGCAACAAATTTACTCACTGTTTCATCAAGATTTTTAGCGAGTAAAAGGCGTAGTGTGATTTTGTGGACATAGCGTGAGGCTACAACACCAATTGCCATAATAATGATTGCACCGACTATCTGGAGTGAATAGTTTGCTAAAAACTCCATTATTACATCGTAAAACTTGTTTATCTCTTGAAGCTGCTCATC
Organism: uncultured Sulfurimonas sp.; assembly: GCA_964528435.1. Taxonomy (GTDB): domain Bacteria; phylum Campylobacterota; class Campylobacteria; order Campylobacterales; family Sulfurimonadaceae; genus Sulfurimonas. The sequence goes on along the minus strand of CAZGSK010000086.1, from coordinate 2,681 downwards.
CATTGTCTCTCCTCTATATGTCATCTGCTTTAAGTCGCAAACCTTTAATGTGTGTTACAGGGTAAGCAAATGTAAGTCCTTGCCCCTCTCCTGTAATATCAAGTTTTATGAGAATTGCTTTTATAATTGTATCAACATTTTTTGTTTTTGTGATGAACATTAGATTTGAGTCGGTGTTTTCTGTCTGAAGACGGTTATAGAAATTCTCCATCTCTGCAAGTCCCATACCGTGTGCATCCATAATAGTTACACCTCTCGCACCTGCATTACGAGCAGCTAAGAGAGCTTCATGTGTTTTGTCTTTTGGTACAATGACATGAACAGCCGAAAATGCCATATCGTAAGATTGTGATTTGTCTGTTTTGTCAATATTGATTGTTGAGAGCTTCATATTATGCACATCTTCAAGTGCATGACGGAGTTCATCAAGATGCATCTGTTCTTTTTCTTCTTCTCCTTTAACACCGATTTTTTCAGTTATGATACCATAGAGCATAACGGTTAACATGGGAAAGAGCGAAGCAAAGGCGATAAGTCCAAAGCCATCAATTAAAGGATCACGTCCCTCAATATTTGTAGCAAGCCCAAGACCAATTGCCGCAACAAGAGGGACTGTGACTGTTGAGGTTGTAACCCCGCCACTGTCATAAGCGATAGGAATAATGTACTTTGGTGCTAGAAAAGTCAGTACAATAACAAAGAGATAACCCACCATGATATAATAGACTATCTCACCGCCGACAACGATTCTGTAGGCGCCTAAAGAGATACCGATAGCTACACCAAGAGCAACAAAAAGGCGTAGTACAAAGTCATTGATTTTGCCGTCACTGATCTCTTTTGCTTTTTTTGCAATGGCTGTCAGTGAAGGTTCCGCCATTGTTGTGGAGAAACCGATTAGAAAGCCAAAAGAGTAGATTATGATGTTATTATCATACTGTGTTAGCTCAAAAGCCATCATCTCCCCTACAGAGAAAAGTCCCATCTCCAAACCAACAATGAAAGCATCAAGACCTAAGATAACAAGAACAAAACCGATAAGAACATTTTTAAAGTTTTCTATCGGTTTTTTTATAATAACATATTGAAAAAAGAGAATAATTGCAAGGATAGGTAAAACATCCATAAGAACACCAAAAAGCCCTTTTAATACATCTATAATATTGAGGTCAAAATGTTGTGCATTGTCAACGGCAACTTCTTGTGTTAGAGGTGCTAAAGGAAGGGGTAAATGGCTTGCAGGTTCAAAGAATTCATACACGGCAATACCATAAAACTGTACAAATATCATAGGAGTAAGCGAAGCAAAGGCAATAAGTCCAAAACCATCTAGTACCGGATTTCGACCTTTAATTGTTGAAGCCAGACCGATACCGAGTGCTGCAACAAGAGGTACGGTTACAGTTGACGTTGTAACACCACCAAGATCGTAAGCAAGTCCTACAATCTCTCGGGGAGCAAAAGCAGTGGCTAATACTACAAGAATATATCCACTAATGATGTAATAGTGAATGGGATGACCTTTGATAATGCGCCAAACACCGAGAACAATAGCAAAACCAACAGAAAAAGCCACAACTATCCGAAGTGTTGAAGCATCTATGCGACCGGCACTGATGCTGGCTGCTTTTTGGGCAATGACAATGAGTGCCGGTTCGGCTATTGTTGTGCCAAAGCCTATCATAAAGCCAAAAACAATAATCCAAAAAGTCGATTCTTTGTGTGCAAAGTCACTTGCCAGGCCTTCTCCAACAGGAAAGATGCCAACTTCAAGACCTAACAAAAAGAGAGCAAGACCAACACCGACAATAGCTAAGCCAACAGCGGTTGAGAGCCAGTTTTGCGGAACACTTTGAATAATAGCGAGTTGGAAAAACATAATAACAAGCACAATTGGTAAAAGATCTCGAAATGACTCTTTTAAAAGTTGTAAAAATGTTTTAATACTTAACAAATAGTATCCTCATATATTTTTTTATAATCATAGCAAATATTGCTGTATTTATTGCTATACTTCTAGTATGAAAGTTTTATTTATAGGCGGAATTAAGAGTGGTAAATCTCTTAATGCAGAAAAATACATACAAAAATTATCAAAATCAAAACCGATTTATCTGGCTACAACAGAGTTTATTGATGATGAGATGCAAAAACGTATAGATACGCACAAACAACAGCGTCAAGATAGATTTATAACAGTAGAAGAAGCATTAGAGCTCTCAAAAGAGATACAAAAACATGAAGATACTCCCGTGTTAATTGAGTGTTTGAGTATCTGGGTAAATAATATGCTGTACCACGAAAAAGGCGTGGCAGATATGATAGAAGAGATAAACAGCCTTATGGTACAAAAGAGAGATATAGTCTTTGTTATAAATGATGTTAGTTGCGGTGTTATACCTGATAATAAACTCGCACGTGATTTCGTTGATGCAAACGGCAAAGTAGCACAGCTAGTTGCTAGTGAGTGTGATGCAGTTTACCATGTTATAGCAGGAATTGCTACGAGGATAAAATGAGTAAGATCTTCAAAGGCTTTGCGCTGGCACTCTCAATGCTCTCAACACTTCCTTTTTTTAAAGTGCATGATTTTTACAAAGGCATTAATGGCTATGCTGTGATGTTTTACCCTTTAGTCGGTTTTATTTTAGGCTCTATACTTTATGGAACATCTCTTCTTT
>CAZGSK010000085.1:0-4973 GCA_964528435.1 uncultured Sulfurimonas sp. | reverse complement strand
CAAATCATTGGTAAAAACAGAAAATTGCAATCCAAATGGTGAATCATTCATACGCCCAAGCGCATCATCAAAGCTATCAACTTTTACAAGTGAGACAATAGGAGCAAAAACCTCTTCACAGACAATCGCCATATCATCACGTACATTTGCCATAACACAAGGGTGAAAGATTCTTCCCTCCACGTGAGGTACAAGCAGAGGAATCGCCCCCTCTTCTATGGCAGACTCAACCCAGCGTAGTGCACGTCCACACGCCTCATCATCAATGAGCGGTCCCATAAATGTTGCATCATCATAAGGGTTACCGACTTTGAGCTTCTTTGTTGCTGTTGCCATTAACTCTGCAAACTCATCATAAATATCAGCCTCTACATAAATACGTTGCAAACTTATACAAACCTGTCCTGAGTTTACAAATGCACCAAGTGCACATTTTGTCGCTGCGAGCGCCAAGTCTGCCGATTTTTCAACAAAAGTTGCTGCATTACCGCCAAGTTCTAGTCCTACTTTTTTAATACCGGCACTTTTTGCAATGATATTTCCGACAGGAACACTCCCTGTAAAACTGATGACACGAGGAATATCCGAAGTTACCAGAGCGCTTCCCACCTCTGCATCGCCATAAACAACTGAGAGAGCATCAGGAATAGCGAATTCACTCTCTATAAATAGTTTTGCAAATTTATACGAAGTAAGCGGTGCTTCAGGAGTTGGTTTAAGCACTACGGCATTTCCTGCCACCAGTGCAGGTCCAAGTTTGTGTGCTACAAGGTTAAGCGGAAAGTTAAAAGGGGTAATAGCAACCACAACACCAACCGGTTCACGTCTAAAAAATGCCATTGTCTTTTTACCAGAAACAAAAGCGTCTGTGTTAATCGTCTCACCACCAATCGTTCGCATCGTCTCAGCAGAGAGCGTAATAGTCTCAATACAGCGTTCAACTTCAACGCGTGCATAAGTAATAGGCTTACCTACCTCATCAGTAATGGTCTTGGCAATATCTTCTTTATTCTCACGCAGCTTTGCAGCAACATCAAGAAGCCATGCACAGCGTTGTGCAAGTGTTGATCTCTTTGCAAATTTTGCAGCATCTTGAGCAATTTTCAGCGCTTTTTTTGCATCATCTGCATCACAGATCGGAGCACGTGAGACAACATCACCACTATAAGGTGATCGACGCTCGCTCCACTCCTCTTTTACAGCTTGTATTGAGCCAAAAAATATCTTTGCATCCATAAAAATTCTCCAATAGTCATATGAAGAAAATTATATCACGCAAAAGAGAATTTCTTACTTAACAACCTCAAAAGAGTCATTCTCTTTTTGTGCTTTAATATCTGGTCTCTCACTATTTTCTAGTTGATCAAGGTCATCACCATCAAAAAGTTCCATTTTTGGAATAACAATAGCAATAAGAATGAGAGCAATTCCAAAGATAAACACCCACATAGTTGCACTCTCACCCGTAACACTGACAAGCGTCTCTTTACCAAGACTTTCACCCATTAATGGATGAAAGATATCATCATAATATTTTGTAAATATCCAAGCTGCAAAGATACCACCAACAGCACCAACAGCAACATCTACACGCCCTTCTGCAATTGATATAGGTCCGGTACCAGGACATTTACCCATAATCGCCATGCCAATACCAAAAATAACACCTCCAATAATAAGGCCAGAGAGTATCATCGGTTTTACATGATAAGAGGCATACCCCATCTTTATCTCAAAATAAAGAACAATACTGGTAATACCAATAGCCAAAAAGAGCATTTTAGGAATGATTGTATCTTTTCCCATCGCAAAACCGGCAATCTTTTCAAACTTATCAACACGTGTATATTGAATAATTCCGCCAAAAACAATACCTATAAGAAATACAAGCCAAAAAGAACCGTGTCCTTCATTTTGAACAATAGTGTACATATCTGCTGTACGAGAGAGCACAAAATTAAAATATTCACCCATTAAGACTCCTTATTTTTTTTATAAAAGAGTTTACCCGTCACTAAAAGTGTCACAAGTACAACTCCGCCAAAAATCATCGAGCTAAATGCTGTTTGACTCATACCTGACATAAAGTGTCCTGATGTACAACCCCCTGCAAGACGCGCACCGATGATAAGTAAAAATCCAGAGATAAAACTCCAAATGAGACGTGAAACTACAGAGTTGTTTTTATAGGCTTTCCAACCTGCTGGAATAACACTGATACGAAACGTTTTTGTAATAAAAACAGAAGTAATAAAACCGCCAACAAGCGCACCCAAGAGCATAACACCTTCCCAGGCACCAGCTTTTTCTACCTCTTGAAGATAGGTATAATCTTTTGGATCCATTCCAAATAAAATTCCTGCATAATACGGTACATACGTTGAAGCCCCAATAGGTCGGTTTGCGCCAAATACAGAAAATGTAAAAAGGAGCAGGAGTGCCATTAATATGCCACCCATCCACCACGACAATCTTCTATTCATTAAATTTCCTTATAGTAAAAATAAATCTACTATTATATTATATTATTTTTATAAATAAACAGCAACAGTAATGAAAAATAATTTTTTCTTAAATAAAAAAGTATAAAATAGCTTTATGAAAACTTTTTTAACAATACTTTTACTTATAACACACCTCTTTGCCTATGAAACTGACTCATGGATTCACAACTATGACACAGGCGTTAAACTTGCCAAGAAAGAGCATAAAAACATATACCTTTTCATTGGTGCAGACAAATGTAAATTTTGTAAAATCTTCAAAGAAAAAACACTTTCACAAAAAAAAGTTATGGATAAACTCCATAAAGATTATGTTCTTATCTATCTCTCACGTGACCGACATAAAATCCCAGATAAGTTTGAAAAATTTGGCGCACCACGCCACTACTTTTTAGATGAAAACGGTAAGATAGTGTTTGCAACTTTTGGAGTAGTAGAACCTGCTGGTTTTTTTACTATTTTAGATGAAGCAGAGCTTAGCAAAGAGGATTAAAGGGTAATATTTTCTACCATCTCTACTACTTTTGGAGTAACGATGAGTGCATCAAAAGTAAAATCCCCATCAAAGCCATTTTTTTTCATATATACCTGAGCAGTTTTTATAATTTTAGAGAGTTTTGCAGGGGTAATGTTTTGAATAGCCAGTTCATAATCTTCACCGCTTTTCACCTCTACAAAATGCAAAACTCCCTCTTTTTCTGCAATAATATCAATCTCTCCAAAACGAGAGTAAACATTACGATCGACAATGTTATAAGCAGCTTGAAAAAGATAATCACATGCCCTCTCTTCGGCTTCATTACCTTTGGCTCTGCTCATTTTAAGCCTTAATTACCTCAACTTTAATGCTCTTAAACGCAGCAGTGAAAATGAGCTCATCATGTGCATCTCCAAAGAGTGCATTAATGCGGCTGTTTGCATGGTGAAACGTAGTAAACAGTGTCTTTGGTTCTATTTTATCCGTTATTTTTACACGGAGTGGGCTTGTTTGACCGAATGCACTTTTGAGTATCACTTTTTCACTCGTAAAATCCGCTGCATCAGCTTCACTTACAAGCAGAATATCTTCAGCATATCTATTGTTTAACTTTTCGCTTCGTTTTGTCTGAGCAGCATTATTGTAGTGAGCAAGAGTTCTTCCTGTTGTTAGATGATAGCCATTGAGCTTACCATTTATAATCTCTTGCACCATTCCACGCAACTTATACTGATGATAGACAAAGCGTCCATACCCATCTTCTGTTCTAAAATCCAACTGATGTAAAATCGGAGTATCTTCAGTATGTACCGGCCACTGCAAACCACGCTTACGATGCTTCTCAAGTCGATGATAATCAGCTCCGCTAAAACGTCTGTACGCCACACGTTGAACCTCTTGCCACACCTCTTTTGAACTCTTATAGTTTGCACTTCCACCCATTTTATTATCAAGTATCTGCATTACTTCCCAATCATCTGGCAAATCAGATTGTACCAGAGGTTGAGAGAGGTGCAGACGACGCATGGCATTAACATAGACACCTGTTTTTTCATACGCAGATTTTACACCCACAACAATATCCGCACGCTTGGCAACATCTGTCATAAAAAGCTCTTGAACAAAAAGAAGCTCAAGCTCTTCAAACGCTCGCTCTACTTTGTTTAGATTTGGGTGGATATGTGTCAAATCTTCACCCATATTCAAAATGGCTTTTACCTTACCATCAAACATTGCATCAACAAGTTGCGGTGTCATCAGCCCAATCTCTTTTGGCTCTTGATAATCAGGATCATAATAAGGAAGCATCCCCATATCACAAGCGCCCTGCACATTATTTTGCCCACGCAAAGGCATCAATCCTGTTCCCGGTTTTCCTATGTTACCTGTCATAAGTGCAAGATGTGTAATTGCCATAACCGCATATGAGCCATCAAGATGCTCAGTAATTCCAAGTCCCCAAAAAATCATTGACTTTTTCAGAGCATATTCACGTGCCACTTTACGAACAAGCTTTGAAAGATCTTCATATCCCTCTACTGATTTAAAATAGTCAGGATTAGCATAAAGATCATTCAGTATCTTCTCTTTAAATATCCCAAAACCTTTCGTTCTGTCTTCAATAAAACTCTCATCATACAGCTCTTCATCGATGATAACATAGGCAAGCATATTCAGGATTAAGAGATTGGCTTCATGCGGCATAATCGCTTTATATTTTGCAAAGCGATGCAGTTTTATCTCACGTACATCAAAAACAGCCAGATTATCATTTTCACGTGCCACATCAAGTATGCGGTTTGCAATAATGGGGTGCGCTTCTGTTGTATTTGAGCCGATAACTATCATAAACTCAGCATTATAGATATCATTGTAAGGGTTTGTTGCAGCGCCTTCACCAATGGTTGCACGCATACCTTTGAGTGATGGAGAGTGACAAACACGAGCACAGTTATCTACGTGAGGAGAGTGTAGAGTATGACGGGTAAATT
>CAZGSK010000084.1:0-5180 GCA_964528435.1 uncultured Sulfurimonas sp. | reverse complement strand
TCGACTTCGTTAAATTTTAATGAGTTATATAGTTCATACCCACACTCTTTTACCAAGTCAGCAGAACGCTGAATTGGCGTAAAGTCACCTATCTCAAAAAGAAAAATCAAAGTCTCATTTGGCTTATGTTTCTCTTCTAAAATCTCTTTCATACGAGGTTCAAAGTCGTTTCCAAGTTTTCTTAAATCATATCTTTTCATTATCTGTCAACCTCACCAAATACAATATTTGTAGTACCAATGATTGATACAACATCCGGAATATAGTGACCTGGTAAAAGATCTGTTAAAATTCCTGTATGCCAGAATGACGGCGCACGAAGTTTGAGTCTGTATGGATATGGTCCACCTTGAGAGTTGATGTAAAAACCAAGTTCACCTTTTGGTGATTCAGTTGCAACATAAACTTCACCAACCGGTGGTCGCATACCTTGTGTTACAAGAACAAAATGCTGCATTAAAGAGTAGTTTTGCGTCATAATATCAAGCTTAGGTGCTGAGACATATTTTGGTGCGTGAGCCATAAGCTCAGTTTGACCATCTTTTTCACATTTTTCATACATCTCTATACATTGATAAAGAATTTTTGCAGACTCACGCATCTCTTCCATATAGATACGGTAGCGTGCAAAGTTATCACCTTTATCTGAGTAAGGAACATTAAATTCTACTTCATCATAGAGTTCATACGGCTCTTCTTTACGAATATCCCATGCAACACCACTAGCTCTTAGCATTGGACCTGTACAAGCCCAAGAGAGTGCCATTTCAGTTGAAATAGTACCAACCTCTTCCATTCTCATAAGCCAGATACGGTTTGTATCTAGTAAGTCCTCATAATCTTTAATGTTTTGTGGCAATTTATTTAAGAAAGTTCTTAACTGATGTAAGAAACTATCTTGAATATCTAAAGGAACACCACCGATACGAATCGCTGCATGTGTTAAACGTGCACCACAGTATCCTTCAATAATATCCATCAAATACTCTCTCTCACGGAAAGCGTAAAGAAAAACAGTCATCGCACCAATATCAAGCGCTGTTGTTGCCAACCAGAAAAGGTGACTCATTAAACGGTTAATCTCTAAAAGCATCATACGAATAACTTTTGCACGACGAGGAACTTCCAAGCCAATGAGTTTTTCAACTGCAAGCGCAAAACCATAGTTGTTTGAAGATGAAGCAATATAATCCATACGATCCGTTGTTGGCATAAACTCATTGTAGATCATATTTTCAGCCATCTTCTCCATACCACGGTGAAGGTACCCGACATCCGGATGTGCTTTAACAATTTGTTCTTGTTGCAGATGGAGCATTAATCTTAACTGTCCGTGAGCAGAAGGATGCTGTGGACCGAAGTTAAGAATTAACTCATTATCATCTCTCTCAAATGTAATATTTTCAAAAAACGGTGTTAATCTGTTTTTTACTTGTGCCATATCTCTACCACCCTATCTTTGAGGATCATCAATAACTACTGATGAATCTTTGTCATATTTTTTAATCAGGAATACTCCGCCTTCTTCTTGATAAGACTCAACATGAGGCTCTTCATTTCCTGTAATTTCTGTTCCTTTTGGTACTTCAAAACCAAGACGAGCAAAACGCTCAGAATCATATCTGTCAACACGTGCCGTATCACGAAGTTCTGGCCCAATAATATCACGCGCTTCTTTTCCGTAGATTTTATCTACTTCATACCAAGCTGCGAACTCATCACCTTGCAATGGATATGTTTTAAGAAGTGGGTGTCCTTGCCAATCGTATGGCATTAAAATACGTTTCATAAATGGATGACCATTTGCTTCAATACCAAACATATCAAACATCTCACGCTCTGCCCAATCAGCTGAACGGAAAAGTTTTTCAACAGAATCAACTGCCTGACCGTTTTTAATGAAATATTTTACACGAATACGCTTGCGTTTTGTCATTGAAAGCATCTGATAAAAAATCTCAAATGTATCATCTTTTGCCAGCCAGTCAATTGCACTGAGCTCTGAGAGTTGTGTATATTCTAACTCGTCTCTCATAAGCTCTAAAACACCATAAATATCATGTGCATTGATATAGATCACCATCTGTTCAACTTGGATATACGCCTCTTTCACCTCAAATTTTGCCTTAATAGCTTCTAAATCTGCTGAAAAAGTTTCATCACAATCCACATCCTGTTTTGGAACTTGTGGAGCAACATAAAATCTATCTGTATAGTAAGCTTTTGCCTGAACATTATCTTTAGGTTTATACGCTCTCATTACATTAACCTTTTTGCTTTTTGTGCATTACCAGCTTTGTTCGCACGAATTTTCTTTTGAAGTAACATTACACCATACTGCAGTGTCTCCGGTCTTGGTGCACACCCTGGTAGGTAAAGATCAACTGGAATAATTCTATCAACACCTTGTACAGTTGCATATGTATTAAACATACCCCCTGTATTGGCGCATGAACCCATTGAAATAACCCATCTTGGCTCTGTCATTTGATCATACAGACGCTTAATAAACTCAGAGTGTTTCTTTGTTAATGTTCCTGCAACAATCATCACATCTGATTGACGTGGAGAAGCCCTAAAGATTGTACCAAAACGGTCAAAGTCATATCTTGAAGCACCCGCAGCCATCATCTCAATACCACAACACGCAAGACCATAAGTCATAGCCCAAAGAGAGTTTGAACGCCCCCAGTTTACAATCTTGTCAATAGAAGTCAGTGCAACAGGTAGTCCACCGTCTTGTGTATAATTTACTTTATGTTGTGCCATTCTAGCGCTCCTTTTTTCCATGCATATACGAAACCAATTGTCAATAATACGATGAACATCACCATCTCAACAAATCCAAACCAACCTAAAACTTTGAAGTCAACTGCCCATGGAAACATAAACACAATCTCAACATCAAAGAGTAAAAAAAGCAGTGCAAACAGATAAAACTGTGGTGACACTCTATTTGGTTGTTTTGTTACTTCCGGTCCACACTCATACACTGAAAGCTTAATCTTTTCACTATCTTTTGCAGCTAACGCACGACTTGCCAATCTTGCAACAATCGTTGTAGCCGTAAATGCACCAAAAGTTACAATAAACAGTACAAATACTCCAAAATACGGATTCGAAGTCACTATATGATCCATATAACCTACCTTTACAATAAAGTATTCTGTTTTCAGAATACTTTTAAATATTTGTCTTCTAACGCTTATAAACAGCCTGCGTTAATATCTTGCACGCCTTTGCATTTAGAAAGAACAGTTACTGCACTATATCAAAAAGAGTATTAAAAAAAGTTTTATAGGAGTGAATAATTAGTGAGTGTCACAAATCGCAACACAGCTTGTAAAAGTGAAATTACAAGTGTGTAGTTTCGTAGCAAAAATAATAAATAGCAATTCTGATAGATGGCTTTAACAGCCATACTCTATTATTTATTTAAAAAGCCCATAGATTTTTCACTATCAAAGTTAGCATCTTTTTCTTTACGTATCTCATCAATGAAGTCTTTGAGTTTGAAAAGAGGCTCTTCACGTACAGCAACCTTATAAGCAGTATTTTTGACTATTAAGTTTATCTGTCCGCCTGTTAAGGAGTACTCTGCAAGTTTTGTTACATCAAAGCCATCTTCATAGGGAGCACTCTTTGGCAGCATCTTATTCCAAAGCGCAACTCTTTGTTCTTTATTTGGCTTTTTAAACTCTATCTTGTAGTTAAATCTTCGTGAAAATGCCTTGTCGATATTTTCAAGCAGATTTGTCGTTGCAATAAGCATCCCACGAAAGTTTTCAATCTGCTCTAAAAAGATATTTTGCATCTGATTGTGCATCTGATCTGAACCTGTGATATTTCCTGAACTTCTTGCACCCAAAAACTGATCTGCTTCATTCAGCAGTAAAATTGGCTCTGTTTTTGTCTTCTGGCTCAGTTCATAAAAAGTATCGAAAATCTTGCGAACATTCTTTTCGCTCTCTCCAACATACATAGAGAGAATTTTAGAACAGTCAAAAGCAAGAACTTGACGCTTTAATGATTTTGCCAAAGAGTATGCCGTCATCGTTTTACCAGTTCCTGCCGCTCCATAAAAAATAATACGCGCATCAATGCCACTTTTTTTATCTTTTATTCCCCATTTTACAAGGCGATTAACAACCTCTTTATCAACCTGCTTCATCAAGGTCTCAAGTGTCTGACGTGTTTCATTATTTAACACAACATCTTCCAAAGATGTCTCGCTGTCAATAAGCTCAAAAATATCCTGTTCTTCCACTAAAGCGTTGAGTTTCAAGCGTGTTACTTTTTTTGTCTTTTGTGGATGAATGATACTTTGAAGTACATCATCTACAATATAAAAAGAGCGGCTTATCCCACCAAAAGGATTCAACATCTCTTCATAGTCAATAATCCCACTGCTTAAAAGATGCGAACCCTCTTCCAACAGCGAGCGGTTTTTAATACGCTCATACTCATCTATGGAGATAAGATCTATAAGTGAATTCATCTCACGCAACGATGCATCTGTCGCACTGTACTCCTCACGCAGAAGTGCAATGAAGATAACCTGTTCATAGTTATTCATCTTTTTTTGTTTAAAGAATTTGTCAAGGACAAGATTTTCAGATGTCTGTGCCACACGCTCTTCTATGCGTTTTTCCAAAAGTTTAAGCTTGTTTTGGAGTCTGTCTATTCCCAAAGAGTGTTCATGAACATTTTGACGAATAACAGACATTTTTTGGTAGAGCTCGATTCTAAAAAACTGATCTTGCAAATACTCCAGATGATCTGCATAAGGTTTCACATCAGGCAGATCAAGATCAAGTGTACCATCTTGCAAGAGTTTTAAAAAACTTGGAGTTAAGCCTACAGCTGTATTTAAAAGCTCTAATGGTGTCACTTCTGAAATTTTAATAGGAGTAAAGCTCTGTTGATGCAACCAACCAAGTTCAAGCAGGTTTTTAAGCTCTATTAAGTGATCTAAATGTTGATACTCTTGAACATCATAAAGATCTTGTAAGAGTGTAAGGACAAGAACATCATCTTGCCCTTCAACATATTTTTGTGCGATATAGCGAAGTATCTTTGCCTCCGCTACACTTGTTTTAAGATGTATAAAGATATCTGACTTCTCTACATCTTTCGTATTTAAAAAATTAACTAATGTTTTCAAATATTTCCTTAAAATT
>CAZGSK010000083.1:0-5294 GCA_964528435.1 uncultured Sulfurimonas sp. | reverse complement strand
GTTCGACGTGGCTATGATGTAGCACCTCCAGCGTTGCGTGAGGATGATGCAAGAGTCGTCTGGAGAGAGAAAAAATATGCAAATATGCCTCACTCTCTTTTACCACTATGTGAATCACTTAAAATGACAAAAGAGAGGGTTCTTCCTTATTATGAAGAGCATATAAAATCTGCATTACAACAGCAAAAGAGTGTTCTTATCTCTGCACATGGCAACTCTTTACGTGCTTTGGTAATGCACTTAGAAGCATTAAGTCCGCAGGAAGTTGTAACATTAGAGATACCAACAGGTGAAATTATTGTTTATCACTTTAATAAAGAGATGAAAATAGTAAAAAAAGAGGTACTTATCGGATAGAGCGTAGTTGTATTTTTGCTCTTAAGATGTATAATTATAAAAAGAGTGTGTGAATAGATTATAAAGAGGAAAAAATATGCAAGATTTTATGGATGCCGTTGTTTTTGGTTTAAAAGAGATACTGCGGGGAAGTACAATGAAGTTCGCAATGTTGAGTGGTATTGTTGTAAGTGCTGTATGGGTAGCTATTGGGCTGTTCTTTTGGAATGATATTATCTCCTTGACAAGCTCAATTTTGACGCTGCTTCCGTTTTCGATGCTGCGATCAAATGGGGCGTGGATGCTTTCTACTTTTTTGTGGTTGCAGCTTGTTTTAGTAACATTTGCCCTTATTTTTGCTTTTTTTGGCAATATGATAGTTGAAAAACTTGATCGTGAAAGATATGCATCATTTTCCTTAACAGTAGGGCTCTTAAGTGCACTGTTTTGGAGTGTTGTGTGGTTTTTTGAGGGGAGTTATATCTATGCGCAGTTCTTAAAACTCTTGACATGGTTGCCTTTTGAGACCATAGAGAAAGGAATTTCATATCTTATAGGCTTTTATATTATCTATACTGCTATTATTGTAAGTTTGATTTTTGTTACAAGTATGTTTTCAAATCCCTTTTTGCGTGAGATTAGAGAGAAACATTTCCCTTATGATGTAATGTATGATGAATATAAATCAAAAACAATACAAAAAACTTTGCGTGACGCTGGTATTTTTACGCTAGTTTCTATTGTATCTTTTCCGCTACTTTTTGTACCTGTTATAAATTTTATTCTTTTAGTAGGGCTCTGGGTATGGCTTATGAAAGACACCTTAACAACGGATACGGCAGCTTTTGTCTTTGGTGAAGTCAATAAAGAAAAGCTCAAAGAATACAGAGTTGGTATTTGGGGAATCAGTTTGATTGGTTCTCTTTTTAATTTTGTACCTGTTTTTAATGTATTTGGTCCTTATTTTAGTGAACTTGCAATGTTTTATTATTTTCAAGAAAAAAGAGCTAGGGAAGTTTAAAAATGATGATAAACTCTCGCAAAAAAGTCTTAGTGATGTGTACAGGAAACAGTTGCCGCAGTATTATAGGTGAAGCTTTGATAAATAAAGAACTGGAGGGTGTAGAGGCTTATAGCTGTGGTGTTGCACCAAGCGGTAAGGTTAATCCTAATGCCAAAAGAGTTCTTGAACTGCATAATGTTTGGGATGATAGTTATTACTCTAAGCATCTCGATGAAATCATCAATGAAGATTTTGACCTTGTTGTGACTGTGTGTGATCATGCAAAAGAGACATGCCCTGTTTTTCCAAGAGCTGTGAAGAAGATTCATGTTGGTTTTGAAGATCCGGATGGAAAAGATTTTGATGCTTTTGAAGAGACATACAAGCTTATAAAAGATGAACTCCTACTGCAAGTCAAAGAGAATCTTTAGTGAGTTATTATGAGGGACTGCTTCTCTTTTTTAGTGGATTTGGCATCTTTGTTTATGGAATTTACTTTTTTTTAAAATTTAAAGAAGAGAGACGTTTACAAGAGCTGTTGCGTGAGCCTTTTAAAGAGGAGTATAGAGCCTATTTAGAAAAAACACCGCATTATAAAAATCTCTCAAGTGAAGATAAAGCTAAGATTGAACGTTCTATTGTCATATTTATTAATATTAAAGAATTTGTTGGTGTTGATATTGAAATTACATCTGAAATGAAAGTTATTATTGCATTTTATGCCTGTCTCTTGCTGCTGCACAAAACTACAACAAACTGTTATGATAATCTTAAGACAATTATAATCTATCCAAGTGCAGTAGCCTTTGAAAATGTTCAGGCATCAGGCGGTATCTATACCAAAGAGAAGTTTCTTATTGATGGACAGGCAGCTAACGATACAGTTATTATTATTTGGCATGATGCAAAAAGAGAGGCGTATCATTTGCGCCATGATAACGTGATTGTTCATGAATTTGCCCATGAGATAGACTTTATGGATGGTGAAGTTGACGGTATTCCACCGATTGAGCGTTCAAAATATGATGAGTGGACACGCATACTCTTTGGAGATTATAAAAAGCTCAGTAATGTAGCTTTAAAAAACAGAGAGTGGGGCAAATATAAACTTCTAGGTTCTTACGCAGCAACAAATGAAGCAGAGTTTTTTGCAGTTGTAACGGAGCGTTTTTTTGAGTCACCGCAGAGTCTTTATAAGCATTTTCCAGAACTCTATAACGAACTCGAAGAGTTTTATAAAATTGATACAATAAAGCTCATAGGCTAAGTTCGCTATAATCACATAAATAATAAAAAAGAGTAGCTATTTATGAGAGAATTTTTTAGACGAATTGAAGATGGCAGTGAAATAATTATTGAGACAGATCTCAGTGCTTATGGGTACAGCAATAAGTATTCATGGCTTTTGAGTGTTTTTATCAAATTTGATGCATCTGATGAATCAAAAGAGGGGTTTGAGGAGTTTTTAGAGACAAAAGAGTCTCTTATTATTGCTTTAGAGCATGATAAAAAAGCAAAATATGTCGGTGGGCGGACAGTTGATGGCTGGAGTGAGCTCTATTTTTATGCTGAGGATTCCAAAGGTTTGGATAAGATCGTTGCAAATATCTTATCATCGAGCTACTATGTCTATGAGAGTCATACGGTAAGAGATACTAAATGGGATTTTCATCATAAAAACCTCACGCCAAATGAGTTGGAGCTTGCACATATTCAAAGTGACAAGATCATCTATCTTTTAGAAGAAGAGGGTGATGAATTAGAACTTATACGTCCTGTCGAACACTATATCTCTTTTGATACACCAACCCAAAAAGAGCGTTTTTTAAAATCACTGAACCAAGAGCAGTTCTCTTTTAAAGATGAGATAAGTTCCGATGAGTTTGAAAACGGGATAGCACTGCTAAAAGAGCATGCTGTGACACAGAGTGCTGTAGAAGAAATTGTAGAGGAACTCTTTGAGCTAATAAAAGATGAACATGGATATTATGAGGGTTGGAGTACAACACTTGCAAAAGAAGAGTAATGTTTAAAATTGTCGGAAGTATTAATTATCTGCTTGTTGTCTTTTTAAATGCTTTTACGGATCTTGGGCATAAGATAATCATTCAAAACACTATCTTTAAAGTTTATGATGGCTCTACGCAGATAGTGCTCACTGCCATTGTTAACGCATTGATACTTTTTCCTTTTATCTTGATTTTTTCGCCCTCAGGTTTCTTGGCTGACAGGTTTGCTAAAAACAAGATTATGGAGTATGCGGCACTCTTTGCAGTAGTTATTACATTAGGTATTACTTATGCATACTATCATGGTCATTTTTTACTAGCATTTGCTTTGACATTTATTTTGGCTTTGCAGAGTGCTATCTATGGACCTGCAAAATATGGCTATATCAAAGAACTTTTTGGAGACAAATACATCAGTGCTGCAAATGGTGCTGTTCAGGCAGTTACTACAGTTGCAATCTTGGGTGGTATTATCTTTTATACTGTTTTATTTGAAGGTATGTACAATGATAGTTGTCAAACTGAAGATGCGATTTTACAAGCCATTGCTCCATTGGGGTGGTTACTCGTAGGAGCTTCTGTTATTGAGTGGTTTTTAGCTTCAAAACTGCCAAATAAAATGAAGCAGCAGAGTGCAAAGGTCTTTAAAGCCAAAAAATATCTCAGTGGCTTTTATCTTGTGAAAAATCTTAAGACGATGACTCGAAAAAAAGAGATTTATGAAGCTGTCATTTCATTAGGTCTGTTTTGGTCTATTTCACAGGTAGTTCTTGCAATCTTTGGTGAATATGCAAAAACAGAGTTGGGTGTGACAAATACCATTTATGTTCAAGGGGTAATGGCACTTGCCGGTATAGGTATTGTCATTGGTTCTATTCTTGCAGCAAAATTTTCAAAATATTATATAAATCTAGGACTGAGCGGTATTGGCGGTATTGGAATTGCGATGATTGTTTTTAGCATTCCTTTTGTCCACTCTATGGTCTTGATTTCTGTAATGTTTACACTCTTTGGGGTGCTCTCCGGTTTTATTCTTGTTCCGCTTAATTCACGTATTCAACATCTGGCTTCACCTATTCATCTTGGGACAATTATCGCTGCAAATAATTTTATTCAAAATATTTTTATGTTTTCATTTTTGGTGCTCACGACTATTTTTGCCTATTTTGGGATGAATGCCGAGATTCTTTTTTTCTTGATGGGCTTTGTAGGGCTCTATCTTGTCTATCTTCTTTTTAAACGCTACCTTGTTGATATTTTTTGGGCTTTTATGGGGCTGCTTAGTAGTCTAAGACATAAGTATGAATATTATGGTTTAGAAAATATTCCACAAGACAAAGCAGTGCTTTTACTTGGAAATCATGTCAGTTGGTTGGATTGGGTTATCTTGCAACTGCCACTGCAAAGACGTATTAACTATATGATGGACAAAGATATCTATAATTGGAAATTTTTTCATGCTGTTTTTAAAAAAGGAGAGACCATACCACTCTCTCCACGTGCTTTTAAAGATGCTTTTAAAGAGGCTCACGCAAGGCTTAAAGAGGGGCGTATTGTTGGCGTATTTCCAGAGGGCGGCATTAGTAAAGATGGAAGTCTCGGTACTTTTCATAGAGGTTTTGAGCTGATTTCTAAAGATTATGATGGTGTTATTGTGCCATTTTACATCGGCAGTGGTATTTTTGGAAGCTCTTTTTCAAAATATAAACCGAAAAATGGTAAACTTAATCCGTTTAAACGCAGAGTCATAAAAGTCTATTTTGGTAAGCCTTTGCCAAAAGAGACGAAGAGTGAAGCAGTAAAAGCAGTTATTACACAGATGAAGGAGCAGTATGAAACTCAACAAGCCAAAGCATAATCTTTTTAGAAACGGTAGGTATGCCGTTGAAGGTTTTATAGATATTGTAAAGAATGAGACATCTTTTAAATGGCAGTTGTTGATGTTT
>CAZGSK010000082.1:0-5343 GCA_964528435.1 uncultured Sulfurimonas sp. | reverse complement strand
TATTGAAAACTATAAAAATGAAGTACACATTGAGCCTGCAATGATGATGGGCGATAGATTTGAGGGGCATATTGTCCAAGGACATATCGATACTATTGGAGAGATTGAAGCTATCAAAAACAGTGGAAACTCTTATGATGTTTTCATTAAAGTAGATAAAAAATTCATTCCCTATATTGTTCCCAAAGGCTCTATTACCATTGATGGCGTGAGTCTTACTGTTAATGATGTCAGTGATACAAGTTTTCGTTTGACTATAATTCCCCATACTATGAAAGAGACACTTTTTAAAAACTATAAAAAAGGCTCACGTGTTAATGTAGAGACCGATATGTTTGCACGCTATATTGCACATATTCTCAAATATCAAAATAGTTCAAAAAACTCGCTCACGTGGGATGAAGTTGATGCTATACAGAGTAGTTTTTAAAGGCATCAAATCAAAAATCAAGTTTTAAAAGACAACTTTGGTCACAACAGCTTTAGAGAGCTCCAAGAAGAGGGTGTTGATGCTATCTTAGCAGGACGTGATCTACTTATGATATTACCTACCGGTGGTGGGAAATCACTTGTCTTTCAACTCCCAACGATGATGATGAAAGGCATTACTGTTGTCATCTCTCCACTTATTGCCCTGATGCAAGATCAAGTTGCAGCACTGCAAGCTCAAAATATACAAGCCGCTATGATAAGTTCGGCACAAAGTATGCAAGAGATTGACGATACGCTCACGCAGGCATTTAACGGCTCTCTCAAGTTTCTCTATCTATCCCCTGAACGCCTCAGCAGTGGCAACACCATAGAGATTTTACGCCAACTGCCTATTAACTTTTTTGTTATTGATGAAGCACACTGTATCAGCCAATGGGGACATGAATTTCGAAATGATTACCGTCTGCTTGGCAATTTAAAATCAAATTTTGCAAACACTTCCATAGCAGCCTTTACAGCAACCTCCACACAAAATGTGACAGACGATATCTTGCGTGAGCTACGTCTAGAGAATCCACTTCTTTTAAAAGGGAGTGTCTTTCGTAAAAATATCTTTATCTCTGCGGAGAGACGCATTAGCAACGGACAGGCACAGCTAAAAAATTTCCTACTTCGCCATAAAGATGAAAGTGGCATCATCTATGTCAGCTCACGCAAAAAAGCTGAAGAGCTCAGTACATTTTTAAATCACGCAGGCTACAAATCACTTGCCTATCACGCAGGACTGCCACAACACATCAGAGAACAAAATTTTAAAATTTTTGTCAATGACAAAGTGGACATTATGGTGGCTACAATCGCCTTTGGTATGGGAATAGACAAGAGTGATATCCGTTTTGTAGTGCATATGAGTCTGCCAAAATCTTTGGAGAATTACTATCAAGAGATCGGTCGTGGCGGACGTGATGGAGAGGACAGTGAAGCACTACTGCTTTTTAATGCCGGAGATATGGTACAGCACAAACACTTTTTACATGATATTTCAGATGAGGGCTACAAAGAGCATCTTGCACAAAAAATCGATACTATTTACAAATATGCGACAAGTGAAATCTGTTTTCACAAACAGCTTGCAGAGTATTTTCAAGAGAGCTTAGAGAGTTGCGTGAGCCGTTGTGATAACTGCTTAGAGTCTGATGACAAACGTCAAGACATTACAAAAGAAGCACAAATGTTCCTCTCTGCCATCTATAAAACTAATCAAAATTTTGGGAAAAACTATATCATCGATATTTTACGAGGTTCTAACGAACAAAAAATCTTGGCAAATGGTGCGGACAAACTCTCTGTTTATAATATTGGAGGGCATCTGAGTAAAAAAGAGTGGTTTGTCATTGTAGAGCGACTTTTGGAGTTAAAAATTGTAACTATCGGAGAGTTTTCAACCCTCAAGCTCACGCAAGATGCCATAACTATTTTAAAATCTCAAAAACTCGTTGACATCAAATCATCGCGTCTGCAAGTAGATAAAAAAGCTAAGGCGGTACGACAAGTAGAAGCGTTTGACTTTGACAAAGAACTCTTTGAAAAACTACGCGAAAAAAGAACAGAGCTTGCAAGTGAAATGGGCGTTCCTGCCTACATTATCTTTAGCGATAAAACGCTCAAACATTTAGCAAATGATATGCCGACAAACAAAGAGGAGATGCTTGAAGTCAATGGTGTTGGAATGAAAAAATATGAACAGTTTGGCGAAGAATTTTTAGAGGTGATTGCTACACATTAGCATCACCTAAAGGTTCTACATCAGGGTTACATTTAATTTTATGTTCCATATTAACAAGCTCATAACCTGCAAGCGGCTTGCGTGAGGCAAGTGTTGCATTTCGAAAGTTCTCACCCTTGTTGAGATAAAGCAAAAAACCATTATTATAAAGTGCCAAGCGAGTTTTTAATGCCGTCGAATAGGTAGTAATAATTCCATCCTCACGCAGAGCATTTTTAATATCACAAAAATACTCTTGTGTCCACAACAGAGGATTTGTACTTGGAGAGAAAGCATCCTGATAAACAATATCAAATCTATTATGAAATTTTCTAACATATGCTCTTGCATCTCCTAAGAAAACTTCTATTGTAATATTTTCATCTTTATAAATTCCATCTTTTGATATTGCTGTAATTATCTCACGCAACACTGCAAACTCTTGAGGGTAATTAAAATTTGTGAGTGATTTTACTAAAGAGGCATCTAGCTCAGGAGAGTAGATAAAGAGTTTTTTCTCTGGGGCATACTGCTTGTAATACAAAAGAGTTGCCAAAGTATTAAAGCCAAGACCATAACAAATATCTAAAATATACAGTTCATCTTTTTCCTGCGTGAGCCTGTATGCAGGAATAATGTGCTTATAGAGCGACTCAGAGAGTGCCCCATCTTTTGTAGAGTGATAATGCTCGTCATACTCTTTTGAGTAAGCGGTATAAGAGCCGTCTTCACTCAATGTAAGGGTATGTGTTGCATCCTCAAAACTACTCATACAAATCTCTACTGTAACTTTTGTGCAACGAGTTCATTGACTATTTTAGGATTAGCCTTACCACCTGTGGCTTTGAGTACTTGCCCGACAAAAAAACCTAAGAGTTTTTTATTGCCCGCTCTGAATTTTTCAACATTATCCGGATTTTTTGCAATAACCTCATCAATAATTGGGGCAATTACAGCAGGATCACTTATCTGAATAAGCCCTTTTTCCTCGACAATTACCGTTGGATTTGCTCCAGATTTTGCCATCTCTTCAAAAACCTGTTTTGCAATTTTATTTGAAATCTTCTCATCATCAAGCATCGCAATTAACTCTGCTATTTGCTTTGGTGTGAACTTCACTTCAGTAGATTGTTGCTCTTTTATCACCCTTGCCACTTCATTTGCCACCATATTTGCCAAATTTAAAGGATTTTTTAGTAAAGTTAGCGCTTCATCATAAAATTTCGAAAGAAAAGCATCACGTGCAAGTGTATTTGCCACTTCAGAGTTCAACATTAACTCTTTTGTGTAACGCTTAAAAAGTAGCTCTTGCTCTGGCATCATTGGCACTACCTCACCATCAACCTGTTCTACTTTTTTCTCTTCTCTTTTTTCTCTGCGTGGTGCAGCTTTTTTCTTTTTGCCCCAAGAATCTTTGAGTCCCACTATTTTGTTAAAGACAGGTTTTTCATCACTGTAATCAATCGGATCAGCATAAAAATACCCCTCACGTTCAAACTGAAAACGCTCATCTGGTCTGTTTAAAATTACAGCAGGTTCAATAAACGCTTTTACAACTTTAAGTGAATCTGGATTAATATCTTCTACACCCTCTGGAAACTCTGCTCGAAAAAGTCTCTCATAGAGTCTGAGCTCTACCTCTTTGGCATCTACTGCGCTCACCCACTGAATGGCACTCTTTACTTTGATACCGCTCGTATCACTTCCACTTTTTGAATCTGGATAATACTCAGCTTTTATCTCTGTAATATTCCCGTCGGCATCCTTTACAATCTCTTTACAGGCAATAATATAACCATGTCTCAGACGTACCGGCTGCTCTGGAGTTAAACGGAAGTAGCCCTTTGGAGGATTCTCCTCAAAATCTCCACGATCAATATATATCTCACGTGAGAATGGAAGCTTTCTACTTCCCTCCTTATCTATGTCATGCGGATAGTATGGTGCATCTATTGCTTCACTGCCCTCATAGTTCTCAATAGTTACTTTAAGCGGATTAAGAACACATAAAACACGTGGTACTTTTGTATTGAGATCATCTCGAATACAGAACTCTAACTGTGAAACATCTACAACAGAGTTAGCCTTTGCAACCCCAATTTGGTCACAAAAAGTTAAAATTGCTTCTGGTGTGTAGCCCTTTCTTCTGTACCCTGCAATGGTCGGCAGACGTGGATCATCCCATCCATTTACATAGCCACCTTCTACAAGTTCTAAAAGCTTTCTTTTACTCATTACCGTATAGTTGATATTGAGACGTGCGAACTCATACTGATAGGGACGTGGAGGTTCAAGCTCAAGCGTGTCAAGTACCCAGTCATAAAGCTCACGATTATTCTCAAACTCTAAGGTACAAATAGAGTGTGTTATGCCTTCAATATAGTCAGATAAACAGTGTGCAAAATCATACATAGGATAGATATGCCACTCATCTGCAGTTCTAAAATGATGTGCATGTCTAATGCGGTAAAGAAGTGGATCGCGCATCTTCATATTTGGCGATGCCATATCAATTTTGGCTCTTAATATATGTTCACCTTCTGCGAATTCACCCTTTTTCATTCGCTCTAAAAGGTCTAAATTCTCCTCTACACTACGCTCTGCATACTTACTGCGTTTTCCAGCTTGCGTAACAGTTCCACGATACTCACGAATCTCCTCTTCAGAGAGTGAATCAACATAAGCTTTGCCCATCTTTACAAGTTCAATCGCATAGGCATAGAGCTTCGCAAAATAGTCAGAAGTAAAACGGACACTCCCGTCCCACTCATATCCAAGCCACTTGACGGCATCTTCAAGTGCTTCTACATATTTTGTATCTTCTTTTGTTGGATTTGTATCATCCATTCGCAAATGACAGCGACCATTGTACTCTTTGGCAATACCAAAGTTAATAAAGATAGACTTCGCATGTCCAATATGCGGAAATCCATTTGGCTCAGGAGGAAACCTTGTAACTATCTCTTTATATTTACCCGATTTTAAATCTTCTTCAACAATTGCACTTAAAAAATTTTTGCTCATTTTCATCAGTTGGAAACCTTTTTGATTGTAAACTATTTTAATTGTGCTATTTTATCCAAAATGAGCTTATAAACCATTACCCCACATATGCATCTTTTTTGCCATAACAAGATCATACTCAT
>CAZGSK010000081.1:0-5470 GCA_964528435.1 uncultured Sulfurimonas sp. | reverse complement strand
CACCCATTGGATCGAAGTTCTCAATTGAACAGACGATGATGCAGTTGTCCGCTTTATCACGGATAACTTCCATCTCATACTCTTTCCAACCAAGCATTGACTCCATAATCTCAATTTCACTGATTGGAGATGCACTGATGCCTTCAGCTGCAAGTTTTTCAAACTCTTCCATATTGTAAGCAACACCACTACCACCACCTGCGAGTGTAAATGATGCACGGCTAATTACAGGAAAGCCTATCTCTTTTGCTACTTCAATTGCCTCTTCTACGCTATAGGCATTTTTACTTTTTGGAAGATCCATACCAATTTTTGTCATTGCTTCATTAAAAAGATGTCTATCTTCACCTTTTTTAATGGCTTGCGGATCTGCACCTAAAAATTCTACACCCTCAAGCATCCCTTTTTCATACATGCTCATAGCAACATTAAGCGCAGTCTGCCCACCCATTGTTGGCAAAATAGCATCTACATTTTCATCTTTGATGATCTTTTCAATAATATCTTCTTTGATCGGTTCAATGTAAGTACGGTCTGCAAATTCAGGGTCTGTCATAATTGTAGCAGGATTTGAGTTGATTAGAATTACTCTATAACCAAGTTCTTTAAGTGTTTTAACAGCCTGTGTTCCTGAGTAGTCAAATTCACATGCTTGACCAATGATAATTGGACCAGAGCCTATAAGTAAAATCGTTTTAATGTCGGTGCGTTTTGGCATTTGTTACCTCTTAAATAATCTCTATAAAATTTAGAGATTATAGCTAAGAAGCACTTAATATTTGATGA
The DNA here is from genome assembly GCA_964528435.1 of uncultured Sulfurimonas sp. GTDB lineage: Bacteria > Campylobacterota > Campylobacteria > Campylobacterales > Sulfurimonadaceae > Sulfurimonas. The sequence goes on along the minus strand of CAZGSK010000081.1, from coordinate 4,684 downwards.
GGATTAATACTCAAAGGTATAAATAAGTGAAAAAAGTCCTGAATAGATGTGGTTTTTATCGGTAAGTGGAGAATCTTTTGCGCTTTTTGGCAATATGTCATAACGAAGATTGACAAGTGCAGACAAATTATCATTAAATGGATATTTAATATATGTCTGTGCTCCATATTCTAAGCCACTTCCTGGCGTGTATGCAGGTCGATTTGCTCTTGCTTCTGTTGTTTTAACACCATAATAGTAATTTATGAATTTTTTTGGTTGATAGAGAAGAATGATGCTCGGATAAAAGGTAAAGTTTCCTGCTTTATATTCGTCACCTATCTCTGTCCTTAGTACCCATGAGTTATAGTTTTTGAGCATATCGGCTAAGAGCATAATCTCAATATATTTTGATTTTTGATAACTTGCAGAAAATGCCAAACCACCTTCAAAGCTTGATTTTCTCTCATCCATTCCTCTAAGGTAAGATGAATCAGATGCTTTGTACCCAAGTGTGCGAGGTTGAACAGTCAATGAAAATCCCCACGCATAATCTTCTTTTTTTTCCCCTAAAAAGTAGAGTCCAAAGCGGCTCCAGCGTGCATAAACAATGCCGTTGTCATAAAAGATAACAGGGGATGGAAGTATAAGATCATCTGCACCTTTATAAGGTTTAGACTGAATGTAGGGACCAAGGCCGATTGTCAGTTTGTGTTTCTCAGTTGCAAACAGATGCGCGCTTAAAAAAAGTAAACATACTAAAATAAATTTCATCGAACACTCCTGATTATATGAAAGTAACTTGGTTCATTTGCTTTGTAATATTGTTCAATAACGGCATTTTGATAACCTTGTGATTTTGAAATGGAAAGGACACGTCCTACTTTGAGCCCTTTAAAGAAGATATTGTCAAGACCTGAAGTGATAACTTCATCACCTACTTTTATATCAAACCAGGCAGGAATAAAGTTTACAATAAGATTTTTGTCATTATTTCCGTGGGCAATTCCAGGCGCTTTTACATCACCAATATAGACAGCATAGGTACTTTTTATGTCTGAATTAAGCAGCGCAAGTGCTTTTTTCTCTTTTGGTACGACAATACCCGCTACCATCTCTTTATAGACAAGTCCGTAAATCTTTGAACTGTTGTAGTCGGGAATATCAAGCCAAATACGATTGAGGTTTCCAAACTTTTCATATGAAATTGCACGGACGAGTTCTGTTTTTGGATCTGTTGAGAGTGTTGCGTTATTCTCTTTATACATATCATCTATTTCTGAGGCGAGTTGTTGCATTACGAGATGATTCTTTTCATATTGTTGCAGTTGGGCTTTTAATTGGCTAATTTCTTGTGCTTGAAAGAAGTGTTTCTCAACAGTATTACCAATAGTCTCTATAGTATTGTGGTATGAGATCTTAATAGTGTTTAAAAAGGAGAGCAGGGGTGATTGTATAGTGTTTGTGTAATAAAGAGCACCCACAAAGAGTGCTAGTAAAATAAATATATAGGTGAATAACTTTTTATTCATTCTCAAAAAGTTCTTGTAAGAGATCTATCTCTTCAAGAGCACGACCGGTTCCGCGTGCAACAGCAAGAAGTGGCTCATCTGCTACAAAAACAGGGATTTTTACGATATCTGAGAGATATTTGTCGAGTTGGCGAATAAGTGCGCCTCCACCCGTTAGGATAATACCATGGTTTACGATATCGCCTGCCAAGTCTGGTGGCATCTGCTCTAATACATCACGAAGTGCTTCAGCGATCTCTTTGAGTGGCTCACGCATAGCATCTTTTGCATCGTCACTTGTTAGTTCTACTGAACTTAAAAGTCCCTCAACCTGATCACGACCGTTAATGACCATAGAGAGTTCTTGATCAAGTGTTACCGCTGTACCTATGTTGATCTTAATCTCTTCAGCAACTCGCTCACCGATAAGAAGATTGTATTTTTTTCTAACATAGTTCACAATCCCTTGATCGATCTTATCACCTGCCGTACGAATTGACTTTGAAAGTACAAGTCCACCAAGTGAGACGACACCAATTTCAGTTGTACCACCACCAATATCAACAACAAGATGCCCTTGTGGTTCACGAATATCTACACCTGCACCAATTGCAGCAGCCATTGGTTCTTCAATAAGAAACACCTCACGTGCACCGGCAGAGAGGGCTGATTCACGTACAGCTTTACGTTCAACCTGTGTGAGACCATATGGTACACAGATAATAATACGTGGAGAGATTAAAGAGCTTCTTCCATGCGCTTTTTCAATGAACTTTCGAATCATTTTTTCTGTCATATCAAAATCAGCAATAACTCCATCACGCATAGGACGAATAGCTTTAATGTTTCCCGGAGTCTTTCCTACCATCTCTTTTGCTTCATGTCCAACAGCTAAAACACGTGTCTGTCCATATTTTTCTGTTTTTACTGCAACTACAGATGGTTCATTGATTATAATACCGCGACCTTTGGCAATTACAATTGTATTTGCCGTTCCTAAGTCAATGGATAAGTCGTTTGAAAAAAGTCCTACTATTTTGTTAAATATCATCTATCTCGCCTTATGCTGTTTTTTGTGTTGATTTTTTAATATATACCGGTTTTTCGCCATTTTCAATAACCTCTTTAGTTATAAGAAGCTCATATCCTGCATACTCTGGAAGTTCATACATGATCTCTATCATGCTCTCTTCCATAATTGCACGAAGACCACGTGCTCCGGTTTTACGTTTGATCGCTTTTTGCGCAATGGCACGAAGAGCATCTTCTTCAAAATTAAGTTCTACATCATCGATTGCAAAGAGTTTTTTATACTGTTTTACAAGAGAATTTTTAGGCTCTGTCAGGATGCGTACCATGTCATCTTCTGTGATCTCATTGAGTGATGCTATGATAGGAAGACGACCGACAAGCTCAGGGATAAGCCCGTAATGAACCAAATCATCAGGTTCTACCATGTCAAAAGTTGGTTTTGCTTCATCTTTTGTCTTCTTCTCATGTCCAAATCCAAGAACATTTTCACCCTGCTTACGCTTAAGAATCTCTTCTAGTCCGTCAAATGCACCACCACAGATAAAGAGAATATTTGTCGTGTCAATTGCGGTAAACTCCTGGTTTGGATGTTTTCTGCCACCTTTTGGCGGGATGTTTACAGATGAGCCTTCAATGATTTTAAGAAGTGCCTGCTGTACACCCTCACCACTGACATCACGAGTGATTGAGCGGTTTTCGCTCATGCGTGAGACTTTGTCGATCTCATCAAGAAAAATAATTCCTTTTTGAGCACGCTCAATATCTCCATCAGCTGCTTGTATGAGTTTTGTCAAGATATTTTCAACATCTTCACCGACATATCCGGCTTCAGTTAAACTTGTAGCATCAGCAATGGCAATAGGAACATTAAGCACACGTGCAATGGTTTGAGCCATGAGTGTTTTACCAGATCCTGTCGGACCAATGAGAAGAACATTCGATTTTGCAATCTCAGTATCATCTTCTATTGTATTATGTACTTTGAAGATTCTTTTGTAATGGTTGTAAACTGCAACGCTGATGAGTTTTCTAGCTCTCTCTTGACCAATGACATAGTCACCTAAGAACTTATCAAGCTCTTTTGGTGTCATTAGTTTTTCTACATGTTCAGTAAGTTTTGCATTGTTTTGACTTGCCAGCTCTTTCTCATCACCAAACATGATTTTATAAGCTGAAAACACACAATTTTTACAGATATAAACACCATTACCGGCAATAAGCGGGTTCTCTTCGCTCTCACTTGCATCACAAAAGCTACAATGTCTGTGTATCATTTTTCTAACCCTTTTCTTTCAAACGGAATTCCGCGTTTTGTTTTGATAACGAAATTACAAAAATCAATCACGTAGTGGTTTTTTGTATTTTCTAAAAGTTCACTCGCACTCTCTTTGAGTGGTTTACCTGACTCAAAAAGCTCACGGTAAGCAGATTTGAGTGCGTTGATGTCATCTCTCTCAATATTGCGACGAAGTCCTGTAAGATTCAGTCCGCGGAGTGTTGCACGGTTACCCTCAGCCATACAAAATGGTGGAATATCTTGTGCAAGTGCGCTAGCACCGCCAACCATGGCATAATCTCCAATATGAACAAATTGATGTATTGGTGTCATACCGCCGACAACAACATAATCACCAAGCTCAACATGACCTGCGAGTGTTGCTGCATTTGCCAGTATGCAGTGGTTACCAATGATGACATCATGACCTAAGTGCACATAACCCATAAATAAATTATGGTTGCCGATAATAGTTTTGCCACCACCGCCTTTTGTTCCGGGATTGAAGAGTGTAAACTCACGAATAGTATTATCATCACCAATAATGAGTTCAACATCTTCACCATTATATTTCAAGTCCTGAGGAATTGAACCGATAACTGCGTGAGAGAAGATACGGTTATTTTTTCCAATTGTTGTTTTCCCATAGACGCATGTGTTTTGTGCAATAGTTGTGCCATCACCGATTGTTGCATCTTTAGAGATAAAACAAAAAGGAGCTATCTCGACATTTTCTCCAATAACTGCACCATCTTCAATGATGGCTAATTCAGATATCTTACTCAAAACTTTGCCTATTTGTCCACTATCATAGCTTTTAGTTCAGCTTCGCTTGTTAATTTTCCATCAACATAAGCTTCCCCTTTAAGCAGCCAGATAGCACCTT
>CAZGSK010000080.1:0-5503 GCA_964528435.1 uncultured Sulfurimonas sp. | reverse complement strand
AGAGCTGTCTGCCTACACTTGTTCCTGTGTCGTGCTCGGCTCCAATAAAGACTCTCGCTCCTCCGTCGGTATCTCCAAAATTGTTTGTTTTAAGACCAATAAGTCCGATGTCAGTATGGCGATGGCGTCCGCACCCTTTTGCACATCCTGAAAAGCCTATTTTTATACGATTTTTGTAAATTGCTTCAAGTGGAAGAAATGCTTGCGCTTCATCTTTAATGCTCCAAACTGCATAAGGGCAAAGATTGCCGGCACAAGCAACAATAGTAGAGCTTAGTGCTGCTGATTGGAAAGGAATTTGTTTCTCTTTAAGCCCTAATATATAGATATTTTGATCAATCCCAATGCGGATTTCTGCACTGTTTTTTTCTGCAAAATCTGCAATTTGTAGCATCTCATCAGCATTGAGTTTCCCAAAATTACTTTGATAACAAAACCCATATGTTCCATCACGGAGGGTTTCAAACTCTAAAAAGTCTATATGTTCAAGCTGAAGTTCCCCAGCAGTTTCAAATTTTTTCCCATAGCTCTTTTCTATTAAAGAGAGAAGTTTTGTAAGTCCCATCTCCTCTATCATATAAAAAAGGCGTGTTTTAGAGCGAGAAAATCGTGAGCCATACGTATAAAAGGTCTCTACAAATGCTTTGAAAAAATCAAGTACTTCATCCTCACGCAGGAAAATATTTGCATCTTGAGAAATTTCTGTATTTTTTCCTCCCATATAGATGTTAAATCCATACTCCCCATCTTTTAAAGCAAGAGCAAAGTAGAGGTCATTTGCAAAAAAAGAGTTTACATTTGCAGAGTTTCCAGATATACCGACACTGACACGTCGAGGGAGCATACCGACATATTTTGGATTTTTAATAATATACTCATTCATAGCTTTTACAAGTGCATATGCCTCAATTTTCCCATATCTGCTAACGCCATCATAAACATCTGTTACAATATTTCTGATGTTATCGCCAAAACTTTGCCATGTTGTTAGTCCGTTATCATTGAGCTTGTGCCAAATTTCTGCAACATCATCTGCATATACATCATGAATTTGCAGACCGGCTCTTGCTGTTATAACAAGTGTGAGATCATACTCTTGAAGCAGATTTGCAATAAACTTAAATGATTCAGTTGTGAAGTGTCCGCCATCTCCATTGCGAAGACGGATTGTAAACTCATCTTCTAAAAAGTCTGTATTGAAAATACCAAAATCCTGGAGGTAGTAGCGGTCTCCTTCACCTAAAGATTCAAAGTCAATTGTTTCAAATTCATTGACATAATAGTCATAAGGTTTTAATCGTGCTTTGTACTGCTCACGTTTGTTTAACTTTTTTTCAAAATCTTCAGACATAGATAACTCCCCATTTTTATGAGCAAATGGTAACAAATTAAACTGATAATTAGTTGATAAAGAAGAACTATATCTATTGCTAACAAACTGTGTTATAATTAAAATAAAAAAGGTTTGTTATGGCAAAAGAACATTCATTTGATATTAGCGCAAAGATAGATATGCAACTGTTTAAAAACGCAATAAATCTGGTAGATCGAGAGATATCTAATCGTTATGATTTTAAGGGTACAACATATGAAATTACTTATAAAGAAAAAGAGAATGTTTTAGTGTTAGTAGCATCTTCAGATAATAAACTCGATGCGATTAAAGATATTGTTATTACAAAGCTTTTAAAACAGGGGCTTAGTTCAAAAGTGCTTGATGAGCTGCGAGTAGAAGATGCAAGCGGGGGAACACGAAAAGCAACTTTTAAAGTGGTGGATTACATTGAGTCAAAAGAGGCAAAAAAGATCGTAGCAGATATTAAAAAGATGAAGTTAAAAGTCAATGCTCAGATAGAAGGGGATCACATCCGTGTGAAAGGTGCGAAACTTGATGACTTGCAAAAAGTGATGAAAATGGTGCGTGAGGGTGAGTGGGAAGCACCTATTGTTTTTGAAAATATGAGATAAAAGGCAAAAGAATGAAAAAAATGAGCGTAGCAGAGGCAGCGGAGTTTTTTGGTGTGTCTAAAGAGGCAGTACATAATCGCATACGAAGAGGATCTTTGCAGAGTGTTATGCAGAACGATGTTAAGATGGTGCTTGTTGATGAGACCAAGAGTAAGAAGAGAGTACTTCTAAAAAGAGCAACAAAAAATGCTTCAAATGATGAACGCTACTATAAACTGCTTGAAGCACAAAACGCTAAACTTCAAGAGAGGGTTGAAGTACTTGAAAATGAGACAAGAAATTTGCGTGATCAAAAAGAGCAGATGCTTATTGAAGAGCGTCAAAAGATAGAGAATATATATAAAGAAAAAGATGAGCAGCTTAAAAATATTTTGCAAACGCTTTCGTCAAAATTTATGCTTGGGGCTCCTTTAGAAGAGGATGATGAGACACTTGAAGCGGAAATGATAGAGATAGAAGAAGAGACAGAAAGTAATGTTATTTCTCTAAAGAAATATCTTAAAAAGTCTGATTTTTCAGAGAAAAAGATGAAAAAAATCAAGAAAAGATTTAAACAAAATGCTAAAAATGATGAAAGAGTCATCAAAATAGGCTCAAAATATTATCTTGATACGGCTAAATATGATTACAGTGATCTGGTAAAGTAAAAAAATGAATATCATCATTGCAGGAGCGGGAAAAGTTGGGTTTAATCTGGCAAAAACACTCAGTATCGGTCACAATGTAACCATTATAGATAAAAATTCAGAAGCACTACATCGTATTCAAGAGAGTCTTGATATTATGCCCCTTGGCGGTGATGTGGAAGATGCAAAAACGTATGAAAACCTTACCAATAAAAATATAGACCTTTTTATTGCTGTTACAAATCTAGATAATGTTAATCTTATCTCTGTGTTAGTAGCTGATAGCGTTTTAAATATAAAACGAAAATTTGTACGCCTGCAAAAAGAATTTTTTGACGGTAGCAAGATAAAAAGCAGATTGGATATTGATAGGTTGATTTTTCCTATTGGCTTGGCATCTCAAGCTATAGCCTCACTTTTGGAATATCCAAAAGCAAATAATGTAAAATTTTTTAAATATACAGAGCATAAACTGATATCTGTAATGGTCTCTTCAAGATTTATACCAAAAGTTTTCGTTTCCAAAGAGTATAAGATAGTTGGTATTGAGAGAAAGAAATCGTTTTTAATTCCTCAAGAGGAGAATGTTGAAATTCTTCCAAATGATCTGGTTTATTTCTTTGGTCCGCAGAGTGCAATACGACCTTTGTGTAGCGAGCTAGAACTAGATGCAAACAGTTATATACAGAAATGTGTTGTCTTTGGAGGTGATGATCTCGGTGTTGCCATCTCTCATGAGTTTCTTAAAAGTGGACGAGATGTAAAATTAGTCGAGAAAGATTTGGAGCTTTGTGCAATAGCAGATGAGGCACTCAAAGGAAAAGCTTCCATCATTAACTCAAAATACTCTTCACATGATATCTTTGAAGAAGAGGCATTAGGGAGTGCCGATATTTTTGTTGCGGCAACCAATAATGATGAATATAACATCATTAAATGTCTTGAAGCAAAAGAGAGCGGTATTAAAAAAGTCGTGGCGATTAATAGTGAGATGGAGTACTATAATCTGATGCATTCTCTTGGTATTATAGTAGTTCGTGGACCAAAGATAAGTGCCTATAATGAGATCATGGAAGAGATAAGTTCTACAGGAGTTGTGATACAAAAGAGTTTTTGTGGTGCTAAGGCCGTTGTGTTGATGCGGAAGATTTTTGCGGGTTCAAAGCTTACAGGTAAAAGAATAAAACCACTTTCTGTAAAAAATTCAAAACTCTTTCTTATACGAGATGGAGTAATAGCTTATTTTGACGAGACAATTGTGTTGCAAGAAAATGATTTAATAGTCGGTTTTTCTCCAAGCAAAGAGAGCCCAAAAGTGAAACAGTGGATCTATGAACTATAAAAATATACTAAAGATTTTATCACTGATTGGTATAACAGTCTCTATTATCTTTTTGCTTGATATTGCCATTGGTGTACTGTATAAAGAGCATTTTGAGAAGTTCTTATTCTATGACGGACTCTTTTTTGTTATCAACTTGTTAATGTGGCTTGCTTTAAAAAATCATGAGTTTAATCTCAAAATAAAAGAGAGTATTTTAGTGGTCAATCTGCTTTGGATACTTTTAGGCATTGCCGGTGCCATTCCTTTGGTACTCTACACCGAAGTAACACCTGCATCTGCTTTTTTTGAAGCGGTAAGTGGTTTTACCACAACGGGTGCTACGATTTTTACCGATATTGAGTCGCTGTCGCATATGATCTTGTTTCATCGAAGTTTAATGCACTGGCTTGGAGGACTCGGTGTGATCGTTTTAGGTGTGGGATTGCTCTCTGTCATAAATCCGACGGGGAGTTTATCGCTTTTTAAAGCAGAATCAACAGGAGTGCAACTAGAAAAACTTACACCAAAAATCAAAGATACTGCATTGAATCTTTGGCTTGTTTATTGTGTATTGACTTTCTTTGATATGCTTCTTTTGAAGTTTTTTGGTATGACTTGGTTTGATGCAGTTAATCATGCTTTCTCAACAATTTCTACAGGAGGATTTTCTACAAAAAATAATTCTATGGGATATTATAGTACACACACTGGAATTGTCTGGACAACAACAATTTTTATGATGTTGGCAGGTATAAACTTTTTAGCACATCTCAAGCTCTATTATAAGGATGTTTCAGGTTATAAAAGTGAAGAGGTGCGTTGGTATTTCATTATATTTTTAGTGTTGAGTTTTTCATTAACATTTGTTCATATGGATATTAGTGGAGATTCATTTTTTGATGCTTCAAAGCATGCTTTTTTTACTATTGCATCAGTTATGACAACAACGGGTTTTGCAACGATTGATTATGGTTCGTGGTCACATTTGGCTATTGCCATTGTATTTGTGGGTCTTTTAATGGGTGGAAATGCAGGTTCGACTGCCGGTGGTATTAAAATTATTCGTCATGTCATTATTTTTAAAACGCTCTCTTCAGAGCTAAAAAGAATTGTTCATCCAAATACTATTATCTCTGTTTTTGTAGATGGTATTAAACAAAAAGAGCGGATTTTATCTTCGACTTTTGGATTTTTTACACTCTTTATGATAACAGTTGCGATTGTGACTATCTATATTTATGCAAGAGGCTATGATGCAATGAGTGCGATTTCGGGTGCTTTCGCTTTGGTAGGTAATGTGGGACCCGGTTTTTCACTTGTGGGACCGTCTGATAATTTTGCATTTTTTAATGATTTTGACAAACTTTTTTTCTCTTTTGCTATGATTGTTGGCAGGTTGGAGTGTTATACTGTTTTTGTGCTACTCAGTAGCGCATTTTGGAAGAAATTTTAAAACTCTTAAATAGAAATAGTGATAGTTGGGGCTATTTGTGTCATAATAATAAAAAATCTTTTAACAAGCAGATGAACAGATGATTCAAAAACACATTACGGAACAGACTGCTATCTTTTTTAGTGTTGCTAA
>CAZGSK010000079.1:0-5514 GCA_964528435.1 uncultured Sulfurimonas sp. | reverse complement strand
CGTTATAAGCACTTGACATAAAATTTATAATGCACTACAATTGTAGATACAAAACTACAAAAAGGTAGATATTATGAAACAAGCAATCAATATAAGACTTGAGAAAGATGTAGTTCAAACACTAGATGAATATGCACAAGAATTAGATAAAACAAGAACAAGTTTAGTTGAAAAAGCAATTGAATTATATTTTGATAAACTTGATGAAATGATTGCAGATAAAAGAATTGATAACCTTAAAGCTGGAAAATCAACCGTTATTCCATTAGAAGAAGTGTTTAAAAAAGCAGGGATAGATGTATAAAGTTGCTTTTGATAAAGATGCTGAAAAAGAATTTTTAAAGCTCAATACTCAAGCACAAAAACTTATTGCTTCCAAAATCATAGATTTACAAAATGGAAACTTTTCAAACGATAAACATCTTCAAGGAAAACACAAAGGAAAGTTTAGAAAAAGAGCAGGTAATTACAGGATAATTTATTTAAAAGAAAATGATTTTTTAGTTATTACTATCATTAGAGTTGCTCACAGAAAAGAAGCATATTAGTTTATAACAAGACAGAGCAGCCACCACGTTTAAATTTTAATAACAATGACACAAATAGTAATATTTTATAGCATTCAAGATACTTTTTGAGAGTTAAACATACTAAGAGTTTTTTCCTTGCTATTTTTTATGATTATATCATAAGCCCCTATTAACCCCCTAAGTGCTATTATTACAGAAACTAAAGAAAGTAAACTGTTTATGGCATTAATCGACCTGCAAAAAGTATCAAAACACTATTCGGCACAAAAAATTCTTACAGAAGTTGATTTTCATGTTGATGAGGGTGAGCGTATCGTTATCATCGGTAAAAACGGCAGTGGAAAATCCACCCTTATGAAGATAGTCAATGGTTCACTTGAACCTGATGCTGGCAGACGCATCGTCAAAAATGACCTTGAGATCAAGATGCTCGATCAACGTCCGGAATTTGAAGAGGGGCATTCTGTACGTGAAGCAGTAGAAGCAGGACTTACAGAGATAAATGCTGCAAAAGAGCGTTACAATGAGCTCTCTCATCTACTTGCAGAAGATTTTGAGAACAAGATCTTGCTTGCTGAACATGAAAAGCTCTCACGCTACATTGAACATCATAATGCATGGAATCTTGATGACAAGATAGAGCGTATTATCCAGCATTTTCAACTCAAACCATACGAGCACAAACCAGTATCACTGCTCAGTGGTGGAGAGCAACGCCGTGTCGCACTTGCATCACTGCTGCTACAAAAACCTGATATCCTGCTCCTTGATGAACCGACCAACCACCTTGATGTCTATATGGTTGAGTTTTTAGAAGAACTTTTGCTCAAAGAGAAGTTTACTCTTGTTTTTATCTCACATGACCGTTATTTTATAGACAGAGTTGCCACAAAGTCTGTAGAGGTTGAGGATTGTAAGCTGCGTGAGTATCGTGGCGGCTACAATGACTACCTACAACAAAAACAAGAGTATCTCAGAACCCTGCAAAAACAGCATGAAAATCTTTTAGGTCTGCTCAAGCGTGAAAATGAGTGGTTTGCCAGAGGTGTAAGAGCACGTCTAAAACGAAACGAAGGAAGAAAAGAGCGTCTAATGCAGTTGCGTGAGGCTGCAAAAACAAATCCGGCAAAAATTCGCAAGATGAGTGTTGAACTTCAACGTGAGGCGAAGCATTTTAACCGTGACAAAAGTGTTAACAAGCAAAAGATGCTCTTTGAAGTCAAAAATCTAGGGCTAAAACTCGGTGACAAAGAACTTCTACATGATTTCTCGACAAGAATTCTACAAAAAGATGTCATCGCCATCGTCGGACCAAACGGCAGTGGAAAATCAACACTGCTTAAAGCGCTGCTTGGACGTATAGAGCCGACAAGCGGACAGATTAAACGCGGAGAGTTCAAAGTTGGTTATTTCGACCAGCACCGTGAGATGCTTGACGATGACAAAAACCTCATCGAAACTTTCTGTCCGCATGGAGGCGACAGAGTCAATGTTCGCGGCAGTGACCTGCATGTCTATGGTTATCTCAAAAACTTCCTCTTCCCACGTGAGTTTTTAGACAAAAAAATAGGTGTTCTTAGTGGTGGTGAAAAAAACCGCGTAGCCCTTGCCCTGCTCTTCACGCAAGACGTTGATATCTTAATACTCGATGAGCCTACAAATGACCTCGACATCCCAACCATCAACATTTTAGAAGAGCAGCTGACAAACTTTGCAGGTGCCGTCATCATCGTCTCTCACGACAGATACTTTGTTGACAAGATCGCAAAAAAACTCTTTATCTTCAAACCAGACAAAACCATCGAAGAGTCTTATCAGAACTATTCTGAATATTTGGAGCTTGAAAAAGAGCTCAAAGAGCTTGAAGGCATGGAGAAAGAGGCGACACAATCAAAACCAAAAGAGCAAAAAAGAGAAAAACAGAAGATTCTCAAACTTACATACAAAGAGAAAATCGCCCTTGAAAAACTCCCTTTAGAGATAGAAGAGTTGGAGCTGCTCATAGAAGAGAAAAACAACTGTCTTGCAGATCCTGGCTGTTATGAAGCCATAGGCATCTCAAAACTTGCTGACGAACTCGCAGCTATTGAGACAGAATACGAAGCAAAAGTAGAAGAACTTTTGACAATTCAAGAAAAAGAAGAAGAAATCAACGCACTAGAAGGCTAAGAATGTCCCATCATAAAGTAAAAGAGACCACCCACTACAAACAACTTTTCGTCTTTGCGTTTGGACTTATTCTTTGGTTTATACCCTATCCCGATGGACTCTCGTTGCAGGCTTGGCATCTCTTTACTATCTTTATCTCTATCATTTTAGCCGTCATCATCGAAGCGACCTCTATCTTTACAGCCTCCATCATCGGGCTTGGATTTGTAATTCTTACCCATACACTCACAGCCAAACAAGCATACAGCGGTTTTTCACAAAGCTTCATTCTTTTAATTATCATTGCTTTTTTAATCGCCCGTGGAGTTATCAAATCCGGACTTGGAAAACGCATCGCTTTTTTAATCATCAAACGATTTGGAAAATCCTCTCTTGGACTTGGATACTCCATAATAGCCGCAGATATGTTCATAGCACCTGCATTTCCAAGTAATACTGCCCGCTCTGGAGTTCTTTACCCAATCGTTCAAGCTCTTGCATCGGACAGCGGCTCAAAGGTAACAGATGGCACTCGCAAAAAGCTTGGTGCTTACCTTATGATGACCTCAATGGCAGGACTTACAATCTCCTCTGCTATGTGGCTTACTGCGATGGCAGCTAATCCTGCAGGAGCGAAGATGGCAAAAGATTTTGGTGTCGAAATAAGCTATGGTTCATGGGCTTTGGCATCATTCGCGCCTTCCCTTGTTGCTTTCATAATCATTCCTTGGTTACTTTTTAAGATCTTTCCACCTGAGTTGCGTGAGACTCCTGATGCACCACGCATTGCCAAAGAGCAGTTAGAGCATATGGGTGCTGTTCATAAAAATGAGTATATTATGGGGTTTACCTTTATAGCTATGATTACCCTCTGGATCTTTTCAGGCTCTTTAGGACTCGACAAAACAGCCATTGCTTTTCTTGGTTTGGGTGTTTTAATGCTTACCAACATCTTTACCCTTGATGACTTGGCACATGAAGGACGTGCACTTGGAACACTCATCTGGTTTGGTACGCTCTATGCCATGAGTAGTTATCTTAATGAGTTTGGTTTTATGTCATGGCTTGGAGAAAATATATCAGATATCATAGCAGGCTACTCTTGGCCTATTGTCTATGTTGGTTTAACACTTGCCTATGTCTTTATTCACTACTTTTTTGTTTCACAGACAGCGCAGATGCTTGCACTTTTTTCTGTATTTTTAGGTGTGGGTGTGAATGCCGGTGTTCCTGCAGAAATGATGGCTTTAATGCTGCTGTTTGCAACAAATTTCAATGCAGTTATTACACCACAGGGCTCAAGTGCCAATGTTATTTATCTAAGTTCCGGATATATTGAGAGTCGTGAGGTTTATAAATATGGGGGAGTGGTTACGCTTGCCAACACCCTTATCTATCTCGGTGTTGGGACTGCGTGGATGATGCTAATTTTATAACATCACCTTAAAAATTATCTATTTATGTGCATCTTTTAAAGAGTCTGCAATTAAGAACGCAAGCTCTAGTGATTGATCAGCATTAAGACGTGGATCACAATGTGTATGATAACGTGAGCTTAGATCTTCTTCTGTTACGGTAAAGCTTCCACCGATACACTCAGTTACATTTTTACCGGTCATCTCCAAGTGAACACCACCACCGAAAGTACCTTCAGCTTTATGGACTTGAAAAAACTGTTTCATCTCAGTGAGTATTGCATCAACAGGACGTGTTTTGTAGTTATTTGACGATTTAACAGTATTTCCATGCATTGGGTCACACGACCAAACAACATTCAATCCCTCTTTCTCAACAGCACGAATCAGTTGAGGCATATGCTCACCAACTTTATTTGCGCCCATACGAACAATAATGTTGAGACGACCTGCTTCATTGTCAGGATTGACTGCCATTGCAAGACGAACTAAATCATCAGGATCCATAGATGGTCCGGCTTTAATACCAATAGGATTTTTAATTCCTCGCATATACTCAACATGTGCACCATCAAGCTGACGAGTTCTATCACCAATCCAAACCATATGTGCCGCTACATTGTACCAGTCACCTGTAATAGAGTCTTGACGAGTAAACGCCTCTTCGTAAGGAAGTAAAAGTGCTTCATGTGAAGTATAAAAGTCAGTCTCACGCAATGTTCTATATGTTTTAGAAGTTACACCACACGCTTCCATGAACTGAAGTGATTTTTCAATGTCTTCTGCAAGTTTCTCATACTTTTCACTTACTTCTGATTTATGAGCAAAGTCAAGGTTCCATTTGTTTACCTGATGCAAGTCAGCTAAACCACCCGATGCGAATGCACGTAAAAGGTTCTGTGTTGCCGTTGCCTGATTGTACGCTTTTATCATACGTTTGGGATCAGGAACACGTGCTTTTTCAGTAAAATCAATACCGTTGATAATATCTCCACGATATGAATCAAGTGTAATCTCACCCTGCGTTTCTGTATCTGATGAACGTGGTTTTGCAAACTGCCCACCAAGACGTCCAACTTTTACTACAGGAAGCCCACCGGCATATGTCATTACAACTGCCATCTGCATCAAAGCTTTAAAAGTATCACGAATATTGTCTGCATGAAATTCTGAAAAACTCTCAGCACAGTCACCGCCCTGTAGTAAAAATGCTTTTCCCTCTGCAACACGTGAAAGCTGCTCTTTTAAAGAACGTGCTTCTCCTGCAAAAACAAGTGGCGGGTAGTTTTTTAATTCATTTAAAACAGCATCAAGTTTTGCTTTATCTGGGTATGTTGGTTGTTGTAAAATTGGTTTTTCTCTCCACGAAGATGGACTCCAAGTACTCATTGTCTAAACCTTATCTATAAATAATTTTTGCA
>CAZGSK010000078.1:0-5556 GCA_964528435.1 uncultured Sulfurimonas sp. | reverse complement strand
TAGTGACAACAGATACTTGGGCCTCTATGGGACAAGAAGATGAAAAAGAGCAGCGCATTAAAGACTTTGAAGGATTTATGGTTAATGGACTGATGATGTGTCTTGCAAATCGAAATGCAAAGTTCTTACACTGTTTACCGGCATATCGTGGACAAGAAGTCAGTGAAGAGATACTTGAAGCTCACGCAGATATTGTTTTTAGTGAAGCAGAGAATCGTCTTCACGCACAAAAAGGTCTTATGGTCTGGTTAGACAAACAAAGAGACTAAAATATTTTTAATCTCTAAAACCACCCTTGAGCATTTTCCAAAATAGCTTTGTTTCCTGTATTGTATGCTTTAATAATGGCCGAAATTAAAGCCGTTCCCTGATCAAAATATTCATCGGAATCAATTTTACTTGGATCTTTTAGCAGCTTTTTCTGTGCGAAAGTAGTGTAAGATTTCACGCCTTTGTCGATAGCTGCTAGTTCATTGTTAATGTTAGCTCCAAGTTCATTTGGATATTTTGTAATGATTTGTGTCATTTGATTTTGCAGTTTTTTATTGAGTGACTGTAGTTCGTATGTGAGCGCTTGAATATTCTCGATGTCACTTTTTGTCACTTTTCCTTTTGCTGCTATACCTGCACCTAAACCTCTGAGTCGTCCGGTATATTCTGTCATAGGAAGCATGATTTCCATCATAACCGAAGAGATCTTTTTTCCAAAAGGTGTCAAATCTTTTGCAAATCTTTTTGAAACGCTTTGCGCAAGCATAAGTGTATGGTCAATTTGCTCCGTATAAGCAGAAAATGTTTTTTTTGGGTCTTGTTTGAATGCTTTACGATTAAGTTTAATCAGTGCTTGCGAGATAGCTGCTGCATGTGAATTTATAACGGGATCAGCCGCTAAAGGTAGAGCTTCCATATTGCCGATAGCACTTTTCATATCATCTCGACTTGCAAAAACAAGCAGCATTGCTGCTGTATTTCCATTGAGGTACGAGTTTGTTAAACCCCTTGTCTTTTGAGTTGCCAAGATAAGGTCTTTGAGACTTTCAATATATTGACCAGTATTTGCCTGTTCTTCATTACTAAAGAGAGATTTAGCTTCTAAATTGAAAATGAGTAGTAAAATAAGTACGAGCAAACGCATTGTGACTTCCTGTTATTGTTGTGATGTGTTATTGTATCGAATTAACTTAATTAATATCTTATACCGGTTGCATTTCTTATTTTTTCTATCATAGGAAGTGCAATTTCCTTCGCTTTGGTAGCACCAAAGTCTAAAATATCACGTACTTCATCCTGATGCTCTTGATAGTATGCTCTTTTCTCTCTATATGGCTTGAAATACTCCCAAATAACATCATGCAGATAGAGTTTAAAGTGTCCATGCCCCTCTCCACCGCGTTTATAGCGCTTTTGAAGCTCTCTGCACTCATCTTCATTTAAAAAGAGCTTTGCCATATTGTAAACATTACAGTTCTCATACTCTTTAGGCTCTTCCATTGGTACATTCTCTGTTACTATTTTTTTAATGGTTTTGAGTTGTTTTTTCTCTTCACCGAAAATATTTACTGTATTTTTATATGATTTTGACATTTTTTGTCCATCAGTTCCGGGAACAGTTGCAACACTCTCTTCTACTTTAAAAGCAGGAATTTTTAAAATATTGCCATATTCATTGTTAAATTTTATGGCGATATCACGAGCGATTTCAACATGTTGAATTTGATCTTTTCCAACAGGAATGATGTCTGGAGAGTAGAGTAAAATATCTGCTGCCATTAAAACGGGATAAGAAAAAAGTGCATGGTTCGCGTGAATCCCTTTTGCGACTTTGTCTTTGTAGCTGTGCGCACGTTCTAAAAGCCCCATAGGTGTAAAAGCAGAGAGTAACCAGTAGAGTTCAAGAACCTCTTTTACATCAGACTGTACCCAAAATGTTGATTTTTTTGGATCAATTCCTAAGCTTAAAAAGTCTGTAGCTGTCTGCATAGTTAGTTTGGCAAGTTGACTACCACCGTTTCCACTGCTCATAGCATGATAGTTTGCAATAAAAGCAAAAGTGTCATTCTCTTTTTGTGCATCGACCATCTGCTTGATTGAGCCAAAATAGTTTCCAATATGCAAATCACCTGATGGTTGAATACCGGTTAATACTCTCATAATCTAAATTCCTAAATATTTTTTGCGTATTATACCCATCTCAGCTTTATTTTGTTATTATATACCTAAATATAAGGGCTTTAAAAGCTCCATTAAAAAGGATTTATGATGATAGTACAATATCGTGCAAAAGATATTAATTTAAATGATGTAAATAAGGCACACATTGAAGCAGCAGTAGAAAAGTTTGAAAAATATTCATTGGATATTACACGTATTATGTGTAATGTTATTGCTGAGAAGGCTGGTGTGAGTGTTGAATTTGAGATTCATGTAGCCCGTACTGCACCTATCATTATTACAGAACATGACAAAGATTTAGATGCGGCGATTGATATTGCTATTGACCGTGCAACCAAAGCGCTTCGCCGTCTGCATGATAAAGTAAAAGACCATAAGGCACCATCATTAAAAGAGGTGGTTATTGAAGATGCATAAACTACAGGGAGTACTCCTTGTACTATTGATGTTTTTAAGCAGTAGTTTATTTGCTGATGATAGCCAAAAAAAATACTCGTTTCGTGTTGCTTACGGATATGCCAGTGAAAAAGATTTAGGCGACATACTTTTAACAGCTGACTTTGCAAAACATCCAATTGACTTGAGTGTAGTAGCTGTAGATGCCGGATATCTTTTAAAAAATAATCTTTTTGATTTACCAATTGATGTTTATGCAAAAGCCGGTTTTTCTAAATTTAACGAAGTTAGCAACTTTAGAGTTGGGACGCGAGAATATAGAGGTTTTTCTGATACATATGAAGTTTTAGCATATATAAAACTTCTTTACAATCTTGATTTTGCTGATAATCGTGTACGTTTTGGTTTTGGTGAGGGTGTGAGTTATGTGAATGACTTACTGGTTTCAGAAGTATATGATGCAACAGATCCATTATCAGGATCACAAGATCCTACATCTCGCTTTTTAAACTATCTTGATATTACAGTTGATTTTGATCTTGGTCGTCTTACAGGTGTTAAATCTATGCATGATGTCTACTTTGGCTATCTTTTGAAACATCGTTCGGGTGTTTTTGGTCTCTTTAATGGTGTTCATGGTGGATCTAATTATAATTCTTTATATATAGAGACAAATTTTTAAAGGAAAAATATGTATGAGTGGGTACTCTGGTTTCATGTAATCTCTTTTATTTCATGGTTTGCTATGCTGTTTTATTTGCCTCGTCTTTATGTGTATCATATGGAACATATTAATAATACCGGGTTTATTGAAGTTGTCAAAATTCAAGAGATGAAACTTTATAAATATATAGGCGTACCTGCTATGTGGGCAACGCTTGTGAGTGGTTCAATTTTGATCTTTTTAGGTGATTGGATAGGCGATACCTGGCTACACTTGAAGCTATTCTTTTTGGTGATTTTACTTGGATACTCCCACTCACTTGGTGTTTTACGTATAAAATTATTGGAAGATAGATGTACGAAAAGCGGAAAATTCTTTCGATTTTATAATGAAGTTCCGACAATTTTAATGCTCCTCATTGTCGCAATGGTAGTCTTTAAACCATTTTTATAAGAAGCGTATTATCTGTTACGCTTCTCTTCTTCTTTCATTTTTTTGAAAAAATAGATACTTAAAATCATCAGTCCAAAACCTCCGATGATAAAAGTCAGTGCCAGTGCCATTTTATCGCTCTCCTCTTTTTTTCGCTTTAAAAAGTAGTGGTGTTCCTTCAAAATTAAATGCTTCACGGAATTTGTTTGTCAGATAACGTCTGTAGGTAAAGTGAAGCCCTTTTGGTTTGTTCATAACGATAGCAATCTTTGGAGGACGTGTTTCATACTGTGTAGCATAGTAGATACGAATGACCTGCCCATGCATACTTGGCAGGGTATGACGACGAAGTGCACGTTCAAGAACTTCATTGACTCGTGATGTCGGAATTCTTTGTGAGTAGTTCTCATTGATTTGTAGGATCATATCATGGAGTTTATCAACTCTCTGACCACTTTTTGCTGAGAGGGTAATAATAGGTGCATAGGAGAGAAATTTAAATCGCTCACGCACCTCTTTGATAATCTTGTCATGTTCTTGTTTGTCTGCGATATCCCACTTGTTAAGAACGATGATACAAGCAAGATGGTTATGATCTACTAATCCTGCAATCTTCTCATCTAGGTCTAAAAACGGCTGGCTTGCATCTAAAACAACAAGTGCCATATTGGCATTTTCTAACATTGCTTTTGTGCGCATAAGAGCATACTTCTCAATTCCTATGATACGACCGCGACGACGAAGTCCTGCTGTATCGACAAAAGTAAGCTGTTTTCCCTCATACTCTATGGTCTCATCAATAGGATCAATTGTAGTTCCCGCAACACTGCTTACAACAGAGCGTTCTTCTCCAAGAAGTGCATTTAAGAGGGAACTCTTTCCGACATTCGTGCGTCCGATAATGGCGATTTTGATGTGATTGATGTCATTTTCATCGAACTCTTTAATGTTGTCATTGTTGGCAAAGATGGAATCATCTTCTACTTCATTTTCATCATCATCCCAGTAGTAAAACTCATCATCTTCATCTTCTTCATACTGTGCGAAGAACTCTTCATCACTGAGCTCCTCTTTTTCTTCATGAACAACTGTTATCTCTCCATCTTCTTTGATAATATCTTCATCAGGAAGTTTTTCGTAGAGCCAGTCAAGCAGTGCGACTGTATTTCGGTTGTGTGATACTGAGATACCAAAGATATCTCCGGTTCCAAACTCATAAAAATCCCAAAGCTTCTCTTTCATTTTGTCATTATCTATTTTATTAACGACAAGTGCTATCTCTTTTCCCATAGATTGCAGTTCATAAAAGAACTTTTTATCTTCATCTTCAGGAATACTTTTTCCATCAACCATATAGAGAATGATATCTGCTGCATAGGCAGCTTTGAGACTCATCTCTTTTATCTTGTCAAAAAGTTCACACCCTTTGTCGAGTCCACCGGTATCAAGTAAAATCGCTTGTTTGTCATTGATGAGAACATGTTTTCTCTTTACATCACGTGTAGTTCCTGCTAAGTCTGATGTGATGGCATCTCTATTTTTGATGAGTCTGTTAAAGAGTGAACTTTTTCCAACATTTGGACGTCCGATAATGGCAATTTTTTTCATGGGGTGTAACCTAAATTTTTTTTGAAATTATACCTAAATAATGGAAGAAAAGATTCGTTATGAGTTAAATACCCTGCGTGAGGGTATTTAAAAGAGAGATTATTCTGTAGGAAACTCTTTGTCAAGTTGTTCTAAAGCCTGTTTTGATTGAAATTGTTGCCAGAGAGCATTGTCATTTTTAAAGCTTGATTTGACAGCTTTTTTAACTTCTGCATTAACATCTTCTTGAGGAACTGTTACAAGCATATAGATGGCACCTGATGGAGCTTCCCAGTAATCAACTG
>CAZGSK010000077.1:0-5686 GCA_964528435.1 uncultured Sulfurimonas sp. | reverse complement strand
TAAATTTTCAGCAATGATTACTTTATCCATCTAAAGCCTTCAGTAAATGTTTGTGCGCCTCTAAATTACTTGGTGAACGAAGAGGCAATTCTGGATAGAATGATAGTCTATTATCCGTTATGATTAGATAAAGATGCTCTGGTCTATCAAAACTTCCCATAGATATGCGTAACATTACCCCATTTTCTAACTTGTAAACTCTTTCAAAATGGATAAATCCACCCTCAAAACGTATCGTTTTATTATGCAGCGCTATGAGCTCTTCATTTGAGAGCTTGATTTTTTGAGGAAACGAAAAATCACCTTCAATCTCCAATGCAGGAGAGACTTCATCATTGGTCATGATGACATCATAGATGTTCTTCTCCATCCTTTTCCATCTGTCTTCATACTTTGAACTCACGGCAATATCTCTATTTTTATGTATCTGCAGTGATATCTTAGGAAAGTCTATAAATGTTTCATACGAATAAGCATAATAATTCTCACTGTCTGTACGCAACTCCAAAGTACCACCTACTTTTAAAATACGACGAGCCTCTTTTATAAAATTTGTCGAGATAACACGACGATGCGGTTTTTTATCCCATGGAACTGGAAAATGCACATAGATTGCGCCAACAAGATTAGAAGGTACAAGCTCCATAAAGAGTCGTGCATCATAATCAAGAACCATAACATTATCTAGCTTCTGTATTACTATTTGCTTTAAAACCTGCTCTATTGAAGGACGATGAATCTCAATACCTATGAAAAGCACATCAGGATTTTGTGCAGCTTGATGCAGTAGATGACGTCCGGATCCAAAACCGACCTCAATGCGTACCTCTTTGTCTTTTGGAAAGTTCTTAGCAAAATACTCTATCTTTTTAAGCGCATTTGCCTCTTGTAAATGTACATTTTTTTGTGTATCGGGCACATTGGAAGCAACAACTTCCAAGCCCGCTGCTTTTGCATAGGCAAGCAGTGCACGATGTACATTATAGATAGAAGCAGGACGTGTCAGTTTATCTGTTTTTAAAAGCGTCCTTTTCCCATCCTCTTTAACAAGCAAAAAGAACTCTTCTCCTTCATACTTTACGGCTATGAGTTTCTCATCTAAGTGATGAACATTCGATGCCATAAAATCGAATGTTACCCCATCCAGCAAACTTGGTAGTTCTATCTCTTTAAATTCTTTTATATGCAAGTGTGGCATTAAAGTCCATTCAAATCAAGTTCTTGCGCAGGTGCGACTGTTGTCTCACTACTGCTATTTTTTGTACTCACAGCTTTTGCTGTCTCTTCTTCTAAAGCTTTGGCTTTTGGTGCAGGAATAATCTTTTTTGATTCTGGTGTTTTAATCTGAACTTCAATACTTGGATCAGAGACTATGCCATTTTTATCAACACTATATACAGTATAGGTATAAAGTGTATCAGGCTCAATTCCTGAATCTACAAAGAGATGCTTCTTAATATTTTTATACTCATTTGTAAGCTCATCAAACCATCCTTTTTTGGATTTTTTCACAACAATGTATGAAACTGTTCTTGGATCACTTTTACCCCATTTTAACTCTATTGTATTGCCTTGACGTTTTGCTTCAACAATTGCAGGAGCAGCTGGTTTTGGCAATGTCATACCCATTACTTTATTCTTATCATGTTCACTCTCAAGTCCATCCTTATCAATTACACTCACTTTGTAAAAATATGTTTTTCCATCTTCATCAATCTTATCTGTAAAATGGTTATTGTAGAGTTTTGCGATAAGCTCATAAGAACCGTCTATATCATCTGCTCTGTAAAGATAATATCGCTCAAAATCTTTTTGTGTTGAAGCACTCCATGTAATTTTTATCATTTTTGGAAGATCTCTACTTGCTTCTATTTTTGTTACACTTTTTGGCAGTGGTTTTGTAATTGATTTTACAATTTGAGATGGTGTAGAGATAATGCCATCATATGTTTTTACTCTAATTCTATACATATAAACATGATTATCTTCAAGCCCTGCATCAATATACTCAGCATTAAGTCTTCCGCTTAACTCAGCTATCTGATGCCACTCTTTATCTTCAAAAGTCTTTCTCTCTATGATATAAGTAGCAACTCGCTCACTCACGTGAGGTCTCCAAATGATTTTTGCAATTCTAGGAAGTCCTGTAATAGAATGAATCCATGAAACAGACTGCAATACAGGAAGAGTATTTACAACAAAAACTTTAGAGTTCACACCTTGAGAATTTTTTGTAAAAACTCTAAAAGCATACGAATATTTTGTATTAGGCTTTACATCCCTATCTACATAATGCGTAGAGTATCGTGTATCAATCGTAGTATAATACTTCAAATCTTTTACATCTTTATCTTCTAAAGATCTTTTATATACATAAATTCCCTCTACACGTGGATCTGTTATACTTTTCCACTCAAAGGCAACTGTCTTCATATCTGTAATAATACCATTCCTTGTTAAAGTAACTGCAGGTAATGTAGAGTCTACAACAACCTTCTCTTTGGGTGTCGGTGTTATTTCAGCACAACCGCTAAGAAGCAGCAGTGAAGCTGTGAATAATGTACTCAGAAGTGATAACTTCATTTAAAATCTCCCTGTCAAATTTTTTATTTATTGTCTCTTTCATTACAGAATCAAACCCTGCTTGGAAGAATAGTTTCTCTTTTGTCTTAGGATGAATAAAATATATCAGATAAGCATGTAGCAAAATTCGTTCCGCCTTCTCTGTTTTAGGGCTCAATCCATAAATATGATCTCCCAAAATATGACGATTCAAACTCTCCAAATGCACACGTATCTGATGTGTTCTTCCTGTAAAGAGTTTACAGGCAAGAAGCTCTGTTTTTTCATCACTACTCAATGCCAAATGTTTAAACATAGTCTTGGCATATTTACCATGATCAAGTCCACAAGCCATCTTCAAACGATTATGAGGACTTCTGGCTATGTTTGATTCTATTATTGTAACATCATCTTTTAAAGGAGGGGTAACAAGTGCCAAATAATATCGTCCCATACTCTTATCTTGTAGCTGCTTGGAGAGAAATTCATGTGCCTCATTGTTCTTTGCAACAACCATTGCACCACTTGTTCCCTTATCGAGTCGGTGTACAATACCGTGGCGTTCTTCTCCACTTATTGTTGAGAGCCTGACACCTTTATGTTTAAGCCAGTCAACAAGAGTCGGTTCTTTAACACTTGGAGCCGGATGGACTGTCACACCACTTGGTTTGTTAATGACTAGAACATCTTCATCTTCATATAAGATCTCAACATCAAATGTAACCTCTTGCGGCTGAGACTCTGTAGCCTCAGGAAACTCTACTTTAATATTTTGTCCGCTTTTTAATTTAATACCCGGACGAGAGACTTTTTTATTATTTATATAAACAGCCTCTTGCTTTATAAGTTGCGCTACCTGTGAACGAGTTTGCCCTATTTCTTGAGCTAAAAATGTGTCTAAGCGCTGTGGCACATCACATCTGTACTCTTGTATGTTTCTCACTGTTATTCCCTTTATGATACAATCATGTAATTTTTATTTTGGAGTTACAAACTTGTGGAGATTTGATAAGAGTATTTTATCACAATTTGACTTTCTTTCTATTATTCTTATCATTCCTCTCATCATTATGTCCAATTGGCTCATAGGAGAGGCTGTCCCTGCTTTGGCAGAAAAACAGATAGCCTATGTCGGTGTGGCATTTTTAGCCTTTATAGCCGTATTTTTACTCCCTATTCGACGTATGAGCTGGCTGATTCCCTTCATATACTGGGGAAACATCCTGCTGCTCTTGGCAGTTGAGTTCTTTGGACACTCACGCCTTGGTGCACAACGTTGGATAGACATCCCCTTTATCAATGCAACTATTCAACCCTCAGAGTTTGTAAAACCGGCACTTATCTTAATGCTGGCATACCTCATCAACAAAAACCCTCCTCCTATGGGCGGATACAGAATTAAAGACTTTTTAAAGATAAGTTTTTATATCTTACTGCCTTTCATTCTTATAGCTAAAGAACCTGATTTGGGAACTGCACTTGTACTCTTGCTTATCGGTTACGGTGTTTTATTTTTTGTCGGTATCTATTGGAAGATAGTAGCCACCATTGTTGTTTCCATTTTGCTTATCTCTCCGCTTGTTTATAAATATGGTCTGCATGATTATCAAAAAGAGCGTATAACAGACTTTTTAAGTGAAAAACCCTCTTATCATGTTCAGCAATCCATCATTGCCATAGGTTCTGGAGGTTGGAACGGTAAAGATAAAGAAGATGCTACACAGACACAAATGAAGTTTCTTCCCATCGCAACAAGTGACTTTATCTTTGCCTTTGTTGTTGAGCGTACAGGATTTTTAGGAGCACTTGGACTCATTCTTATCTATGTGATGCTAATACTACATCTTTTAAGCCTTGCTGTCTTTAACAAAGACTACTACATAAAGGTTGTAACAGTATCTATCTCTTTTATGATTTTTATCTATATGGGAGTCAATATCTCTATGACAATAGGTTACGCACCTGTTGTGGGAGTCCCTCTACCAATGTTTAGCTACGGAGGAAGCAGTTTTTTAAACTTTATGATTTTATTTGCAATTATGCAAAACCTCATCACCTTTCGCTATAAAGATCTCTATGATAAAAGTGGTACGAAAAGTTTCTTATAAAAGTGGTGCCGACACGAGGATTTGAACCCCGGGCCTGCTGATTACAAATCAGCTGCTCTAGCCAACTGAGCTATGTCGGCAAATATTTAGTGACAATGATTATCTAAAGGGGGATTTTTATATCTGGTGGACGAGGAGAGATTCGAACTCTCGGTACAGTTACCCATACGCATCCTTAGCAGGGATGTGGTTTCAGCCACTCACCCACTCGTCCATTTGAAGAGCGATATTATAGTGATTATTTAATAATATGAAGCTTAAATTTGAGCTAAAATTTTTTCTACTACATCAGAAGGATTATCAGCCTGATAAATAGGACGCCCTACAACGATAAAATTAACCTTTTGCTCTTTTGCGAATGCAACATCTGCTACACGTTTTTGATCGCCTGCATCTTCCCCAAAAGGTCTAATTCCCGGAGTAAGTGTCATAAAACTCGCATCTGTAATGTTTTTAATTGAGAGGGACTCATAAGCTGAACAGACAACACCGTCAAGTCCACTCTCCTGTGCATCTTTTGCAAACTGGTCAGCCTTGCTTGCAATATCTTTTTCATAAACTGCACGAAACTCATCTTCACTAAACGATGTAAGTGCAGTAACGGCCAAAACCAATGGACGATCTTCATACTTTTCTAAGCGCTGCATCACCGTACGCATAGCACGACGCCCTGCACTTGCGTGAACATTAAACATATCTACATCAAGCCCCATAATAGACTCTGCGGCATCTGCCATAGTATTTGGAATATCATAGAGTTTTAAATCTAAAAAGATTTTAAATTTAGGATTGATTGCTTTAATAGCTTTTAAAAAATCTTCACCATCACGGATATAAGTACGGAGTCCGACTTTCAGCCAGACATCATACTCTTTTATTTTTTGAACAAGAGCTAAATTCTCTTCTTTTGTAGATAAATCAAGGGCAACGCATAATTCCATACTGACTCTTTATAGTTTAGTTATGAAATTATAACATACATGATTGCACAATACTTTGTATTTTTGCAACAATAC
>CAZGSK010000076.1:0-5697 GCA_964528435.1 uncultured Sulfurimonas sp. | reverse complement strand
AACTATAAGAATAAGAAACATTTTGATTTTTATACTGAATCTATTTAACATAGTAAATTTATAACTTTATTTCACTTAAACAATGGTAATTTTACTTTACTACGTAACAGTTGACTTATGTTATACTAAAAAAGATTTTTTAATAGAGGGTTGTGTTGTTATGGAGTTGAAATATCAGATTTTAATTGTTGATGATGTCCCTGACAATATTCAGGTGGCAATGAATATTTTACAAGAGGATAATTATGACTTCTCATTTGCAATTTCAGGAGAAGCAGCTTATGAACTTCTGCTGCATAATAAGTTTGATCTAGTTTTGCTTGATGTTATGATGCCGGGGATTGATGGTTTTGAATTGTGTAAAATGATGAAGCAAAATGATAAACTTAAAGATATTCCTGTTATTTTCTTAACAGCAAAAGTAGATATAGATTCTATCTCACAGGGCTTTAGAGTGGGTGGGGTAGATTATATTACAAAACCTTTTCAGGCTCAAGAGCTTATAGTACGCGTGAAAAATCATCTTCAACTTTATGCAGCAAAAGAGATGTTAAAATATCATAATATATCTTTGGAAAAAAAAGTACAACTCAATGAAGAGCGCTTATTGAGCGAACTTGAAAAAAATCAGATAGAGATGATCTATATTCTCTCAGGATTAATAGAGTCTGCTTCTGATGAGAGCAGTGAGCATGTGCGCCGTGTAGCAGAAATTTCAAAACTACTTGCACATTACCATCAAAGTCTCAATGAAGATGATGAAGAGGTTATTTATCATGCCGCGCCTATGCATGATGTCGGAAAAATAGCTGTTGCTAAAGAGATACTTCAAAAAGAAGAGACGCTTTCAGCTCAAGAGCTCGATATTGTAAAAAAACATACGACAAGGGCACACGAACTTTTAAAAAATTCCTCAAGAAAAATAATGAAAGCAGCAGATATCATTGCTTATGAGCATCATGAGCGCTGGGATGGAACCGGATATCCACAAGGGCTTCGAGGAGAAGATATCAATATATTGGGGCGAATTGTTGCTGTTGCCGATGTTTTTGATACTTTAAGTCATGATAGAGTCTATGCCAAAGCATGGGAACCTAAGAAGGCTGCATCGTACATAATGGAACAGAGTGGTAAGCAATTTGATCCTACTATTGTAACGATTTTTCAAGAGCATCTTCATGAATTTTTAGAGATAGTATAATATGCGCTTATTGAGTATTATTTTTCTCTTTTTACCATTTGTTCTTTTTGCTGGAGAGCTTCATCTTACTATGCAGGAAAAAGCATATATAAAGGAACATCCTAAGGTTGTCCTGGGAGCTGATTATTCATGGGCTCCCTATGATTTTGTGGATAGATCAGGAGAGCATGTTGGTATCTCTGCAGATTTTTTGAAACTTATTGCACAAAAAACAGGGCTCGAGATAGAGGTAATAGCTGATAAATGGTACAAAACAATGTGGCGAATGCGTTCAAAAAAGATAGATGGACTTAGTTGTGCAGTAAAAACACCAGAGCGAGAGAAATTTTTACT
Source organism: uncultured Sulfurimonas sp. (assembly GCA_964528435.1). GTDB lineage: Bacteria > Campylobacterota > Campylobacteria > Campylobacterales > Sulfurimonadaceae > Sulfurimonas. The sequence goes on along the minus strand of CAZGSK010000076.1, from coordinate 4,163 downwards.
CTTTACAAAGCCCTATGTATCTATGCCTCTTGTGATTATTACGCTCACGCAGGTAGAGAATATCAAAAATCTTAGTGATTTAAAAGGTAAAATCGTCGCTGTAAATGAAAGCTCATACCTACATGAATGGTTAAGCAAGAACCATCCGGAGATAAAGCTTCTGCTTACCTCTTCAAACAATGATGCACTTGAAGAGGTCTCTGTAGGAAATGCGAATGCATACATTGGAAATATTGCAGTTGCTGGTTACATCATAAAACATAATTTTTTGACAAACCTGAAGATAGTCAATAAACTTTCTTATATACAAACAGGGGTTTCAGTAGCTATTCGAAAAGATAAACCTCTACTTTTTTCTATTATGCAAAAAGCACTTGATACTATTTCACAAGAACAAAGACGCAGGATTATAAATAAATGGTTTGATGTAACACTGCTAAGTAAAATAAACTCCCGCCTTGAGACACTAACAAAAGAGGAACGTGAGTGGATCATAAAACATCCAACACTTACATATAGTGAAGTCAATTGGAAGCCACTCTCTATAATTAAGAATAATCACATGGGTGGTATGCTTGGTGATTATTTAACACTGGTAAGTAAAAAGACAGGAATAGAATTTAGATACAAACCATCAAAATCCTGGCCAGAAGTTTTGCAAAAGTTTAAAGAGAATAAAATTGATTTAGTTCCGGGTGTCGGAGAGAATGCCTATGAAAACTCCCTTGGACTGACATCAAAAACCTTCGTCTCTTTTCCATTTGTGCTTGTTACAAAAAATGAGAAATCTTTTGTCAACAATATTGATGATATTAAAGATAAAGTCATAACTGTACCTAAATACTTTACAAGCTATAATTATCTTAAAGAGTATAAAAAAGATATTAAGATAATTCCGACAAATTCAATCTTAGAGTCTCTTGAACTTGTTAAAAATGGGAAAGCTTACGCATTTTTGGGACATATGGCTACGGCTATGTATTATGTGGGTAGATATTATCCAAATGAACTGCATATTGCTGGTAAAATAGATTTTAAATTTAATCATAAATTTTTAGTGCATAAAGATGAGCGTATTCTTTTAAATATTATCAATAAGGTAATCGAGAGTATTAGTGACCAAGAGCGTCAAGATATTACAAACAGATGGCTTGCTGTTACTGTGCATGAGGCAGAAGATTATACTTTGATCTTTCAGGTCGCTATTGTATTGATATTACTTATTGTTGCCTCCTTATACTGGAATGCAAAGCTCTCACGTGAGATAAAAGAGCGTAAAAAAGTTGAAGAAGAGTTGCAAAAAGCAAAAGAGGCTGCAGAGCAGGCAAACAGAGCAAAATCAGAATTTTTAGCTAATATGTCTCATGAAATTCGTACACCTATGAATGCTATCATCGGCTTTACAGAACTTTTGAGCCAACAGATACAAGAGGCACGATTAAACTCCTATGTAAAAACAATTCAATCTGCAAGCAATACGCTACTTACATTGATAAATGATATTTTAGATCTCTCAAAAATAGAAGCAGGGAAAATGGAGTTACAAAAAGTTCCTACAGACATCTATGAACTCTTCGATGAGGTTGGGGCTGTTTTTGAGCCAATAATTAGTACAAAAGGTCTGCAACTCCATATAGATATAGATAAAAGAATGCCCAAAAGTGTTTTACTTGACGCAACACGAATACGTCAGATTGTATTTAATCTTGTAGGTAATGCAGTAAAGTTTACTTCACATGGAAGTATAGAGTTGATTTTAAAGATATTAAATATTGATGAATACAAGTCAAAAGTTACTATGGAAATTATTGTCAAAGACAGTGGCGTTGGCATCCCCAAAGATCAGCTTAAGAAGATTTTTCAAGCTTTTGAACAAAAAGATGGACAAGACAATCGAGAGTATGGAGGAACTGGCTTAGGTCTCACAATTTCAAAAAGATTAACAGAGATGATGGGTGGAGAGATTCGGGTAAAGAGTGAGGAGCATATAGGTTCTGAATTTATAGTCAAACTTTATGATGTGGATATTGCATCGCTTCAAGAAAATAGTCTTGGCAAACACTCGGTTTCAAAAAAAGAGAAGAAGATTGTTTTTGAAAAAGCAAAAATTCTTGTTGTGGACAATATTAAAGATAATCGTGAATTGCTCATTAACAATTTTGATGGAACAGATATTGATGTTGAAAGTGCCAATAATGGACTTGAAGCTGTACAATTGGCAGAGAAAAATGATTATGATTTAATCATTATGGATATTCGCATGCCTCTTATGGATGGTTATGAGGCAACTCGCATCATAAAGGCTAAAAAAGATATTCCTGTTATCGCGCTGAGTGCTTCTGTTCTCAAAAGAGAAATTTCGCAAGAGGATAAAGCGTTGTTTGATGCATATTTGTACAAGCCTATCTATCAAGAAGAGCTCTTTAATGTACTCAAAAAATTTTTAAAGCATACAATGGTCGAGCAGAAAAAAGAAGAGAAAATAGATCTTTTTGAAATACGCTCACGTGAGAAACTTTGTCAAAAATTAGCAAAAGATCTCACTCCACTTTTACATCAGGCTATTAAAAGTCATAATATGCAAGATATAAAAGTTTTTGCTTCAAAAGTCAAAGAGATAGCACAAAGTTATAATGACAGAGATTTGAAGAAGTATCTTGAGGCATTAGAGAGTGCAATAGACTCTTTTGATATTCAAGAGATAGAAAAGCTTTTGCAACTCTATGAAGCATTTGAAAAAGAGATGGTATAGTTGTCTTTTTTTCGTTAGAATTTCGCATATTTCAAAAGAAATTTTTCTAAAAATATGTCATTTTGTCATATTTTTAGAAAGGTAGATTTTTTTTACCTACAATACCTCAAAATTTCATAATAAGTGAGTCCAAAATGGATGCAAATAAACAAAAATCATTAGACTTGGCAATCAAACAGATAGATAAAGCTTTTGGCAAGGGGGCTTTAATGCGCCTGGGTGATAAAGAGATTGAACCAATTCAGTCAATCTCTACAGGTTCTTTGGGACTTGATCTTGCACTAGGAATTAATGGTATTCCACAAGGTAGAGTTGTAGAGATCTATGGACCGGAATCTTCAGGTAAAACAACACTGGCACTGCAAATTACAGCAGAGTGTCAAAAAGAGGGTGGAGTATGTGCTTTTATAGATGCAGAACACGCTTTAGATGTTGTTTATGCAAAAAATCTTGGAGTAGATATTGACAATCTGTTGGTATCTCAACCAGATTATGGTGAGCAGGCACTTGATATTGTTGAGACAGTTGCAAGAAGTGGAGCGGTTGATCTGATCGTTATCGACTCTGTTGCAGCACTTACACCAAAATCTGAGATTGAAGGTGAGATGAGTGACCAGAATGTTGGTGTTCAGGCTCGTTTGATGTCCAAAGCTCTCCGTAAACTCACAGGTGTGTTAAATAAAATGAACTGTACGGTAATTTTTATCAATCAGATTCGTATGAAAATCGGTATGATGGGGTATGGCTCACCTGAGACGACAACAGGTGGTAATGCTTTGAAATTCTATGCTTCGGTTCGTATTGATGTGCGTCGAATAGCATCGCTTAAACAAGGTGAGAGCCAGATAGGTAACCGTGTAAAAGCAAAAGTCATTAAAAACAAAGTTGCACCTCCGTTTCGTCAAGCTGAGTTTGACATTATGTTTGGTGAGGGAATCTCTAAAGAGGGTGAACTTGTTGATTATGGTGTAAAACTTGATATTGTAGATAAAAGTGGTGCATGGTTTAGCTACGGTGAGACAAAACTCGGTCAGGGGCGTGAGAATGTAAAACAGAAGTTTAAAGAAGAGCCGGAACTTGCAGCTGAGATAGAAGAGAAGATAAGACAGGCTATGGGAATGAGTTCGCTTATGACTATGGATACCTCTGAGATTGCTGAAGCAGATCTTTAAAAGCAGTGCCTAAACAAATTTTTAATCAAATTTGGCTAAAATATCACAATTTATTTTAAATAAGGCAAATATATGTTTATAGATAACGTAAGTGCAATAGAAGTAATGGATTCTCGTGGAAATCCAACAGTAAAAGCAACAGTGGCTTTGAGTGACGGAACAGTAGCGAGTGCAATCGTTCCATCGGGTGCAAGTACTGGTAAACGTGAAGCATTAGAGCTTCGTGACGGTGGTGATCG
>CAZGSK010000075.1:0-5707 GCA_964528435.1 uncultured Sulfurimonas sp. | reverse complement strand
GCCGAAGGCGCTTTTGGTGTTTGAATAAATCTCATTTTTTCTCCTTTTGTGTGTTATCTTGAGCATATCCCATAAATGCTTTAAATGTATCTACCTCTCTGTAACCCAATGAATCATATAAGATCTTTCCATCTGCATTCAAAAAATAGTGTCTAGGTACAGGTGATGTCTTAAATTGTGGGGGAACAGTATCAAAATCACGTACAAGATGCACTGTGATAAACTCTTTTTGCAGTCTCTTTTTTATCTCTTCATCTTGTAGTGTCGTCTTTTCAAACTTATGACACCAGCCACATTGTGATGATGAAATAAAAACATAAATAAGTTTATGCTCTTTTTTTGCTTCATGCAATGCATCTTCATATTCATCATACCAGTGCAATTCTGTTGCCATAAGCGTAACTGTAAACAGTATTATGGTTAATAAATATCTCATTATTTATCCCAAATTTCTATAAGAGTTTTAAAAACTCTATACAAATCTTTTACCTCTTTTTTTGTCGTTCGTTCATTCACAGAGTGAATGGTATCATTCTTTACACCAAATTCAATAACATCCACACCCATTGGAGCAATAAATCTTGCATCACTGGTTCCACCTGCAGTTGAGTGTTTTGGTTTTATACCTGTTATAGATTCGATTGCCTCATCTATCTTACGTACAAGTTTTGTATTTGTATCTGTTTGAAACGGGTAGGAACCCTGTGTAAGACGTAACTCATAGTCCAGACCTTCGAGATGTTTTTCTACAAACATTCTCACTTCTTTTTGTGTAATATTTGTATTGTTGCGAACATTAAACATCATTTTGAGATCATTTGGTGTTACATTGGTAACCTGCATTCCTGAGCGAATATCCGTAATAACAAACTTTGAAGGAGCAAAAGCCGCATCGCCATCATCAAGATCAACTCCTGCCATCTCAGCAAGCGGCTTTGCAATTTGATGAATAGGATTAATAGCTTTCTCAGGGTAAGCTGCGTGACCCTGTTTCCCTTTAACAGTTAAATATCCGTTAATACTTCCTCTTCGCCCTACTTTTATAGCATCACCAAAAACCTCTTCACACGTTGGCTCAGCTACAACACAAACATCCGGAAGCATATCATGCTCACGCAGATACTCCAAAACTTTTACAGTTCCGTTAACAGCCTCACCCTCTTCATCTGAAGTGAGTAAAAGAGAGAGTGTTCCTTGAAAATTTTCCGCCTCTTTCACAGCCTGAACGAAAGCAGCCACACCACTTTTCATATCTTGTGTACCGCGACCGTAAATAGAGTCACCCTCTTCTACAGCTTCATAAGGATCATATTTCCAACCATCTCCTGCAGGGACGACATCAACATGCCCCGCAAAACAGAGATGCTCACCCTCACCAAATTTTTTATAGATAAAAAGATTCTTCACATCTTCAATATCAAGACGAATTGCACTGAAATCATCTAAATATTCAGCTATAAAATCTAAAAGTCCACCATCATCCGGTGTTTCACTTTTAGTAGAGACCAACTTCTTAAACAGATCTATAATATCCACTTATTTGCTTTCTGGGTTTTCATAAAAGACATAAGGCGTAGAGTAATTACTCACTTCAAAATAGAGTTTTTTCTCGCCTTCATCTACTTTGTAATTAAAATTTTTATCAAGATAACCATATGCATATCTGTAGTTTCTCGGTGTTGTACCGCTAGTTGCTGTTGCTGTTGAGAGTTTATCAATTTTAATAAATCTTTGAACAAGCTTTCCACCCATATAGATATCAAGTACGCCATTTGTACCTGTCCAGTTTTGAATACTTCTTCCAATCTTGTTTTGTGTCTCTTGTGTACATGCTGTAAAAAGTAATGCTACTGCCATAACAGTTATAAAAAATAATTTACGCATTTTTTTCTCCATATTTTAATTTTTTAAGAGCTGCCTCTTCATCTTCTTGACGCATTAATGATTCTCCAACCAAGAAAGCATCAACTCCCGCCTTACTTAAATCTTCCAACTGTCCATGTTCATATATACCACTCTCAGCAACAATAATTTTACCATTTGGAATAAGTGGAATAAGCTTATAAGAGAGTTCCATATCCATCTCAAACGTTTGTAAATTTCTATGATTAATACCTATAATATCAGCACCTGCATAGATAGCTTTCACCAAGTCTGCCTTATCATGAACCTCAACAAGAACTTCCAAACCAAGATGTCTTGCATATCCCAACAACTCTTTGAGCTCTTTTTTTGAGAGTGCCACAGCAATAAGCAAGATAAAATCAGCGCCAAAAACGAGCGCCTCTAGTATCTGATACTTTGATATAATAAAATCTTTTCTCAAAAGAGGAATACCCACATAACGACGAATACCTGCTAAATACTCTAAATTTCCTTGAAAAAAGTGTGGCTCTGTAAGTACAGAAATAGCACTTGCGCCACCCCTCTCATAAGCCTGAGCAATAGCCAAAGGGTCAAAATCTTCACGAATTATTCCTTTTGAGGGAGAAGCCTTTTTCACTTCTGAAATAATTCTATATGGATCTTCCTCTGTAGCTGCCAAATAGGGAAACACATCACGCGGCTGTCTTGCATTAAAAGCCAGTGAACGTCCTAACCAGTCAAGAGAGAACTCCTTTTCTCTTTTTACCAGATCTTCTTTTGTTTTTTTAATAATATCATCTAAAATCATTTGCTCTTTCTTGCCCTTTTTTGTTTTTTGATACATTTGTTAATCTTTGCAAAATGCTCTTTTACTTCCGGCTCATCACCACCCTCAAGTTGCATGACCTTCAACATAATTTTATTAGCCTTGTAGCACTTGCCAAGTTTATAATATCCCCATGCTAGAGAGTCCAAATAGTATGCAGAATCAGGTTGTTTTTTCAAAACCTCACGAATATATTGCATCCCTTTTTTAACATTCACATCATGATCAATTAAGATATACCCCAGATAGTTCATATAGAGTGTATCTTTGTTGTATTTTACAACATTCTCTAGATTTGCTATGACATTATAAAGAACTTTTTTTGGAACGTTTCCTCGATAACCCTCATACTTATAGATTGCACTCTGTCCCAGATAAGAGTAATCGCTGTTCTCTTTGTAAAGTTTAAATGCCAGTTTACTCGCTTTTTTCCAATTTTTTCCAGAGACATAAAGCTGTAACAGCAGTTCATCATCAATATGATTCTCTTCTAAAAAATCCATCAATTTTACATATTCACGTTTATAAGCATAAATTTGAATGATTTTTCGTGCTATATCTTCACTCTTCTCTTTGGCATAGAGTCTTTTGTAAACAGACAACAGCCCATCTACATTATTATCGTGACTGTAAAAGCTCACAAGTCTGTTACAGATGAGTTTTGAGCATCCATGAATCCTTGCGTGAGATTCCAGCTCTGCTATTGCCTCTTTTTTTCTATGCAGATTTACATACAAAATAATAGCCATTTTATCGAGTATCTTTTCATTATACTCTTTAACATATGCACCTTCTAGATATTTCAGTGCCAAATCATAATCTTTACTTTTTGTATATACATCACTCACAAGCAGATAGTCTTTTGGATTTTTAGTATATTGTGCAAGTGCAATAGAGACGCTTTTTGCTTCAGCAAGTCTATTGGATTCAAGCAAGGCAATGGTTTTAAGTCGTACCAATTCCGCATCTTCAAGTGAACCATCAGTAATATCATCAACAACTTTAACAACATCATCATACTCTTTTAAGACAATTTTATCTTGCAAATATCTATAAAGGTACTCTTTTTTTAAAGATTTTTCATAAAGTTGCCTAAAAAGTTTTGCTGCACTTCTGTAATCTCCTACATGCTCTGCTCGCAGTGCAAAGACTATGTATGTATCTTCAGCGGCAAAGGCTTTTTCATTTGGCTTGAGTCTTTTTTGTGAACATGCGGAAAATAGCAATACTACTAGAGATATTAAAAGAACTCTATACATCAATAATCCCCGGACACTCATCTTTAAGTTCATCTACATGTGTTTTAAAATAGTCCCAAAAAGGAAAAGTTTTACATTGATTTGGTCGTGCCATATATATTTTACATCCATTGGACTCTCTGTCATAAAAGACACACTCATAAGAGTCTTCGATTTTGTTTTCTTTGAGTGAATATTTATACCCGTTTTTAAAGAGATATTTTACTCCAAATTCATTAACATCCATATCTAAAAGCTCAGCAATGGCAAATATCTCTGCTTTTGTTACATAAATATAACCACTCTCACCCGTACAACAGCGCCCTTGACAACTAGAACAGGCATCGCTGTTAAAAGCGTAAGGATATCCCTCTTTTTTTATAATTGACATTTTATACTCTCTGTTTTTGCTTTTTTATATATCTTTTGAACCTCTTGCGTGAGCCTATCTCCATTAAAATGAATTAAAGGAGCATGAACTTTTAGCATTGATTTTGAGCCATTTCTTGCGTGAATCATTACAAGCGAGGCTGTTCTATCTACTTTTGGATGCACAAAACGCACATCAACAACACGCATTTTCACTCTATCTAAAGCTGCACACACAAGACCAAACTGTGTTACATCATAACAAAATATAAAATGCGAGTGCGGCTTTAAAAGCTGTGACACCTTCTTAAAAAATGCTTCCATAGGCAAACTTGAGTTATATCTTGCATGCGTGAGCATTGTATCTTTGGACTTTTGAACACCATCGGGATAAAAAGGCGGATTAGAGATAATATAGTCATACTTTTGCTCTGTTTGCAACGCTAAAAAATCGCCTCTGTAGAGTTTGTATGCAATGGCATTTTCTTTGGCATTCTTCTGTGCATAGTCTGCCAATACATCCTGTTTCTCGATTGCTTCAAGCTCTACTTTTGTATTGTCACGAGCAAGCAAAAGCCCGACAACACCACAACCTGCACCAACATCAAGTACTCTGCCTTGTGGTTGAAAACTATTTATAAAATCATATAAGAAAATAGAGTCACTATTGTAACAGTAACCAGATTCTGGCTGATAAAGAAGCATAATTTGATATAGCCTTTGATATAATTGCGTAATTATACTCAAAGCGAGTAAAAAGGTGATTAAAAATGATAATTATTCCTGCCCGTTTGGCATCAACACGTTTCCCACAAAAAGTTTTAGCAGATATTGGTGGTCTGCCAATGGTTGTTCGCACTGCAAAGAGAGTAGCACATCTTGATGATGTTGTTGTCGCTGCTGATGATGAAAAAATCATAGAAGTATGCAACGCTCACGGTGTAAAAGCTATGCTTACCTCAACTACGCACAAAAGCGGAACTGACCGCATTCATGAGTGTGCTACTATTTTAGATCTTGATGATGATGAACTTATCATCAATGTTCAAGCAGATGAGCCCTTTATTGAGCCGGATGTTGTCGAATCTTTAATGAACAAGCTGCGTGAGCTTCAAGAGAAAAATATAGACTTTATTATGGGAAGCTGTTACAACTCCATCAATGCCGATGCTGCAAAAGATCCCAACCTTGTAAAAGTTGTTTTAGATGCAGAGGGAAATGCCATCTACTTCTCACGCGCTAAAATTCCGCACAATCAAAGCGGAGAAGCAGTTTACTTCGGACATATTGGCATCTATGGGTTTTCAAAAAAGAGTTTAAAAGAGTTCTGCTCACTCCCAGATGCTCCAATCGAAGACATTGAAAAACTAGAACAACTACGAGCTATCTATCATCAAAAAAATATTGC
>CAZGSK010000074.1:0-5734 GCA_964528435.1 uncultured Sulfurimonas sp. | reverse complement strand
ATAATCAGTGTATTCAGTGTCATATGCCAGATGTAGCGGCATCTATGGGTGCAACGCCAATTCCGGTTTCTCACTTTACAAACTTCAGACCAAAAACTGCAGTTAAAGGTGATAAAATTCTTAAAAATGGTAAAGCAGTTAAAAATACATCATCTGATAAATTAGCGAATGTATCTATTGAAGTAGATGAAAGCCATCAAAAACTTTATGCAGGTAGATATAACTGTTCTCAATGTCACGCTCCTCAATCTACAAACAGTCTTGTAGATGAAAGCCATTTTACTCCAGTATATACATCACCAGACGGTGCTTCTAAGTCATCTTGGAACCAATCTAAATGGTTGAAAGATATCAATACTGAAGAGAGTAGTAAGTAGTAATGGAGAGAAGAGAGCTTTTTAGCTTTCTTTCTTCCTCTGTAAAAGAGGTGGTTAGAGAAAAAAAAGATGAGCCTGTCATTTTGAGGCCTCCATACTATAAAGATGTCGATGCTTTTGCCACAGAGTGTCAAAACTGTGAAGGGGAATGTGCCTCTTTGTGTCAAGAGCAGATAATAGTAATAGCAGAAGATAAAACACCGAGGCTTGATTTGAGCTCGCGTGGGTGTACTTATTGTGATGAGTGTGCAATAGCTTGTCCTAATGATGTGCTACTGTTAGAATATAAAAGTTTGATTCATGCTAAAATAACTATTAATGAATCTAAATGTTTAAGTTGGCGGGGTGTTATGTGTTTTTCATGCAAGGACCCTTGCTTAGAAGATGCTATTGATTTTAAAGCTATGTTTATGCCTAAAATCAATGAAAAATGCACAAATTGTGGCTTTTGTATTGGACGCTGTCCTGCAGATGCTATAGATATTTTGAAAGTGAGTTAGTATTATGAAAAGAATATTTGTCTTATTAATATTTTTGTCTTTTGGACTTTTTGCCAAAAACTTGGTGAACCCTACCTATGTGTATGAAGTAAGTTCTGGGTTGGTAACTGATGTATTGTATGCAAGTAATATGTTGTATGTATCAACAGATAATGGGAATGTAGAGATCTTTGATACGAAAAAGAGAAAAAAAGTAGATTATATAGCATTACCAAAAATTTATGATTTTATGGGTGATGAGGTTGGATCAAAAGTTTTTTCTATGGATATGCTTCATGGAAAATTGTTGATTTTATCTCAAGAGAGTGGAGGATTTGGTCGTATTCACCTCTATTTGGATCATAAATTACAAAAAGTTGTTTCAAAAGATGATATGTTGAATATTATTAAAGCAAAATTTATAGATGATGATACTATAGTCATGGCACTTATTAGTAATGATATTATTTCATATAATATTAAAACAAAGAAGAAAAATTGGGTAAGACAAGCTTCTATGTCAAAATTTTCCAGTTTTGCACTTAATAATGACAGAAGTATGGTTGCTATAGCCGATGAGAGTGGAGATGTTCATATTTTATCAACAAAAGATGGGCATATTGTTAAAAAGTTAAGTGGTCAAAATGTTGATAATATTTTTAGTATAGATTTTAAAGCAGATAGTGTTATTACTGGTGGACAGGACAGACGAGCAGGTATATATAACGTAAAAAGTGCAAAAGGATACTATAGAGAATCTCAATTTTTTGTTTATGGGGTAGGTTTGAGCCCAAGTGGTAAGATTGGGGCTTATAGTAGTGATATGAATAATAATGTTACACTTTTTAATATTGATTCTAACGCAGTTATAGGTAAATATGCTTCAGATAAAATGATAGTAAATGGGATTTATTTTATTAATGAAAAAGAATTTTTTATTAATAGTAGTTCACATAGTGTAAGATATTTTAAGATTAAGTAATACTGAGGAGGTTAAAATGATAGAATTTAATGAGAGTGAATTTTTGGTTGAAACTGAAGTGCCAGAGCATGAATTGATTATTTCACGTACAGATTTAACTGGAAAAATTACCTATGCTAATGAGACATTCTGTGATATAAGTGGTTTTAGTGAAGATGAACTTATTGGTAAATCTCATAATATAGTACGGCATCCAGATATGCCAAGCGCTGCTTTTAAAGATTTGTGGAGTACTCTTCAATCAGGTAAGCAATGGAAGGGTATTGTGAAAAATATGCGAAAAGACAAAGGTTTTTACTGGGTAGAAGCGATAGTCTCTGGAGTGTATAAAAATGGTGAGTTGGTTGAATACAAATCATTAAGAACACCAATTTCTTATGAAACTAAGCTCAAATATCAAAAACTATATGATAAAATGCGTGCTGAGAGTAATGAAAAGATTAGAAAAGTAATTTACGAATAAAAAGGATAAGTTTATGAATATATCAAGTATAGTAGTTCAAACAGTACCAAAATTTTTAGATGAAGTTGTTGAGAGTTTGAAAAACTGTGAAGTATGTGACTATCATCTTCATGATGAAAAAGGACGTATAATCATCACTATTGAGGGTGAAGATGTCAGTGAAGAGCTTGGAAAACTAAAGGTTATTGAAGCAATTCCTCATGTAATTGCTGCAGATATGCAGATGGCATATTCAGAAGATGAACTTGATGCAAATATAAAAGTGATTAACGAGAGTGATGCTGTGCCAAATCTGCTTAAAGATGAGAATGTAGATATTGATAGAGTCACATATCATGGAGATCTAAAGAAAAAAGATGCTGAACTTCAAGAGTTTGCTAAAAGTTTAAGCAATCCTGATGGAGTTGAATAATGGCAGGTGTTACTTTTACTTCTACGATTAAACTTGATGATTCTGATAAGTGGTTTATAGAACTTAGAGATATTACAGATCCTGATGATGAACGTGTTGAAGTCTGTTTTGATCTTGATGAGTATGAGACAAAGATCGAAGAGATGGGTGCTGACTATGGTGGGCATATTGATGAAGTTAAATGGCTTAAAGATGAGAATGTCCCACCTTTCATATTGGATGAGATTCGCCTTAAAATGGCAGAACAACGTGCAAAAATTGAAGAAAAACTTGGGGAACCTATTACTCCTGTTGCTGAGAAGGTTGAGGAGAAGTAGAAAATTAGAAAAAGCAGAACCTTCTTTAGAGTCTGCTTTTTTTAGAAATAAGTGCTTTGACAAGAGCATTTTTTATAGAGGTATATGCTTCTTCGTTTTGTTTGAGGATTTTTTTCTCACGCTGCAGCTTTCTGTTGAGAGTATCAAGCTCTTTTTGTAGCGCTATATACTCAGTAAGTCCATTTTGTTTAACTACTTTTTGAACTGTTTCTTCCTTTTTCTCTTTTAACTGTTTTCGTTTTTCCTGTTCTTTGAGTATCTCTTCTTTGAGTATTTTTTTCTTCTCTTCATTTTTTGTAATGTCAAGTTTATCGCTTAAGATATTAATAGAACGGTTGCTATGTTCTATCTCTATCTCCAAACTAGCTTTTTGGCTTTGAAGCATTTCATTGCTTTTTATTGGGGAGAGCCCATTTACATAGAATTTTTGTACTCTTTTTTGAAAACTGCTTTTTTCTTTTTTTAGTTCAATAATGGATGTTTTTGCTTTTGTGTAGATTTTTACGATACTGAGCATTGATGGTACTGTCCATCGTAGGCCGTTGTTTGCTTCGATGTGGGGAATTTTGTATTTAATACCTTTAACTACTAAGACATCTTGTGAATAGTAGTTGAGAAAATCCATCATATATCGATTTGAAATAGCAATTTCGTCTAAGATAAGCTCAGTAATATAAGTAAATACCTCTTTAAAATGTATGCGAAAAATGTAACCGGCAAATCCAAGAAAGAACCCATCTTCATCATCATAGATCATAATTAGTTTATCCAAGGTGATCGCATGAATATAGGCAAAGACGTTTTTTTCAAATTCGTCATTTGAGATTTTCTTTACAATGAAGTATTTATGAACAAACTCTTTTGCAACTTCGAAGAAGAAGTTTTTATTTGTATCTTCTTCAAAAAACTCATCATAAAAAGATTTCAACTCCTCTTCTTTAATACCGTTATATCGATTTTTGACTGTATTTTTATCTTTTTGGTCAACTTTTTTTTGAACTGTTTCATCAATGATTTTAATAAAAAGATTACCATTTTTACTGATGACGACAGCATTCTGTGTCAGCTCAAACGCAGCACGAATATAGGCCTTTATAAGATCTTTTTGCGCATCTTTTGGAAGAGGAATGTTTTGAAATAAAAACTCTGTTATGCGTGAGACAAGTGTGCTTTTAAGTAAAATTTGGTTCTCTTTGCCTTTGTAGTCATAAAGTACGCCATCTTCATATTTTTCAATTATTGCTACAAAACCATCTAAAATTTCTTCATCTATCTCTATCTGTCTATTCATATAATTATTTTATCGAAAAATCTGTTTTTATTGCTTAATAGGTTGATTTTTAGACTTTTTTTGCTACAATGAAATAAATAGATTATAAGGTGTACGATGATGGAGGGTGATTTTTATCAATATGCAGTGATAGTTCTTGGCTTAGTTGTTGTAGTGAGTTTATATTTTAATTTTAAATTTTTTAATACTATCAAAAGAGATAATGAAAATAGTACTGCTCTGATACGAAGCGCTTACTTTAATCCTGTCAGTGACCTGCCAAATCGTGCGAATATTGAGCTTGTTATAAGTGAACAGATCGACAGGGCTTTACGTCATAATCAAACATTTTTAATCACTGTTGTCAAAGTGTTGAATTATCATGAGGTAAAGGTTCGCTCAAAAGAGTTGGCAGATGAGTTTATACGTGAGGCGAGTGGCAGATTACTCTCTTCAATTCGTGATGAAGACATTATAGGACATATTACAGACGATGGTTTTATTATTGTTTTTAATGAGTATCTTGATGAAAGTAATTATCATATCATAATCAATAGAATAAAAGAGGCTTTTTTAGAAGAACCTCATATTGATACAAAATATCATATAGAGTATAATTTAGGTATTGGTCATTCGAAATATCCAAATAATGGAAGCGATGCAAAATTGCTGATTGATAAAGCAACACATAATGCGTTAAAGTAAAATAAAAGCCATTTTTAAGTATAATTCACGGATTTTTATAAAAAGGTGTATGCATGGCTAACAAACGTGTTTTGGTTAAGTTTTCAGGTGAAGCTCTTGCCGGTGAGGCAGGTCATGGAATTGACACACAAATTTTAAAGTATATTGCCCAAGAGATTAAATCTCTTGTTGATGCAGGTATTGAAGTTGGTATTGTCATTGGTGGAGGGAACATCATTCGTGGTGTTACTGCGGCACAAGACGGTATTATCAAGCGTACATCTGGTGACTACATGGGAATGCTTGCAACTGTTATAAACGGTGTGGCAATGCAAGAAGCATGTGAATATGCGGGACTTCAAGTTCGTATGCAGACTGCCATTAAAATGGAACAGATTGCCGAGCCATACATTAATCGTAAAGCAACACGTCATCTTGAAAAAGGTCGTGTTGTTATCTTTGCAGCAGGAACTGGAAATCCATTCTTTACAACAGATACGGCAGCGACACTGCGTGCCGTAGAGATTGGAGCAGAAGTTATCATCAAAGCGACAAAAGTTGATGGTGTTTACGATAAAGACCCTGCAAAGTACAGCGATGCTAAAAAGATTGATGAACTTACATATGATCAAGCACTGCAAGATCATATTAAAGTAATGGATGATACATCTATTGCTCTTGCAAAAGACAACAGTCTGCCTATTATCGTTTGTGATATGTCTATAAAAGGAAATCTTTTAGACATTTTAA
>CAZGSK010000073.1:0-5769 GCA_964528435.1 uncultured Sulfurimonas sp. | reverse complement strand
AAAGCGCTCCACCGCCCATTCCACTAAAAGAGTGTTTATCTTTTTTTCTATCAGACTTATTATAACCAAAATTCAGACCTAGTCCGTTAATAACATACTCAATACTAGCACCATAAATATCTGCTGCATACCCACTCTTATCTAACTCAGATTCATTAAGATATTGAAGCATTATGTGTAAAAGCATAGCATCATTTATTGGGTACTCAATTCCACCATCAACATAAAGCGCATTTGTATTATTTGTTATATTATAGTACCACAAATTCAATTCCCACATATCGCTATACGTTATACCACCAAAATTCGCACCATGATCTCCAATATCTACCCATTCATCATCCAGTCCGGCATCACACCCCTGCCATGATTGAATATTTCCTGCCATCAAAGTAAAATCTTGATACTTATAAGTGGCAACTGCCGCATTAAAACTGTTTTGAATCATTCTTATATCATCACTGTCTGCCAATGGAGTATCAAGTATCTGGCGACCTACTCTTAGATTCAAATCACTGTATTTATAATTTATATATGCCTCACCAACCTCACTATAAGAGCCTTTTAATGATGAAAAATCACTGTTTAATTTTTGATCTTCTCCACTCAAAGCACCTATATCATGCGATGCATACATTGCAACTGCTGCATTAAAACCATTATACTCTGCTAGTTCATATTTTAAAATACCACCAATAGCTGTTGCATATGTGTCCTCTACTGCTTTTTCTTTATAATCATAAGAACCATAAGCAACTCTCAGGCGACCTGAAACTTTTCCTTCTTCAAACATATGTTTGAAATTATCTACAACCGAGACCTCTTTTGTTTCAACTTTTCCTACACTATCAACTGCTTTTCTTACCGAATGGAGCCGCTCTCTTTGAGCGGAACTATCTTCTGCATATAATAAACTCTGTAAACACAAAACAGTTAATGAGATTCCTAAAATTTTATTCATCACTATAACCCTTATTTTTTTAGTTCGCAAATGATAATCCATATCAACTTATACTCTACTTAAAGATTATGATAATATTTATCATTTTCATAAATTCTCAATTTATCCTAAATAATTTGTTATACTTCTTTTGATATAATTTCTTTTATAAAAAAAGGATAACAACTACATAATGAAATTTCTTTGGACACCTACTTCACATTTTAACTTAGCAAATATGTTTACGTTTGTAAATATTACAGCCGGTCTGATGGCAACTTACTTCATCACACAGAACAACTTTACTTTGGCAATAATTCTTGCATGGATTGGTGGTGCAGCCGATATTTTTGATGGTAAAATTGCACGAAAATACAACTTATCTAATGAATTTGGCGTTCAACTTGACAGCTTTGCAGACTTTTTAAGCTTTGTTCTTGTTCCGGTCTTTTTGATTTTCCAAGCCTCTTATGCACCAAATCTCAGTGGTATTGGACTTTTCTTTGCAGCCGTTACAAGTATTTACTATGTCATTTCAGGTCTTCGTCGTCTTATTCAATTTAATATTAATGCAGATGCAGGTGAAGTTGAGAACTATTTTACAGGTGTTCCAACACCACTGGGTGCCATTCTCTTATGGCTTGTTTATCTCCTAAATAGTTATGAGATTATTTCTGCAACGACTGTTATACTCTTTATGCTTGTTATCGCTTGGACACTCAACTCTACTATTAAAGTCAAACATCCATAATTTCAATAATACTTATTTGGAATTGACTGCATATTTTCCGCTGCCAAGTAAAATAACCAAAATACTCATTATTAAAAACAGCAGTGGTCTCTCCCATGAGAGTCCGCCAAACTTCAAAAGTGTCAGTGAAAATCCATAAGCTACATAGATAGCAACAAACATATTAAGAGCTAAAATCCCAGATGCTATGCGAGCATACAACCCAAGTATAATAAATATCGGTGCAATTAACTCTCCGACGTAAACCCCATAGGCTAAAAATGATGGTAAGCCACTTGAAATTAACAGTGCTTGCACACCACTAATGCCATGTATGAGTTTATGAACTCCATGAAAAAGTATTAAAACTCCAAGCGAAATTCTCAAAAGCAGCTTCGCAATATCAGCTTGATGAAACATTTTTATCCTTCTTTTTTTCTCTAAATTTACAGCTTCCAACCATTATCTCTTTGCCATCTTTAATGACCTCTTTAATATAAAGCAGTGTAGCCTGACAATCAGCATCCCCTACCTCTTCTTCAATGATTTTCAGCAGATCTCTCTCTTGCGTGAGCGTCCAAATTTTTTCATAACTGTATCGTGTTTCTACCTGCACTTACTCATCCTCACTTTTCAGTGGTAACTCTTTTTTAGGCTTCAATCCTAATTTAACAATATTTTCAGCACGACGAATAACATTGCCTCGTCCTGTTGATAGGCGAGAGAGTGCAGTATCATAAGACTCTTGAGCCCGCCCGAGATGCGTTCCTATCTTTTGCAGTTCTTCTACAAAACCAACCAGCTTTTCAACCATCCCCTCTGCCTCTTTGGCTATCTTTTTAGCGTGTTCTTCTTGACGTTGTGTTCGCCAAATATGTTCAATCGTTCGCAAAGTAACAAGAAGTGTCGAAGGTGAAACAACTAAAATATTATTATCATAAGCACGTTTAAAAAACTCTCCATCTTGTTCAAGTGCCAATAAAAAAGCCCCCTCTATCGGCATAAACATCAGTACATAATCAAGCGTATTGATACCCTCTAAATCTTCATATTTTTTTGCACTTAACTCTTTAATATGTGAAGCAATACTTCCAATATGCTCTTTAAGATATTTTGCTTTTAAATCTGGTTCTTCTTCATTGACAAAACGTTCATATGCAGAGAGAGAAACTTTTGAATCTATGACAATATCTCGCTCTTGAGGCATATGAATAATAACATCAGGGCGATAAGTTTTACCCTCTTGTGATTTGCGTGAGCCTTGAAGTTCATATTCAACTCCCTCACGCAGACCGGATTGCTCTAAAATATTTTCCAAAACAAGCTCTCCCCAATTCCCTTGTGTCTTGTTTTCACTTTTAAGTGCTCGCGTGAGATTGAGTGCCTCTTGAGCAAGCTGCGTGTTCATTTCTTTTAGATGTTTAAGTTCATCTTTGAGCAGGTGTCTGTCCTTTAACTCTACTTCAAACTGTTCACGTGCCTCTTTTGAAAAGTTGGCTATCTGCTCACGGAAAGGTTTTAAAAGCAGTTCTAACTGCTCTTTATTGAGAGATGAAAACTGTTTTGATTTATCTTCAAAGATTTTATTTGAGAGATTTTTAAACTCGCGTGAGAGTTCATCTTTTGCACTTTGCAGCAGTGCTATCTTCTCTTTTGAAGTCTGCATCTCACTTTCATATTTACTTTGAAGAACTGCATTTTGCAACTGCAATGTCTGATTTTGTTCTTGGAGTTCCGCTTTTTCCAGCTCAAAACTTTCAGAGATCTGCTTGTTCTCTGCCATAAAGCTCTCTTTTTCACCCTTTACTTTAAAATACAAAAACAGCATGAGAATAAAAAAGAGTCCCAAAACAGCAGATATGATAAGATAGATATTTATTTCTTGCATAGATAGATCCAGTTTTTTTCTTTAATTATACACAGAAAAGCTCTTGTGCTTATAAAATATGACAAATTGCAAACTTACCTAGCGATTTTGTAGCAATTTTATCTTAATTCTTCACTGTTATTTCTAACTTTAATAAAAACTTAGAAATATTTAGCTATAATTCCACCAATATTTTAAGGGGAAGATGCCCTGATAGACCTCGATAGATTTTTTCAAAAGTTAATGCTAGCGTCATCTCCTTATATATAAACAGAGCAAACGGCTCTTATTTAAAGGATATAGATGCAAGAAAATGCACAAACAAACGAAAATAACAATGCAGAGGAAAAAGTTATCACTTTTGATAGCTTAGGACTTAAACCAGAGATACTTAAAAGTGTAAAATTCGCAGGATTCACTGTACCTTCACCAATTCAAGAACAAGCTATTCCAGTTATTTTAGCAGGCAAAGATATGGTTGGTCAAGCACATACAGGAACAGGAAAAACTGCTGCTTTTGCTCTTCCAGCGCTTAACAATATGAAACTTGACGGTTCCGTTGAACTTCTAGTAATCACACCTACACGTGAGCTTGCAACACAGGTTAGCGATGAAATATTCAAATATGGACGTAATTTAGGTGTAAAAACGGTTACTGTTTATGGTGGTAGTTCATATAAACGTCAATTAGACTTAATCGGTCGTGGTGCTTCTGTTGTTGTAGCAACTCCAGGTCGTATGTTAGACATTCTTAAAAAAGGAATGTTAAATGACTTCACACCAAGTATGGTTGTTCTAGATGAAGCAGATGAGATGCTTGATATGGGATTTTTGGATGATATTAATGAAATTTTTTCATACCTTCCAACAAACCGTCAAACACTTCTCTTCTCTGCAACTATGCCACAGCCTATTAAAACATTGGCAAACAGAATTTTAAAAGATCCTGAGTTTATCTCTATCACAAAAGGTGAAACTACAAACTCAGATATTGAACAACTCTACTATGTAATTGATGAACATGAGCGTGATGATGCGATTATTCGTCTAATGGACAGCGAAGAGACACAAAAATCTGTAGTATTTTGTAGAACAAAATCTGAAGTAGATAGACTCTCAAACGTTTTAAGTAACGCTGGTTACCTAGCAAACGGACTTCATGGAGATATGGAGCAACGCCAACGTGAAACAGTGATCAAAGGGTTTAAAAACAACTCTGTAAAAGTTCTTGTTGCGACAGATGTTGCTGCTCGCGGTATCCATGTAAACAATATTTCTCATGTGTTTAACTACCATATTCCATTTGATCCTGAGAGTTATGTTCACCGTATTGGTAGAACTGGTCGTGCAGGTACAAAAGGAAAAGCCATTACACTTTTAACTCCATTAGAGTTTAAAGAACTGCAACGCATCAAACAAAAAGTTGGAACTTCTATGGAACACGCTTTTGTTCCAAGTAAAAATGACCTGCGTGAGACAACGGTTGACAATATTGTAAACAATATTGAAAATCAAAAAATCTATGATGAAGCACATAAAGTTCTTGACAAACTCAAAGAAGATATTGATGAAGAGACAATTATGTTTAAACTCATCTCTATGATTCTTGATAAGCAAGACATCAAAGGACCAAGCAACATTGGTATTCCTGCAGATAAACTTGTCGCTATTTTAGAGCGTGCCGGCAGACGTAACTCTGGTGGTGGTCGTGGCGGCAGAAGCCGTGGTGGTTATCGTGGTAACAACAGAAACCGTTCAGGCAGTGGTAGCCGTGACAGAAACAGAAGCGGTGGCGGATACCGTGGAAACAGAAGTAGAAACAGAGACTAATCAGCCTCTTTGCTCTCACCTTTTGCGTGAGAGTTCTCTTTTTACTTTTAACCTTATGTTATAATTAACAAAAAGGTTACATACTTGCAATCCCAACTTATTTACCAAAACAAAAACTTTTATATAGAAGTAGAACCTTCTACTATTCCATGGCTTAAAATATTTACAAAAGAACCATTTTTAGAACTAACCGATATGCCATGTGAGCTGCGTGAACAACTCTGGAACATCTACTATATAGTTGAACATGAGATGCGTTTATATTATCGCCCAACAAAGATAAATATGGCATCATTCGCCAATATGTTACCTCGTGTACATATTCATATTATGGCACGCTTTGAAAATGACAGCCACTTTCCAAACCCTATGTGGGGAGAGCAGTTGCGTGAGACAAAACTT
>CAZGSK010000072.1:0-5785 GCA_964528435.1 uncultured Sulfurimonas sp. | reverse complement strand
ACAACCAAGATGGTGAAGAGATTGATTTTGAAGCTGAAGCTGCAAAATATAAAGCGGGTGATAAAGCAAATTCAAAAGTTATTGCATTTGTTAATGACTTTATGTCTAAAGATATGATGGTTGTTGGAATCTATTTGATTTTCTTCTTCTATCTTGTTTTTTATCATTATGATTTTGCTATGGATCCGGTTAACTTTGATCCTGCTAATGGTCTAAAGACTCCAGCACATATTTATCCTGAGTGGTACTTCTTATGGTCTTATGAGATTTTACGTCCATTCTCAACAAATACTGGTCTAATTGCATTCGCATTTGCACAAGTTATTTTCTTTGCACTACCGTTCTTAGATAAGTCACCAAATGCAGTTCCTGCATCACGTCGTGGTCTGTTTAAATACTGGTTCTGGGCAATGTTAATTGATATGATTATTTTAACTGCTATGGGTAAAGTTCCACCTGAAGGAAGCTTCAGTACAATTGGTCTCTATGCAGCACTTACATTTATTGGTCTATGGATAGCACTTCCATTTATCACTAAATTTGAAAAAAAAGTTTAAGGAGTAAAAAGTGAAAGAATTATTTATATTAGCGGTTGTAACATTTTTTACTCTCCTAACATATTGGTTAGTTGAGCCTTTTGCGCATTCACAAATGCATAAACATATAGAGAGTGAAGGTTTTGCATATAAAGATCTTCCTGCACTCACGAAAAAAGGTGATGCTGCACGTGGTAAAGAGTTAGTAATGGGTGCCGGTGCTTGTGCTGGTTGTCATGGTATCAAGGTTGAAGGTATGCCAGCTCCAATGGATCCGGTAACTGCTGCACAATCTTATGGTGTTAACCCACCAGATTTAAGTAATGCTGGGGTTGTTTTTGATCCTAAGTTCTTAGCTGCACTTATTAAAAATCCTGCGCATGCTTTAATGGTTGAACATAAATTTGATCCTGCAAAAGGTCAAATGCACCCAATGACACAGTTTTATGGTGCTGGTGGAGATTTAGATCAAGAAGTAGCTGATATGGTTGCTTACTTACAAGCAATTGCTCCAAAAGCAGAAGAGTTAACTCCTGTTATGGCATTTGAAACTGCTTGTGGTAGATGTCATGCTATTCACTATCCGTATGTTAAAGAGGGTGAAGCACATCCGGCTTGGACTCAGATTGGTGAAAAACCAGCATTTAAACATAAACAAGACGAGTTGGCATTTGAGACAAAAGTTCTTGATTATCAAGATGCACTTACTAAATATATGGGTACATTACCACCTGATTTAAGTATGTACATTCGTTCACGTGGTGAACACCATATTAAAACATTTGTAGAAAATCCTCAAAATTATCTAAAAGGTACTGCTATGCCACGTGTTGGTGTAACGGCAGAAACTGCAGAGAAAGTTGTTGAACATTTAGCAGATGTTGGTGATTCTAAACGTCATAAACGTGAAGAGATCGGTAAATATGTGATGATCTATATCTTTATCTTTGCAATTTTTGCAATCCTTTGGAAAAAAGAGGTATGGAGAGAGCTTCACTAAGTTTTCTTCCTCTTTTTGTCCTCATACCTTTTGTATGAGGACACCCTTCTTTATTACCCTCTTTAAAGTATAGCTTCGATATAATCATTTTATGAGATTTAGAGATATTAAAAAACAAAAAAAACAAGAACAACACTCCAAAAAGAAAATTACTCTGCATTATGCAAGATATCCAGACAGAATAAAAGCATTAATAACTGATATGTTCATGATCTATGCACCAATATTGTATCTTATAACTTATGTTGTACTAGGTGGAAAAGATGATTTTCAGTCTTCTCAATGGGCACCACTGCTTGGAGTCACACTCTATGGAGTTATTTATGCTTTTTTAATAGCAAAATTTGGACAGACTCCAGGAAAAAAAGCCTATGAAATAAAGGTAGTAGATGATAAAACCTATGAAAATATCGGTTTCTTTCGAGCATTTGTACGCTTTATTGCTTTTTTATTTTCCGCGACGATTCTTTTTGGACTTTTAACCCCTTTTTACAGAAAAGACAGAAAAGCACTTCATGATATAATCGCTTCAACAGTAGAGATTTATGTAGATAGTAAAAACAGTGTTTAGTTTTACACTACATTCAACTAACAAAGCTATAATACTTGCAATACAATAAATAGGAAAAGATATGTTAATAGACAGCTATGATAGAGTTGTTGATTATCTCCGTATCTCTGTAACGGAGCGATGTAATTTCAGATGTCAATACTGTATGCCCGAGAAACCTTTCTCTTGGGTGCCAAAAGAGAATTTACTCTCTTTTGAAGAACTTTTTGAATTTGTTAAAGTTTGTATAGATGAGGGTATTCGCAAAATTCGTATTACTGGTGGTGAACCACTGCTGCGTGAGGATATAGATAGATTTATACATATGATTTATGAATATGAACCTTCAATTGACCTTGCAATGACAAGTAATGCTTATCTTTTAAAAGGTGTGGCACAAAAACTTAAAGATGCAGGGCTCAAGCGTATTAATGTCAGTATAGATACATTGAAACCTGAAGTTGCGCAACAGATAGCCCAAAAAGACGTTTTGGCTAATGTTTTAGAAGGGGTAGATGAAGCACTCAAAGTTGGTCTCAAAGTAAAAGTAAATATGGTTCCTATGAAAAATATGAATGCTGATGAGATAGTGGATGTTTTAGAGTATGCCAAAGCACGTGGTATGACAATTCGTTTCATTGAGTATATGGAAAATGCCTATGCAAAAGCAGGAATTGCACGACTTACTGCTAAAGAGGTCTTGGAAGAACTTGCAAAGCACTATAACTTTGTAGATGAAGGTTTTGATAAATCATCCCCTTCAAGATATTATAAAATGGATGATGGATATCGTTTTGGAATTATTGAACCGTATGGAGATGATTTTTGTAAAGAGTGTAATCGTATTCGTCTGACCGCTGAAGGAAATCTAATTCCATGTTTATATTTTGATGAGGCTATGAGCATTGCCGAATCTGTAAAACGTGGTGATATCAAAACAGCGGCTCTAGTGCTAAAAGAGGTTGTAAAAAACAAACCTGAAAAAAATCGCTGGGGTGGGGATGATGCAGAAGTTTCTCAGCGTGCTTTTTATGAAACTGGTGGGTGATTGGCGTTAATGGTTTATCTTGTTGAACACTTTTACTCTATTCAGGGCGAAGGGAAGTTTGTAGGAACTCCGAGCCTTTTTTTTCGTTTTGGTGGCTGTAATATGCGCTGTGAAGGTTTTGGCTGCAGTGAAGTGGCTCCCGATGGAGTAGAAGTTGTTGGATGCGATACTGTTTATGCAGTTAATAAAGAGCATTTTTCAAAGAAATGGATACCTATTGCCTCCCATCAAGAGCTTTTAAATGTTTTAGAGCTTTATGATTTGCCTCACGCAGTTGATATTGTGCTTACCGGTGGAGAACCTCTCATTTATGCCAATGATCCGATTTTTGTCAAATTTTTAGAGGCTTTAGATGCACGTGGGCATCGTATTACTTTTGAGACGAATGGATCACTGAATATTGATTTTGAAAAATACCCTATCTATAAAAAGTGTATCTTTGCCCTCTCAGTGAAACTTTCTAATTCAAAAGAACCTTTGGCAAAACGCCTGCGAGGTGATGTGATTTTTAATATTGCCTCCAATGCAAAAGATGCTTTTTTTAAGTTCTCCATTGACAGAGATTCTATAAATATAGCACTTGAAGATGAGATAGAGAGCATAACGATACATGCACCACAAATTCCTGTATATTGTATGCCACTTGGTGGAAACAAAGCAGATGTTGAAGCAAATACGGAGCCATTAATAGAGTTTTGTAAGGCTAAAGGTTATAATTTTAGCGATAGATTACATATAAGAGTTTGGGATGAAAATAAAGGAGTGTAGCTGTGATAATACGCAAATTGTTTAAATTTGAAAACGCACATATTGTAAGAGGATGTTCTACTATTAAGTGCCGTAGTTCCCTGCATGGACACTCTTATAAAGTTGAACTTCTTTTTGAATCAAACTTCTTAGATAATGGACAGATGGTCTATGATTTTGGTTTGATGAAGCAAAATATGAAAGATTTAGTAGAGAGTTTTGATCATGCTATTACTCTTTGGAGTGGTGATGATGCAACTTATATTGCCGATATGAAAAAACACTCTGCACGCTGGGTTGAACTCCCTGTCTCTCCTTCAGCTGAACAGTTCTCACGTGTTATTTTTGTAATGATAGATAAATTACTCTCTCTGACTTCAGCTGTTAACGGAGAACGTAAAGTAAAACTTCATTCTATTATAGTCCATGAAACAGAGACGGGTTATGCTCAATGTTTTGCAGAAGATGCTTATTCTAAAGAGATGGGTGATATTGACTTGCGTGAGATTATCTTTTCAAAACAAGTGCATTCAGATTTTAATGATGAAAATCTTTGGGAGAAAATTTTAAATGAAGAGAGTTTTGTAAATCCCTCTTCTGTTTAAGAAGTTACGAAATCATTAAAAGTAGCAGAGGTGAAACTAAACTTTGTACTGATGACTTTCACTTCACTTCCTTCTTGTATAAATCCACACTTTTCACTAATAACAATAAAACTATTAGACTCCCCCAGTGGTGAAATCATTCCCGGAGAAAATTTGTCACAAACATGAAAGCACTCTCCATCAAAATATCCAGGCGTTACAGCACGTCTTCCTGCTCGAAGTTTATAATCATTTTTCATTTTTGCTTTTATTGGTCGTACAAATTTTTCATTTGCTCCACTCATGGCATATATGATGGCAGAACCAAAGAGTTCAAAGTTGAGTGCGGCAGCAAGCGGGTTGCCGGGAAGATTAAGTATCATTTTATCTCCGATTTTTCCACATGTAGTCGGTTTTCCGGGTTTAATGGAGACTTTGTCAAAAAGAATCTCATATCCAAAAGCACCAAATGCCTCTTTGGTATAGTCAGCATCACCGACACTTACGCCCCCACTTGTTATAATAATGTCACAATCAAGAGCACTTTTGATGTGTGCATTTATATCTTCTAAGGTATCAATGGCAGTGCCTATAAACTCTACTTCACATCCAAGCTCTTGTGCACGTGCAAGAAGTGTCGGTGCATTTGTGTTGTAGAGTTGGTACTCTGTAACATTTTCAAAGTGCATTTTGAGTTCATTACCCGATGCAAAAATTGCAACACGTGGTTTTTTATAGACTTTTACGTGGCTGATACCTTGAGAAGCCAAGAGTGTAATTTGGTGGGCATCGAGTTTTTGCCCCTTTGATAATAATTTTTGCTCTTTTTTTATATCCTCACCTGCAAGACGGATATGTTTTGAGATAGTAAGCTTGTCTGGTAGTTTTACTCCATTGTCACATGCTTGTGTATCTTCAATGGGAACAATACATTGTGTACCAAGAGGTATGCGTGCTCCTGTCATAATCTTATAAGCTTCTCCATGATGAAGCTCACCATGAAAATTATCCCCTGCAAAAATCGTACATCCTGCTACTTTGACGCACTGACCACTATTTTCAACTTTTACAGCGTAGCCATCCATTGCTGAATTGTCATAGGGAGGAAGGTTATGTGTTGCTACAATATCTTGGGCTAAAATATAGCCGAGAGCCTCTTCAATAGGAATGATTTTTAAAGATTTTTGTTTTGTATTTGTATAGATGAGTTCAAGTGCTTTTTCAATACTTACTGCCATAATGGAGCTACCCCTTTTTTTAATTGACATATTATAATATAATTTCGCTATGAATGAAATGTATAATATGGGTTTAGACCTA
>CAZGSK010000071.1:0-6083 GCA_964528435.1 uncultured Sulfurimonas sp. | reverse complement strand
AATTTTCATATCCTGAATTTTTTGCACTCTTTTTGTTTATGATTGCAGGTTTTCAGTTTATGGTAGCAACAGATAATCTTATTTTAGTGTTTGTAGGGTTAGAGACTTCCTCTTTAGCACTTTATACACTTATTGCTATGCATAACCGTGACAAATCTTTTGAAGCGGCTGTAAAATACTTTACAATGGGTGCGTTAGCGGCAGGTTTCTTTAGTTTTGGTGCGATGGTGTTTTATGCACTTACTGGTTCAGTTGAGATCAATAAAATTGCTCTTGTTCTTGCTGCAAATGGATATGCTGATATTGGGTTTGTACTCGTAGGTGTAGCGTTTTTCTTAGCTGCATTTGGTTTTAAACTCTCTTTAATCCCATTCCATACTTGGGCACCTGATGTCTATGAAGGTGCTTCTGCATCAATGGCTGGATATATGTCAATTGTTCCAAAAATTGCTGCATTTGTAGTTGCGATGAGATTTTTTGAGTTCTTGATTCACAGTGGCATAGTATGGCTTGATGTAATACTTTATATTGTTGTTGTTGTGACAATGACAGCTTCAAATATGTGGGCACTTGTTCAGACTGATGTGAAGCGTATGCTTGCGTACTCTTCTATCTCTCATGCAGGTTTTGTTATGGCTGCTATTTTAATCGGAACAACGCAGGCTAACTCTGCGCTTTTTCTCTATTGGATTTTATTTAGTTTTACAAATCTTGGATCATTTTCTATGCTGTGGATGTCAAGACAAAAACATCTTCCGGATCATCAAAGTTCAGATCACTCGTATGATAAGTTTGCCGGTATGATTAAAACTGCACCGGTTGCAGCACTGATTATGGGTCTGTTTATGTTGAGTCTTGCGGGTGTGCCTCCATTTGCACTCTTTTGGGGTAAACTCTATATGATCTCTTCTGCAGTAACAGGTGGTTATACAATTTTAGCACTTATTATGGCGCTTAACTCTGCAATTGCCGGATATTACTACTTAAAACTTATTGTATATATGTTTATGAAAGAACCAGTTATTGCAAATGGTGGAGAAGTTTATGTAACAAATGCTACTTTGGCACTCAAAACTATTATTGGTATAGCTGCAATGGGAACTATATTTGCTTTTATTGTAATAAATCCACTTTTAGAGTTTATTACAGCATTCGTATATAACAGTGGATACTAATTTCTAGCTTACTTTTAAAGGAGAAGAGCACTTGTTCAAACATATACTCTTAGCCTTTATAGCTCTTCAATCTTTTGCGTTAGAGATATCTATCGATAGCGCAAAAGACAACTTTATAAAATACTCCATACTTCATATCTCAAACCGAGAAAATTTTATTTGTCATGAAAGAAAAGATGATTTTGACAGAACAACAGAGATAATCTGTGCATTCTCAAAAAAACCACTTAAAGATATACAAAATCTACAAAATGATTTTTTCCAAATAAAGAGTTTTCAACAAAAAGATACCTACTTTATTTCGATAAAACCATTTTACAAGATGAAACTCTATGCAGATATTTTTGATCTAACTGAAGATGATACAGTTTTTTCTGCTGATGTAAATATTGCAAATAGATGGAGTATTATTGGGTATAAAGAGAAAGAGCCGCTTATTAAAAATGATGAGAGTTCAAAACTTGCAATCAACTTTCCATTTTATCTTGACAAAGATAAACTCCCTTATGTTGGAAGTCTGGATCTAAAGGGTAATCCGGTTCATATAAAGAAAGTAGAAGATGTAACAGAGTATCTTAAAATAAAAAAATATTTTGCTTCAAAACGTTATGATGACGCTTTGGAGATGATTGATGATGTCCTTCAAGCATATCCAAATACCCTTTTTAAATCTGAACTAACCTATTATAAGATAAAAATCTATAACAAAATAAAAGATTATGAAAATGTTGTTAGTAACGCAAAAGAGTTTTTGCGGGAATACTCTTCAGATGAGAATATTCCGGAGGTACTCTCATTAATAGCTAAAGCGTATGCGCAGATAGGACAAAATACAGATGCAGATTATTTCTTTGACAGGCTTTTTAGTGAGCATAAAGGAAATGTCTATGCAGAGTTAGGCTATATCTATAAAGGAGAGATGCTTGAAGCATCCGGTGGTGACTCTGAGGCAATCAAGTATTATAAAAAAGCTCTTTATGAGACAAAAGATTTGGAAGTAGCAGCAGCTGCAGCATACCATTTAACTGAAATCCTTCTGCAACATTCACCAAAGCAAGCTGCGAAGTATGCTCTTAAAATCATTGATGCCAAACCGAGCTATTTTATGGAAGATGTAGAAATGTCTCAAAAGATTATGAACAGGCTTGCTGATTCAGGGGAGTACAAAGCAGCGTCAGCAATAGCTGATGCAATGCTGCAAGCAATGGGACCAACCTATGATGAATATGAAGAACTGCTTAAAAACAGAGCACTTTGGCTTGCAAAAACAAAAGATAAAGAGGCGGCAATCAAAGCATTAAATGATTATCTGAAAAAATTTCCTGAGGGGGATTATGGTGATGTTGTACAAACTGCAAAAGATGGGCTTTTCTTTGATGATAGTGATGCAAACGCAACGCAAAAATTAGCCGAGTATGATACGCTCATAGAAGAGTATGCAGATGATGATATTGCCAAGCGTGCTCTGTATGAAAAAGCAAAACTGCTTCTAAAAGAGAAAAAATATGAGGCTGTACTTGATTTAAAAGAGAAACTAGAAGATTTATCTGAAAAATATAGTGATGTAGAAGATATTATTAAGCAAGCAGCAGTAGGCTTGATGGAAGTCTCTTTAGAGAAGAAAAACTGTAAGCATGTCCTAGTTGTAGCGAATGATTACAATATTACACTCTCAAACAGATGGGATGATGGTATTTACCAGTGTGCAATGAAAGGCGGAGATTTCCAACTCTCAAAATCAATAGCATCAAAAAATCTTAAATCTAAAAATATAAATTTACGAAAAAAATGGCTCTATAGATATGTTAAAATCGATTTTGAAACCGGAAATTACAGTGAAGCAGTTGATGTTGCAAAAGATCTGATTGCACTGATAGATAATCCAAAAGGATCTCCATATAAAGATGTCTATAGATATCTTTTTGATGCGTATGAACGCTTAGGTCAAAAGAGCAAAATGATAGATGCTATGGCAAAGATAGAAGAGCTTTTTGGGTTTGATTATAAGGATATAGATAGATATATTGCTATGATTGGCTTAGCGACAGAGCTTAAAGATGACAATATGCTTATTAAATATGCATCAAAAGTTATGGAGATTCAAAAGCGTTCTCAATCTCACGCACAGTCTCCTTATGTTGAGTTTGCTTTATACAGTGCATATATGAATAAAAATGAATATAATAAAGCGTATGAGGTCATAGCATCACTTAATAATATCAAACTCAGTAACAAAGATAGAGCGAGACAAAAATATCTACTTGGTATGGTGCTTAGTAAACTTTGGAGAGATGAAGAGGCTAAGAAAGCATATAAAGAGGCTATAAAAGCAGATGCTAACTCTGCGTGGGCAAAGTTAGCAAAATCTGCTTTAGAGCTCTAAACAGTCACTAATACTGTAAAGCCCTGCATCTTTATCTGCTAACCATTTACCGGCACGAAGAGCGCCTTTTGAAAAAGTGTTGCGTGAGGTTGCAGTATGGTTAAGTTCAATAAACTCTCCATCATTATAAAAACCTACCGTATGACGACCGACAATATCACCGCCACGTAGAGCCATAACCGCTATCTCATCTTTACTGCGCTCACCAATGTTTCCATCACGTCCACTTACACGAACTTTTTCAATATCAAGTCCACGTCCACGTGCAGCAGATTCGCTGAGTGTTAATGCTGTTCCGCTTGGTGCATCTTTTTTATGTCTATGGTGCATCTCAACTATCTCTATATCAAAGCCTTCTAGTGCAGCAGATGCTTGATAGACGAGTTTATTTAAAAGTGCTACACCTAAAGACATATTTGTAGCATAAAGAACTGGCATTATTTCGCTTGCCTGCTTGAGAAGATTTAGTTGATGTGTACTAAGTCCTGTAGTGCCAATAACCAATGGTTTTGGTGTTTTAATAGCCTCTTCCAAGAGTATTTCACATGCCTCAGGGAGAGAAAAGTCAATTATAATATCACTAGCACTTAAAAAGGCATGCATATCTGCTGTTACTAAAACAGAAGGATCAATAGTAAAATCAAGAGAGTTTCGTACAAATACTGCACTCAGGCTCATCCCTTCTGCTGCTTTTAAGTCTTCTATTAGTAACTTTCCAACACGTCCACTTGCTCCAAATACACCTACTTTTATCATAATAATGCCCTTAATAATTTTTTTTATATTATAGCAAAAATAAGTGTATTGAGATTATAGTTTTATCTGATTGATATTAGTCCCCAAGCTGGAAGCTTGGGAAAGTAGGAAGAAAATTAGTTGAGTAGTTCATCTACATAAGCAATAGCAGCAATTCCGGCAACTGCTCCATCGCCTGCTGCACTAATAACTTGTTTTGGTGCTTCAATACGCATATCACCTGCGGCAAAGAGACCAGGAGTTGATGTCTTCATACTCAAATCAACAATAACCTGTCCTTGTGCATTTACATCACATAAAAATTTTCCATCATCTTGAATAAGCGTTTGGTTGTTTACATCATTGCCGACAAATATGAAGACGCCAGGAACTTCAATATCGCGAATGTTAGCATCTTTGTCTTTGACTTTAATGCCCGTAACTCCCATAGCATTTCCATAGACTTCTTCAGGAACAGAGTTTAATATAAGCTCGATTTTTTCATTTTCTTCTACACGTTTTACTGTGTTTGGTGCTGCTCTAAAGGTGTCACGTCTATGGATAAGATAAACTTTTGAACAGATCTTTGCAAGGTAGAGGGCTTCTTCTAGGGCAGTATCACCACCACCGATAACAGCTACCTCTTTACCTTTGTAAAAGAAACCATCACAGGTAGCGCAGGTGCTAACGCCTTTGCCAAAGAACTCATCTTCACCTTTAAATCCTGCATGGCGTGGAGATGAACCGGTACAGACAATAACAGAGTGGGCGTGAATGAGGGAATCATCACTTTTGATGATAGAAAAAATATCACCATCTTTTCTTACTTGTTTGACCTCACTCATATCATGTACAAGACCAAATTTTTGACACTGCTGCGGCCATGGCATCATCAGATCCATTCCTGTAATATCACCTGTTACACCAGGATAGTTCTCTATCTCGGAGCTTTGGGTAATTTGACCACCAGGCATCCCTTTTTCAAACATTGTAACTTTTTCAAGTCCACCACGAGTTGTATAGAGTCCTGCAGTAAGTCCGGCAGGACCACCACCAATGATTGCACAGTCTAAAATATTTTTGCTCATAATTTTTTTACCTCTTTACTTAGTTCATCTAAATTATCAAGTTTACGTATCATACTATCTTGTTTATAAAGAGACTCTTTGATTCTCTTTATAAAGAAAATGGAAGGGACTTCATAAATGTTAAATCGCTGAATAAATTTTAAAGATGTATTTGTTCCTGAACGTAAAAAAGTGGTTGTTTTTGAGTTTGGGCGTATCTGATTATAGTAGTCAATTGCAAGAATTGGATTATTTAAATCTAGCTTTGCCAATTTCTCCATGCTCCCTTTGTTGCGTGAGGAGTAAAAGACTACTATATAGGTATCTTTTTTGGGTAGAAAGATATCACTCTTTTCATAAAAAGCCCACTTTTTAAAATCAATAAATTTATATTCAGAAAATTTGTAATTGAAGTATGCGAAGGCACCGGCTATCATAGCGGCACCAAAGAAAGAGGCTAAAAGTGTGGAGAGAGAGAAGAGGCTTTTGCCTCCCTTCCTAGCCAACTTTATAAGCCCGAAGTTACGCTAAAAGAGCGTCAATTTTGTCAGCGAAAGCTTGTTTAGAAGCAGCACCAACCATTTGATCTACTAACTCACCGTCTTTGAAGAACATTACAGTTGGAATAGAACGGATACCAAATTTAACAGCAATCTCTTGCTCTTCATCAGTATTTACTTTACAGATTTTTGCTTTTCCGTCATAATCTTCAGCTAACTCTTC
>CAZGSK010000070.1:0-6253 GCA_964528435.1 uncultured Sulfurimonas sp. | reverse complement strand
TCCAAACCATCGTAAAACAGGTATCTTTATAGAATCATAAAAAGGATTTTGAATCCGTAAGTAAGAATAGTATCTCACTTTTGAATCCGTCGTGTCTACCATTTCACCACGGTGGCATTTATGTTTTGAGATGTGATTTTATAGAAAAAATAGTAAGAGCGTGCTTAAATCAAAAATAAATTAAAAATTTTGAAGAATGTGTCGATATTTTAATTATATATGGAACTTTTATTGCTACTCTATGCTTTAAAAGTGATAAATTTAGACTGGAGGCTTTACCATGCGCGTTACACAAAGTATGTATTATGACAGTATCTATGGTAACAATAATTCAAAACTTAATCGTGAACTTTTTGATGTTAACAAGCAAATAGCCTCCGGATTGAAAATACAGTATGCAAAAGATGACGTGCGAACTTTTACAGAGACGATGCGTCTTGATAACGAGATAACAGTACTCGAGCAGATAAAAACAAGTACAGAGAGTGGTTATAAAGTAGCAAACCAGACCGATCAGGTTCTCAATGAGTTTACAGACAGTATGAACAGAATGAGAACACTGCTAGTACAGGCTGCAAAT
Organism: uncultured Sulfurimonas sp.; assembly: GCA_964528435.1. Taxonomy (GTDB): domain Bacteria; phylum Campylobacterota; class Campylobacteria; order Campylobacterales; family Sulfurimonadaceae; genus Sulfurimonas. The sequence continues at coordinate 5,673 of CAZGSK010000070.1, read as the reverse complement.
GGTACAAATGATGAGACATCTCTTGATGCAATCGCAGATGAGTTGCGTGGAATAGAAAAAAACCTTAAAGGTTTGGCAAATACCTCAATCAATGGGCAGTTTCTTTTCTCAGGTTCTGCAGTAGATACTAAGCCTATCTCTGATGATGGGACATATAATGGGAATGCGCATGCTATGAATGCTTTTGTCGGCTCAAATAATCAGCAACAATATAATCTCAGCGGTGCTGATCTGTTTTTGGGTGAAGAGATATTGAGAAAAAGAGAAGTGACATCAAATGTAATTAATAATGATTTAATTAACAGTGGAGCAATTACTCCAGACAGTACAATTAGAGAATTAATGGGTGATATTGATGATGACACAAGCAGTGTAAATAAAAATTATTTTTATATACGGGGAACAAAAAGTGATGGAACTGCTTTTAAAAGTAAAGTAGAACTTGATGATACAAAAAAAGTTAGCGATTTACTGGATAAAATTGGGCAACTGTATGGAAATACTGGAAGTATAGATGTTGTGAATGTATCACTGAACGCTAATGGAGAGATAGTTATTCAAGATAAACTAAGAGGTTCAAGTAAACTTGACTTTCATATGGTTGGAGCCGTTGATTTTGATGATACAGGTAAAGCAGATGTTATAGATATTGATGATTTGAATGATGGCGAAAGTAATTATGCTAAAGTAAAAGATGATACAGATGGAGATACAAACCACCTTTTTGTACATGAATTTATTAAATCTGGTTTTGAGCCTGCATCAGATGTTATCAACAGTATAGAAGGAATCTTGTACGACAGGACAGCTTTTGCAAAAGATGCTTCAAAACTTTCGTCAAATATGCCGCAAGTGCTTAAAGAAGATAATAGTTTTGCACAACCTTCCACAAAGCTATCGGAAGTTTTTGATTTATCTCAAAATAGTGCCGATACACTTGATGGAACAACTTTTAATTTGGTTGGAAATGATATCCATGGAAATTCATATAGTGCGACTATAGATTTAAAATCATCAGCAAATGGAGGTTCTAAATTTACAGTCGGCGGTAACACTTATGATATTTATGATATGCAAACTCCAAGAGCAGCAGTAGATGCCGATAAAATGACTTATCAGCAATTGATGGATGTAGTTAATATGGTAGTAACAAATAATTTACCTGCATCAAATACGGCTGATGAATATGATAAAGCTATTGTTAAATCACAATTGGAAGGAAGTACGTATCTTAGCTATGATGGAAAACTAACATTTAATGATTTAACTACAGGAGATACGCAAGCTTCTCTTGCTCTGTACGACAAAAATACAAATGATTTCACTAAACCATCTTCCGTAGGAAGTTTTCAATCTAATAATACACTTACAGTTGTTGACCCGAAAACAGACTTTTTTAAAACAATAGATGAAATGATAACAGCAGTAGAAGATTATAAATCTTATCCTGATGCATCAGATGGTCACAAGCGTAATGTAGGCATAGAAAATGCCATTGCTAAAATGGATGACTTACAAGATCATGTATTTAGAATGCATGCAAAAGTTGGTGCACAATCTAATACACTCAATATGTCATTGGAGAGAACACAGATACTTGAAATAAGTACGATGAGTTTACGCTCATCTGTTGTTGATACAGATTTAGCAGAAGCATCATTGCGTTTGGCACAATTAAATACTAATTACCAGGCTATGCTCTCAACAGTAGGTAAAATTTCCAAATTGAGTTTGGTTAACTACTTATAATATATAATATATCTTTCATTTTGCCATAAAAATGTTCTTTTGGAACGTTTTTGGCTACACTTTTTCACAACTATATTGAGATTAAAATTATAAAAGGCTTTTTATTTGAAAGAGACGATTTTTATTATTGTTATTGGCATACTTATTTATTTGGGATTTTCTACAATTTTTGGTGATACAGGGCTTATGGGAAGCTATGGAGCTACGTTTGCACTTTATAATAGAGAGTATTTTGGTTATATTGCATTTATTTATCTTTTTGCACTTTTGTTACCACTGTACCATCTTTACAAAGATGCACAGTTTGCGTTTCGTGAGGCTGAAGTTATTATAGCTTCGTTTTTACTTTTTTTCTCTTTTTTATTAGCGCAAGGACTTCTTGTTGAAAATGCCTATAGAGGAAAATTTGGTGCAGATTTTGTAGATTTTCTCTCTCCATATATCGGGATTTTTGGTTTGTGGGTATTTTGGGCAATTATTACGCTTGTGGCTATTGTTATTTTACTCGATAAAAGTAGTGCAGAGATTATTGGGCAAATTTTTAGTAGCATTAAAAATACTCGGCAAAATAGTGAAAAGTCCGCTACCCTAACAATCGAAGATGTTCAAATAGATACACCACCCATAGAAAATGAGTCTAGAGAGGATGAAGACAAAGAAGATATTGTCAATGAAATGGACAAACCGGCATATTTGAGAAAAGAAGAGAAACAAGAAGAATTTGTAATTAAAAAAGTTACTCCCGATGAGAAAGAGAACAATACAACAAAAGTAAATGAAACTAAGCCAAAAAATATTTTAGAAGTAGCAAAAGAGTTAAAAACGCATAAAAATACGGTTATTGTTGAAGAGCTAGAGGAGAATAAAAAACTACTAGATACGCTAGAACAGGGCAAAGTTGCAAAACCAAAAAATTTCAAATTGCCACCTTTGGATTTTTTACAAAAGCCACCAAAGACTTCACGCAGCATTGATGAGAATGAACTTGATGACAAAATTAAGTATCTCATAGAAAAGCTTGCCCATTTTAAAATCGACGGTGATGTTGTTCGCACGTATGCAGGGCCTGTTGTATCAACATTTGAGTTTAAGCCGGCTGCAAATGTAAAAGTAAGTAAGATTTTAAACCTTCAAGATGATCTTGCAATGGCACTCTCAGCTGAGACTATTCGTATTCAAGCACCAATTCCCGGTAAAGATGTTGTAGGAATTGAGATACCAAATGAGACGGTAGAGACTATCTATTTGCGTGAGCTTTTGGATGATAAACTCTTTAAAAATGCCTCTTCTCCACTTACTATTGCTTTAGGAAAAGATATTGTTGGCAAACCATTTGTTACCGATCTTAAAAAACTCCCACACTTACTTATTGCAGGTACAACAGGAAGTGGTAAAAGTGTTGGTATTAATGCAATGATACTTTCACTCCTTTATAAAAACTCTCCTGATCAACTGCGTCTTTTAATGATTGATCCTAAAATGTTAGAGTTTTCTATCTATAATGATATTCCGCATCTGCTCACGCCAGTTATTACAAAACCAAAGCAGGCTATTGTAGCACTTAATAATATGGTAGCAGAGATGGAAAGACGGTATGAGCTGATGGCTGAGAGTCGTACAAAAAATATTGAAAACTATAACGAGAAGGTAAAAAAAGAGGGTGGTGAACACTTTCCATATATTGTAGTAGTTATTGATGAATTGGCGGATCTTATGATGACAAGCGGTAAAGATGTTGAGATCTCTATTGCAAGACTTGCACAAAAGTCACGTGCATGCGGTATTCACCTTATTGTTGCAACGCAGCGTCCATCTGTTGATGTCGTTACTGGTCTTATTAAAGCAAATCTTCCTTCCCGTATATCATACAGAGTAGGGCAGAAAGTTGATTCCAAAATCATTTTAGATCAAATGGGTGCGGAGTCACTGCTTGGTCGTGGAGATATGCTCTTTACCCCTCCGGGTGCTCCTGCTCTTGTACGCTTACATGCTCCATGGGCAACGGAGGAAGAGATAGAGAAAATTGTGGAGTTCATCAAAGCACAGCGTGAACCGAACTACGATAAAAGCTTTTTAGTTGAAGAGAGTGAAAACAATGGTAGTAGTTCAAATGAAACCTATGAAGAGCTAGATCCACTTTATGAAGATGCTAAAAATGTAGTAATTAATGACAGAAAGACATCTATATCTTATCTTCAAAGAAAATTGCAAATTGGTTATAATCGCTCTGCCCGTGTTATTGAACAACTTGAGCATGAGGGAGTTCTTTCTGCTCCAAATGCAAAAGGTATTAGAGAGATACTCTAATGCCAAAACCTCACTTTGTCTTTACAAAATTCAAAAACTCTTTTCGTGTATATATTTCAAACTTAGAAGCACTCAATGTTACAGATATTCAAGCTATTGAATCATTTGTAAAAGAGCGAAAAGGTTACTTTGATTTTGAGACCTATAGTTTTGTCCTGCAAAAACGTTTAGAATATAGTGAGTTTGAAAAACTGTTAGAACAAAGTAACTTAAATGTTACGCTTGAAAACAGACCTTTAAAAGTGGAAAGAAAGCCAAGAGTAGGCTTTGGACAGTATAAAGGGGTATATTATGATGAGTTACCCGACTCTTATCTTTTGTGGCTAAAAAACAACTATATGGGAAGAGAAAAAGCCTTAATAGAAGAAGAAATTAAAAAACGAAACTTATAGCTGTTACAATTTTGCACATTTTTGAAATAAAACAAAATATTACTGTTTCTTAATGTAACACGCTGAAAAATAGTTCTACTTCTTTCGTTATAATATTCCAAAATTAACCAAACAGGAATGATTATGGAATTTAGAGAAGAATATGCAGCTCATGTAGCTGAAAGAGAGGCACTAGGTGTTCCTCCATTACCACTTTCTGCAGAACAAACTGTAGAAGTTATTGAGTTTATTAAAACAGGGGAATTTGTAGAAGAGATGTTAGATCTTCTAGAAAACCGTGTATCACCAGGTGTTGATGATGCTGCTTATGTAAAAGCTGCTTTCTTAAATGAAGTTGCTCTTGAAGAGCATCATGTTGCAGCTATTACTCCAGAAGAAGCTGTCAGAATGCTTGGTATGATGCTTGGTGGTTATAATGTTAAACCACTGGTTGATGCACTCTCTTCTAAAAATGAAAAAGTAGTAGAAGCTGCTATTGAAGCGCTTTCACATACACTTCTTGTTTATGACGCATTTAATGATGTTGAAGAGTTACACAAAAAAGGTAATGAAGCAGCAACAAAAGTTATGGAATCTTGGGCAAAAGCTGAGTGGTTTGAAGATAAAAAACCATTGCCAGAAAAGATCACTGTAACTGTATTTAAAGTTCCTGGTGAGACAAATACAGATGACCTTTCTCCTGCATCTGAAGCGTTTACTCGTTCAGATATTCCACTTCATGCAAACTCTATGCTTACTGCTAAGATGGATGATCCAATTGGTACTATTAAAAAACTTAAAGAAAAAGGTCACCCTGTTGCATACGTTGGTGATGTTGTAGGTACAGGATCTTCTCGTAAGTCTGGTATTAACTCTGTTCAATGGCACATGGGTGAAGATATTCCTGGTGTTCCTAACAAGCGTACTGGCGGTGTTATTCTTGGTGGTATTATCGCTCCTATTTTCTTTGCAACAGCAGAAGATTCTGGCGCACTTCCATTAGAACTTGATGTTACAAAAATGGAGATGGGTGATGTAATTGATATCTATCCATATAAAGGTGAAGCACATAAAAATGGTGAATGTATCGCAACATTTACTCTTCGTCCAAATACAATTACAGATGAAGTGCGTGCAGGTGGACGTATTCCATTGATTATTGGTCGTGGTTTAACATCAAAAGCACGTGCAACTCTTGGTATGGGACCAGCTGATATGTTCTTAACTGCTGATCAACCAGAAGATA
>CAZGSK010000069.1:0-6262 GCA_964528435.1 uncultured Sulfurimonas sp. | reverse complement strand
CTCATCAAACTCACAATAGATTTTACTCTTTGTAAAGTTATGGCATATATTTTGCGTGAGCAGATATTTTCCACGAAGTGTTGTTAAATTTTCTTCTTTTGTAATGTAGGTTTTATAGAGTCCTTTGGTAAACTCACGCAAAAGTTCTTTTGCAAAATACTGCACTAAAACCTCTAAAAGAAAACTACTTCTATAGTTTTTAGCTTTTGCAAAATCTTGATTTTGAAGTTTTATATCATAAGCATACAGAAGCATATAGATAAAAATATCTAAATTACGAACATCCTCACGCCTTGTCACTTTTGGCAAAATATAAATATCTCGCCCCTTTATATGCAAAATACCGCAATATTGGAGTGGTTTTACCTCTCCCCACTCCTCTTTAAAAAAAGAGTGCAACTCTTTATGAGTTTGAATATATCTGACTATCTCTTCATCGTCAATAGCCTCATACTCATAAAAAATATTTTTATTCATTATGGCTAAATTTTTGCCTCAACATCTTTTATCATCTGCAGAGCCACATCTTTTTTGGCATATTTGAGTAATTTTTCGCTTTTTTCTTTGAGGTTTGGCTCTTTAATGATGGAGATAAGTTTTGATTTTAAGCCTTCTCCCTCACGTTCAAGCCAACCCATCTCATTATCTACTATAAACTTTGCATTATAGTATTGATGATCTCCCGCAGCATAAGGATAAGGAACATAAAGAGCCGGGCAGCCGTTTGTTGTCAGCTCCCACAGGGTTGAGGCTCCGCTGCGTGAGACTGCCATATCTGCCTGATTTATAAGTACAGGCAACTCTTTTGTAAAGGCATAAAGTTCTACTTCAACGCCAAGCTTTTCATACTCTGTTTTTACACGTTCAAAGTCTGCTTCTCCGGCTTGATGAATAATCTTAATTCCTCTTTTTTTCAGTTTCCAAGCCACTTCAAGAGCTAGATCATTAATCGCTTTTGCGCCATGACTGCCACCAAGAAAGATGATGGTTTCTAACGCCTCACGCAAATGTGCTGTTTTATAAAAAATCTCTTTAACCGGATAGCCCTGAATTGGAGAATTGTTATCATATGCAGAGACAAAACTTTTTGCAAATGGTTTTAAGAGCGCATTGAGTCGTCCTGTTACTGCATTTTGTTCATGAATGAAGAGCGGTTTAAAAAGAGAAAGCGTTGCTAAAGAGGCAGGTGCAGCGGAGAATCCCCCAACACTGTATGTAGCATTGATTTTATGTTTTTTGAGTATCTTGCGTGAGCGAAAGAGTGCTTTTACAATCTTATAAAGTGCCTTGACTTTTGCAAAGCCTTTTTGGTTAACAACACCTGTCGTTTCCAAAAAATAGACATGCGAAAACGGACTGCCATGTTCAAAATATTTTCTATCCTGCCCTTTCGTTGAGCCGATAAAGATGCACTCATGCCCTTCAGCAACAGCAGCTTCGACAATCGCCTCTGCTATCATTAAATGCCCACCTGTTCCACCGCCTGTTACACATAATCTCATTATTTACCTCTAACTCATATCTGCTTTTTTACTTGCCATCAACACCATACCAACTCCAAAAGAAGCACCCAGCATAGCAGAACCTCCATAAGAGAGAAATGGTACAGATATTCCCTTAATCGGTGTAATTCCACTAATTCCATACGCATTTACCAAAAAAGCAAATGCCAAAATAAGTCCAATTCCTATACTAAAAAGGTATAGACTTGTATCATCTACACGATTTGCCACTTTAAAAATTCGCTGCAGCATCCACATAAATACCACGACAACAAAGAAGAGCCCGACAAAACCAAACTCTTCACTAAGACCTGCAAGCACAAAGTCGGTATGTACCTCTGATAAGAATCCAAGTTTAAATGTCCCGTTTGCAAGACCTGTACCAAAAAAGCCCCCATTATGAATAGCATTAAGAGAGTTTCCTATCTGATAAGGTTCTACCTCAACTGGAACACGCAGTTTATCTGCTATGACATCCGGCAGAAGCTCCAAAACAGAGTTTTGCGCTATAGACCACCATGATTTTATACGCAGTATTCTATGCTCAGCAGTTAAAATAAAAACAACAACAGCTGTAAAAATTCCGCCTAAGATGCTCAAGAAAAAACGAAAGCTACTCCCTGCAAATATGAGCATAAAGAGAAGTGTCGCACCAAGGACTACAACCTGCCCTAAATCTTTTTGTAAAAATGCAATAATAAACATCGCCATAACAAAGATGACACCATAAGGTAAAAAACGCTTAAACTCATTTTTGAGTCCCATACCATCATGGTGTCCTAGTTTGCGTGAGAAACTCCAAGCAAGAAAATAGACAAAGCCAACCTTGAAAAATTCAACAGGAGCTAGAGAGAAGCCGGCTATTTTTATCCACCGCTTTGCCCCTCCAACCTCAGAAACAATGCTTTCAGGAAGAAACGGCATCGCCATCATCAAAATCAAAGAACCAAAAAAGAGAGTAAAACCAATAGGTTTAAGCCACTTATCTGGATCAAGTTGTGAGAGTGTGTAGATAATACCTATACCTAAAAATGCAAAAACAGACTGACGAATAACAAAGTGAAACTCATTGACACCAAAGAGTAAAACAGTATAGGTTGTAAGTGTATATGAGAGAATAATACTCAGACCAATAAGAATACTCACAAGTGTAAAAAGCTGTCTGTCTGCTTGCATCAATCTACTTTATCTTGTTGATTTTTAAAACAAACTCAACTTCTGGTTTTGAGATGTGCAGCTCTTTTGCAATGGTATCAATAGCTACGCCCTGCTGAAAAAGTGAAATGATCTTTTCATCATCATTACCGTGAATAGAAGAGGGAATACTGATCTGCTTAACACCACTCTCTAACTGCGCAATGCGAGACTCTATCTCAACTTCAATACTTTCAATGTTGTTTTGTATCTGTTTAAGCGCCAAGGAAAGTGGTTGTACCATATCATAAACACTACGTTCTATCTCTTGGTATATCTCATCATCACTCATGCGTGAGGGAGCTTTTTTGATGGCAGATTCTGTCTCTTTTAGTTCACGTTTGAGATAAAATAGCTCTCTATTGAGATCTTCTACCACAGAAGCAACTGAACGAATATTGCGTGAATAATCAGAATCTTTTGTATATACATAGTAAAGCAGATAAAGAATCACAGCCGCCATAATAACGATGACATACTCAATATTAAATTGAAAGTTTTCTATGTTCACTGTTTTTTCTCTCTTGTTTGACGAATCAAGATTCTCTCACGTGCGGTCATATAAGCTGCCCACTCTTTTTCATCTCTCTCATGCATACGTACTATCTCTGCAAGCTGCGAATCCACTGCTTTAAAAAAGAGCCCAACATCACGTTTTGGGTGCACCGGCATCGCTACACGTCCATAGTAAATCTTTCCTGCTTCTAAAAGTGGCTCTTTGAGTTTAAAGTGTTCAAATCCAATAGAGTCTATCTCTGCTTCTTGCGTGAGAGACACTCGTTTTGGCACCTCATTTTTTAAAAATGCCTCTAGGGCATCTATCTTTCTATGTAACTCCACGACAAGATTTAAAAGTACCGGATCTGTCTCAGCAGTATCTCCTCTTGCTTTTGCAAGTTTAAGCCACTGGCTTATGGGATCATCATCACTCTCGCTGAGTTGTTGAAACTCCCTCTCGTATGCCTCTTTATCTAACGAAGCTTCTGAAAACTGTATGCTTATGGGTGCAGGGACTAAACGTGGTTCACTCATGCGGCTATCCTGTCAATAATAATAAGTAGAAAAAAGGCAATTCCGAGATATCCATTTACCGTAAAAAAGGCACGGTCAATCTGTTTGAAATCTTTTCGTACTAAAGTCTGTTCATAATAAAGCACAAATCCGCTTCCAACTGCTGCGACATAAGCAAAAAATCCCAATCCTGCCGCCCAAACAAAAAGAAGCCAGAAAAGCACCGTTAATGCATGAAAAAGAGCAGAGATAAAAAGCGTTGCTTCTGCTCCATACTTAGAAGGAATAGAGTGTAGTCCCTCCTCTTTGTCAAAATCCATATCTTGCAGTGAGTAGAGCAGATCAAAACCAGCCACCCAAAAGATAACTCCCAGTGAAAGCAAAACCGACCAAAGAGGAATCGTAGCATTCACAGCGACAACACCGGCTATTGGTGCAAGTCCAAGAGAAATACCCAAAATAACATGCGCCAAAGAGGAAAAACGTTTAAAATATGAGTACGATCCCAAGACAAATAAGATTGGCACAGAGAGTGCAAATGCCAAAGAGTTTATCATATAAGCTACTGCAATAAAGACAAATGCGTTCACGGCTATAAATATTAACATACTCGCTGCATCCAGACGGCCATCTACATTTGGTCGTGTTGCCGTGCGTGGATTTTTTGCATCTATATCTCTGTCGGCATAACGATTGACACCCATTGCAAAATTACGTGCACTCAGCGCTGCTAAAACACCTAAAATCAGCAATCCAAATCCAAACCATCCATCGGCTGCAACAACCATTGCAATAAAGATAAACGGCAAAGAAAATATAGAGTGTTCAAACATCACAAGTTCATTAAAATCTTTTGCTTTTTGAATTAATCGTTGCAATTTCCACCCCATATTTTTATTTGTTGTATTTTATCCAAAAGTGAATTAATTTTTAATGATATGAGCAAGATCTTGCTCTAAATTAATATCTATCAAACAAAAAATTCAGTAGAATAGCTCTTCAATATTTGAAGGTTAACCATATGAAATTTACTTTTTTACTTCTATTAACACTCTTTTTTACAGCCTGTAATTTTGGTGACTCCTCCAAAGATATTGCCGCTAAAAAGCTTCAAGAAAAGAAAGCTTTTGAAGAAAAAATAGCAAATTCAAAAGAGGTGCAACTTAAAAAGATAGACGCGCTAAAAGAACAAGAGTTAGCAAAGATAAAATCCCAAACAACATTGGCAAAACTTGAAAAAGAGCAACTCTTAGAGAAGATAAAACTTGAAGCAGAGGCTGAGAAAGAGAAACTTCTACTTGCACAAGCAAAGGACAAAGAAGCTTTTGAAGCAAAACTGCGTAATTTGGAACGGGCTGATTCAATGGAGATCAAGCGCTATCTGCTTGTTATACTCTTTTTACTCTTAATCGTCATCAGTTACTTCCTCTATCTCTACTTCAAACGCCGACATGATGACAAGCTTCGAGCCTATCAAGATAATCTTGACAAATATTTTCATCAACAAGAGAATATGGCACGTATGCGTATAGCCGAGAAAATTATTGACACTGTAGCAAGTGGAAAACTCGCTAAAGAGCAGGAAAGTGAACTCATTAAAGCACTCAGTGGCAATATGCAAGTCAAAGAAGAGACAAAACTTCTCTCTGAGATAACAGAAGATACACAAATCATTCAAGAGAGTAAAGAGTAGCTCTCATTTGAACTTGTGTTATAATCCGCTTATGAAACAACTCGCACTCATCGGTCCGACAGCGTCTGGAAAAAGTGACCTTGCCATTAAAATCGCCAAAAGCATAGATGCTTACATTCTCAGTATAGATTCACTCAGTATCTATAAAGAGATAGATATCGTTGCAGCAAAACCCTCTAAAGAGGAGCTGCGTGAGATTAAACATTTTGGCATTGATGAAATATACCCAGATGAGCATTTTAGTGTGGAGATTTTTATAAAGCTCTATCAAGATGTAGTGCAAAAATGTAAAGAAGAGAGTAAAAACCTCATCATTGTCGGTGGTACATCTTTTTACTTAAAATCACTTCTTGATGGGCTCTCACCACTTCCAGAAATTACACCCCTCACGCAGGAACGTGTCAAAGAAAAACTCAATAAACTCACGCAGAGCTACGAAGCATTAGCAGCAAAAGATGCGAAATATATGCAAAAAATAGCACCAAATGACCGCTACCGCATTGAAAAAGCACTCCTTATCTATGAAGCTTCAGGCTTGACACCAAGCGAATGGTTCGCGAAAAATCCACCCAAACCTGTTATTACAGATCTACCGATTTTCAACATTGATGTAGAGCGTGAAATTCTGCGTGAGCGCATAGCAAAAAGAACGCAGCAGATGTATGACATGGGGATTATCGATGAAATCTCCTATCTTGAACAGAAATATACAAGAGCACCCAATGCCATGAAAGCCATTGGCATAGTGGAGGTATTGGACTATTTAGATGCAAAAATAGATAAAACAGAGATGCTCCAACGCATCACAACACATACAGCACAACTTGCCAAACGTCAGCAGACATTTAACAAAACACAGTTT
>CAZGSK010000068.1:0-6313 GCA_964528435.1 uncultured Sulfurimonas sp. | reverse complement strand
TAATCTTTTTAGCGTTTTTAATTATATCACTAATATTGAGTTTTATCCACTGTTTATCCATCCACTCTTGCGGACGTACTTCAATTCCTTGAACAAGTACACCAAAATGGAGGTGATCTCCCATCGCATAACCTGTTTTACCTGTACTTGCTATTTTTGTATTTGGTGCAACATCTTCATCAACTGCCACATCAATATTTGAACAGTGTCCATAGAGAGTATAAAGCCCTAAACCATGAGAAAGAATTGGCATATTTCCATAAAGACCGTTATAATCGGCATACACTACTTTCCCACCATTTTGTGTCTTTATCGGAGCCATAGCGTGTGAAGCCATATCAAGCCCTAAGTGATACGCTTCACTGATAAACTTACCTTTGTAATAGTACTTTCTATGATCTCCAAAATAAGCAACAACCTGCCCGTTTTTAAGTGGATACATTCTTTTTATCTTAAAATCACTAATCATATCATCAGAAACAACAGAAGTAACCTTATGAATAAGCTTCTCATTTTTTGCACGGACATCTTCATTAATGATCTTAAACTGCTCTAGTTTATTATCTACACCCTGTGTCTCTTCAAACTCTTCAGCAAGCTCATATATCTTTCCATTTAGAAACTTATCTGAGAGTGTGATGCGTGAGAGTCTGTACTCTTTGTTTTTAAGATAGAGAGGAACATATGATTTTGCCATATTTCCGGCAAAGTCAGTTGCAACAACCGTTGCTTTAAAAGTACTGTCTTTTACAGGCCATGCCAAAAGAGCAATATAATACCCTTCCTTATAAAAAGGTTGCGCTTTAAAATGTTTATTATGATTTGAGAGTATATAGATATCATCAATATTTTCATCTTCAACTCTAAAAACCACAAGTGCAGAACCACCACGTGAGATCTTATAAGAGTTATTAACAATACTTACACGTGGTCTTTTTTTGTCGATTTTAAGTTTAAACGACTGCTGTGCAAGATTGCCTTTAAAAAAATTCCATTTGCTGATATCTTGTGCCTGAATGAGAAGCTTAATCTCTTTATCTTTCATTGTGTATGAACCACGAGGGGGTGCGACTTCAAGAAGCAACTCTTTTTCTGGAGACAAAAGCTGTTCGTACTGCAGTGTTTTATCGCCATCTTTTGTATGCATTATAATTTTATATGATTGAATACCGCTTGTATCACTAATTTTAATCTTCAATGGTTTTTTCAGATTCCAATACCCATTATTCTCTTGCATAGCGATTATTGGAGCATTTCGCTCAAATGTTTCTGAAAAATAGACATACAAGCCTGCTACTACAACTAAAACAAATACCAATAAAACACCTAATGAAGAACTACTCTTTTTTCTTCTCAAATCAAACTTCCTTACTTAACTTTATAATTTTATCTTTTTCATCACTTTTGATGATCTCTACCTCTTGAACATGAGCCAGATTTAAAAGCTCTTTGGCAATATCATAGATATCTTCCCAAGCAGCACCACTAGATTCAAAGTCCTCATCACACAAATGTACATAGGCAAGCTCTGCACTCTTTTTTAAAAGAACTTTTTTAAATACCACAGACTTTAATCGCAGTCTGCTTAAGGGTATTTTTTGTGTCAGTTCATTCACACATAATCGATGATCTGCACCCAGCTTTATCAGTTCACTTAAAGCAGCAAAAACCGTGCCATTACATTCAGAGCTTAAAAAATTATCATAGCGCTTTAAAAAACCTGCATAGAGTGCTGTAGCCATCTTTGCATTTATCTTTATCTCATGCTTTTGTAAAAAAGTATATAACTCGAAAACATCTATATCTGCACTGATTTTTAAGTCTGCAGAACTTGGCTCACTTGTGCGAAGTTTTTCATACCATGGTAAAAAAGCATATTGTCTCTCTTTTTCTTCTGAAAACAGAGAGACTTTTTTATGTTTTACTAACATCAATGAGTATAAAACACTAGCCTGAGCAAAGGTGTTTTTAGAACTCTTTATAAGAACGTGTTTTGATTTTTCCAACTCTTGTAATGGTATCAATAGGTCTCTGCTTTTTAAGATTTGGCAAAATTATATACTATTTTTTATTCATCTTGTAAACATAAGCAAGCACCTCTGCAACAGCAGCAAACAACGCCTCTGGAATAGCTTTGTCAACTTCTACTTCATTATAGAGTGAACGAGCAAGTGGTGGATTTTGTACGATATGTACATTATTTTCTCTGGCAATCTTTTTAATTTGCTGTGCAATATGATCCATCCCCTTTGCAAGAACAATCGGTGCATGAGATTTCTTGGCATCATACTTGATAGCAACTGCATAATGAGTAGGATTGGTAATAACGACATCTGCATTAGGCACTTCTGCCATCATTCGTTTGCGTGAGGCCTCCATTTGAATCTGGCGAATTTTTGATTTTATGAGCGGATCTCCCTCCATATTTTTCATCTCATCTTTTATCTCTTGCTTAGACATTTTCAGTCCATCAAAATACTGCTTACGCACAATAATAAGATCAATAATTGCAAAAATAAATATGATAAAAAGCATAACCAAGGCAATAATAATCATTTTATCTTTTAACCATAGAAGCTGGTCATGCATTCCAAAAAGAGCAACAGTCGGAAGTTCTGCAATAAAATAAAAAAAGAAGATAAAACCGACACCAAGCGTTGTAAAAGATTTGAAAGTTACTTTTACACCCTCAATCAGTTTTTTTATAGAAAAAAGGTTTTTCGTCCCTTTTATCGGGTCTATCTTTTTAAAATCAGGCATAATTGCCTTAGAAGTAAAAAGAAAACCAAATTGCGCAAATGCCGCAATAACTCCGGCAACAGCAACTGCCGTTGCTAAAGGCAGTACCATAAGTAAGAACTCCCTAATCGTTACTATTGCAATATCTATCATTGAAGTTTTATTAAGTTCCGAACCTATAAGCGAGAAATAGTAATGAAAAAGCAAAATCATATGTTTTGCCATAAAAGGAAAGAGCATTAAAACTGCCAAAATAGCTACAAAAAGCGTTATTACTCCCGAAGCATCCTGAGATTTTGGAACATTCCCCTCTTTTCGGGCATCTTCTATCTTCTTGGGGGTGGGTTCTTCTGTTTTTTCAGCATCATCAGCCATTCAATTCTCCTAAAAGAACTCACAGAAGTTTACTCTAAACTTCTCTTTAGTGCCATAGCGGCTAGCGTAGAAAAAGGGACTTGTTCCTTTTTCGTTCAAAAAGATGGTAACTTCGGTCTTTTCCTGATCATCAGCCATTATTTATGCCTGACCTTTAATCCATTTTCATTGACAAGTCAATCCAATTTGCCTGATGAATCAAAGAGCCTGAGCTTATGGCATCAACACCTGTTTTTGCATAGCTCTCAATAGTCTCAAGTGAGATATTTCCACTTGCTTCAAGAAGTATATGCGGGTAGTTAGTATCTCTAAAAGCGACAACCTCTTCAACCTGAGCCGGTGTCATATTGTCACACATTACAATATCACACTTTGCTTCCATTGCCTCTTTGGCAATCCAGAGTGTCTCTGCTTCGACTTCAATCTTTGCAGTAAAAGGAATAACCTCACGTGCTTTGGTAATATAGTCACTGAGATTTTCAATAGTTTTTAAATGGGTATCTTTTATCATTAGTGAATCATCCAGTCCCATTCTGTGATTCACTGCTCCGCCACAACGTGTTGCATATTTTTCAAATATACGTAAAAGAGGACGTGTTTTTCTTGTATCTAAAAGTTTAGTTCCATACGGCTTGATAATATCGACATATTTTCGTGTCAGTGTTGCAATGGAGCTTGCATGCAAAAGCATATCTAAAATCGTACGCTCACAACGCAACATTGCGTGAGAGTCAGCCCGAAATTCTGCTATACAATCGCCTTTTTTAAAACTCTCTTTATCATTTCTCAGCCATTTTACTTCTATTTTCTCTAGTTGGCACAAAACATTGACATATTTCACTCCGGCAAGTACACCATCACTTTTTGCAATAACTTTTGATGAAGCAGGAACAGCAGCTTCTACAAGGGCATAAAGATCTCCTCGTCCAACATCCTCACGCAAGGCCTCTTTTACAAATGTTGCAATCATAATGCCAACATTCGTTCTAGAGCAATTTTTGCCCATTTTTGTGTATTTTCATCAACCTCAATCTCATTAATAGGAGAGCCCTCATCAATAGCCTTAAGCGTGAGATAGACATCTTCAAGTGTTGTCTCATTCATTGTCGGACACTCTGGTTTTGTAGAACTAAGAATATAGGTATTTTTAGGACGTAAACGGTTAACCATATTAAATTCTGTCCCAACAGCCACCTTTTGATCCTCTGGCAATTCCTGAATATACTTAATAAGTTGTGATGTTGAACCGACAAAATCACTTGCATCACAAATTGCAGGATCACATTCGGGATGCACTGCTATTAAAATACCCGGATATTTTTTTCTGTAAAATGCAATATCTTCTAACGTAAAGAGCTGATGCACAGAACAAAAGCCATCATAACAGATAATATCTGCCTCTTTTGGATCTCCACCCTCTCCAATGACCATAGATTTCAATCCCATTTGATTAGCGATATTTTGTCCTAAACATCTATCTGGAACAAAAAGAATCTTTTTCTTTTGATCTAATGCTTTTGTAATAATTTTTTTTGCATTTGCGCTGGTACAGACCATACCACCCATTTCACCCACTTTGGCTTTTACATCTGCACCTGAATTTATGTAGGTAATTGGCAATATATTCTCATTTGCAATGCCATTATCATTTAAAAATTTCACAGCTTCATCATATTGCAAATCTGTTATCATACTTGCCATTGCACAGCAAGCAAGCTTTGGCATTACAACTCGTTTTTGAGGGGAGAGCACTTTTACACTCTGCCCCATAAAAGCAACACCACAAAAGAGAACAAATTCAGCATTATCATCTTTGGTTTTCATTGCAAGTTCAAGAGAATCTCCTGTAATATCCCCTACTTCAAAAACTTCATCACGCTGATAAAAATGCGCAACTACAGTTACGCTCAACTTCTCTTTGAGTTCATTAATTTTGTCTTTTAATTCTTCATTTGTATATCTCAAAAACTTATCCTGTTTTTATATTGCTGCAATTATATCAAAATATATTTAGCATAAAAAGTGTAGAATGCCACTACTCAAATAATTTAAGGTTATTAATGGATTTTTTATTTAATCTCAATGTAGAATTTTACATTGCAGCGTATCTCATCGGTGGTATTCCTTTTGGTCTCTTACTCGCAAAAAAATTTGCAGGTGTAGATGTTAAATCTTCAGGAAGCGGAAGCATCGGTGCTACAAATGTGCTGCGTGTCGTAAAAGAACGTGACCCTGCATTAGCAAAAAAACTCGGTATCGCAACACTCGCACTTGATGCCATTAAGGGTGTAGCAGTTTTAGTCGTTGCTTACTTTATGGGGCTTGATGAGTCAGTATTATGGGCAATTGCAGTTTTAGCCGTTCTTGGTCACTGTTTCTCACCATACCTTGGTCTCGAAGGTGGAAAAGGCATAGCAACGGGAATGGGTGTAATGATGTTTATGCTTCCAATTGAGACAACAATCGCTCTTGTTGTCTGGGCTGTTATGGCGAAAACTCTTCGTATCTCATCTGTCTCATCATTAACAGGTGTTCTTGCACTTCTTATATCAAGTTTTATCATTCATCCAAATATGGCTCACGCACCGGTTGTTTTTATTGTCTTTATTCTTTTTTATAAACACATCCCAAATATTATTCGTGTTATTAAAGGCGAAGAGAAACGAGTCATATAGATGAAAATTTTCATCGAAGATCTAAAATTTTTTTGTATTATAGGAATTTTAGATTTTGAGAGACACAAAGAACAAGAGGTCATCATCAATCTTAGTATAGAGTATGCGTATAAAGATGATTTTATTAACTATGCAGATGTTGTCAATATCATTAAAACTACAATGAAAAACAAAAAATATCTTTTAATAGAAGATGCTTTAAATGATTTATCACAAAAACTTAAAGAAAAATTTTCAAAAATAAATACCCTGCATCTAAAAATAACAAAACCCTCTATACTTCCCGATTGTAAGGTCTCTGTGCAAGAAGAGTATCAGTTCGATTCTTAATCCAAACTTCATTTTTTTTTAAAAAAAATTGAAAAAAACTTTAAGTAAACCTAAAATTATGCTACAATTCCGCCAAAATATTAGAAATAGGAAATAATGAATGCGTATTCTTATTATAGAAGATGAAGTAACATTAAATAAAATGCTTGCAGAGGGACTAAAAGAGTTTGGTTACCAAAGCGATGTTGTTGAAA
>CAZGSK010000067.1:0-6413 GCA_964528435.1 uncultured Sulfurimonas sp. | reverse complement strand
AAAATTAAGATTTCTGCAAGAGAATTACGCACACTTAAGAAAAATTCGTAAACTTTAGGAATTTGTTTTGAATCTTTTACAAAGGATTCGTAAATTCCTTAATTGGGAGATTGCTCCCAAACCAGATAAAAAGCTTCTTCCAGAAGTTTACCCCCATCTCAAAGCTTTCCGCTTACCTCTTATACTTACTGTTATTGTTATGTTGGCCGGGACTATCGGTTATGTTCTTATAGATAACTTTACAATAATGGATGCTATCTATCAGACAGCTATCACATTTACTACTGTTGGATTTGGAGAGATAGCTCCAATATCACCAACGGGTAGAATCTTTACAATTAACTTGATTATTGCCGGATTTGCAGTTTTCTCGAGTGCACTAGGTATTTTAGTCGCTGAGATAAATAAAGGGCATATTATTGCCGTATTCAAGGAGCGAAGAATGTTATATAAAATTGCAAGGCTCAAAAAACACTTTGTTGTTTGTTACCATAATGACTATACTATTGAAGTGACGAAACAACTACGTAAAAACCATATACCTTTTGTGGTTATTGATCCAAGAAAAGAGATACATGAGTGGGCAGCTGAATATAAATATCCACAATATCTTCAAGCTGAACCTCACGCAGAGCTTGCAATGCTTAAAGCACATCTCTCTTCTGCCAAAGGTCTGATTACACTTTCAGATTTAATTGCTGATAATATCGCACTGATTGCTTCTGTAAGACTCTTTGAAAAAGAGCATTATCTTCCACGCCCTTATTATGTGATCTCAGCTGCAGAGACAATGAGTGATGTTGAAAAGCTCAAAAAACTCGGAGCAGATACGGTTGTAAGTCCTACAAAACTGACAGCGCAACGTGTGAGCGCGATGGCGGCACGACCGGATATGGAAAATTTGCTTGAGGAGTTTTTGTATAGAAGTGACAATCCTCTTGATATGCAAGAGATAGAAGTTCCACGTTATTCATGGGCAGTGCTTAAAAAATTAAAAGAGACACATATTCGTCAAATAACAAATACATCTGTTGTCGGTATTCGTAAAAAAGATGGAAAATTTATCTCAATGCCAAAAGGTGATACACTTGTTACAAGTGAATCAAAACTTCTTGTCATTGGGACACAAGAGGGTATAACAACAACAAAAGAGCTGCTTAAAAAAAGAGTAAAACCAAAGGAATTGAAATTTGTATAAGTTAGTAGAATTAAAAAGTGGTGTTTGTGCTGCTAATGGTTTTTTTGCTGATGGTGTAAGTGCTGGACTCAAAGCTAAGGGTGCAAAAGATATGGCATTTATCTATTCTGATTCTATCTGTGAGATAGCATCGGTTTTTACGACAAATAAAATGGCAGCAGCACCCATTAAACATTTTAAAGCAAAAGGGGAGTTTCAGACAAATTTTGTATTGATTAACTCTAAAAATGCCAACGCTATGACAGGAAGTGCAGGAGTAGAAGATATTGATGAAATTATTGCTACACTGCCATCTTGCGTTAGCAATCCTGTAATGAGCTCAACTGGAGTTATTGGTGTTCGATTGCCAAAAGAGAAGATTATTGAAGGTGCAAAGCTTTTTGATCTCACGCAGCGTGAGCCTCACGCAGCAGCGCAGGCAATTATGACAACAGATAGTTTTTCCAAAGAAAAAGCGTATCGTGTTGAACTTGCAGATGGCAGTAGCTTTCATATTGGAGCAATGGCAAAAGGTGCTGGGATGATTAATCCTGCAATGGCGACAATGCTCTGCTTTATTACAACCGATGCAAAGGTCTCACGCAAAGAGATGCAGGAAATTTTGGATGAAAAGGTAAGTGTGACATTCAATGCAGCGAGTGTAGATGGTGATACTTCTACAAATGATACTGTTATGCTGCTTAGTAATGGAGAATCAGATACATTTCACAAAGAGGCATTTATAGAGGCTCTTGAAAATATTATGCGTTTTTTAGCACGTGAGATGGTACGTGATGGAGAAGGTGCTAGTAAACTTGTAACATATAAAGTAACGGGTGCAAAAGATGATAGAGAGGCAGAAGTCGTAGCAAAAGCACTCTCAAACTCTTTGCTTGTAAAAACAGCACTCTATGGAGAAGATCCAAACTGGGGGCGTATCGCTTCAACAGTAGGTGCCAGTGGAGCAGAGGCCGATGAAGAGAGTTTAACTATCTCTTTTGATGATGTCTGTGTTTATAAAAAAGGGGAACTTTTCTTTGATGCAGACATGGAAGCAAAAGCTGCAGCAGTCATGAAAAAAGATATTTTCACCATCTTTTGCGATCTGGGCATAGCAAACGGAAGTTTTGAAGCATATGGCTGTGATTTAGGGCATAGATATGTGGAGATCAATGCTGACTACAGAACATAAAGTTTTTAGTTCTCATAGTCCTTTTTAAATGCTACATACCGCTTAGCAGACGCATACAGCTCTGCTACCTCTTCATCATTTAACTCCCGAACTACTTTTGCAGGACTTCCTACTATGAGACTTCTTGGTGGAAAGACTTTATTTTTTGTGACAAGTGCACCAGCTCCGACAATGCTCTCTTTGCCAATGATTGCACCATCTAAAATAGTAGCACTCATTCCAATCAAACAGGCATCTTCGATTGTACAGCCATGGAGCATAACACGATGTCCTACTGTGACATCATTGCCTATAATAGTTGGATTTCCTGTTGATTTATCACCATTTTTATAGTGTGTAACATGAATCATAGAGAGATCTTGGATGTTGGTTCTCTCTCCTATACTTATGTAGTGAACATCTCCACGCACGACACAGCCAAACCAGATAGAGCAATCTTTGCCTATGTTGACATCTCCGATAACATCGGCTGAAGGTGCTATCCATGTACCTGCTTTTATCTTAGGTTCAATTCCTTTAAAAGTGTGTAGCATTTTTTACTCCTAGCTCTCAATAAAGAGACGGTTTACAAGTTGTTGTACGTAAGTTGAGGTCTCTTTTTTTGTTGCTTTTGCGATCTTATTGACATAATCTTCTAAGAGTTTATGGTTATTGATAGCTTTTTGTCCATCAGCTTTGAGTTTTATGTATGTTCCGTCATTTTTGAGTTCATGTGCTAAAACATTATCTGAGTATTGAAGTTTGAGAATTTGAATGATTTTTCTTTTTGATGCTTCATCTTTTACAGCAGTAAGTAGTTCAATTCTACGTACAAGGTTTCGTGGCATCCAGTCTGCACTTGAGATATAAACCTGCGCGGCATCATTTTTGAAATAAAATGCACGGGCATGTTCAAGATATTTTCCTAAGATAGAGATAACTCGAATGTTCTCGCTTACACCTTTAATGCCAGGTTTTAAACAGCAGATTCCACGAACAATAAGTTCTACTTTTACACCTGCTTGACTTGCTTTGTAAAGTGCACGGATAACATCTTCATCAACTAAAGAGTTTATTTTTGCAATGATATGTCCATTTTTCCCCTGACGTGTTTCATTGTGAATGAGTGAGAGAATTTTTGGCTTTATCTGTGATGGTGCCATATAGAGTTCGTTGAGTTTACCTTTTTTACTAAAACCGGTTAAAAAGTGAAAAAAACGAGTCAAATCATTTGTAATAACATCTTTAGATGTCATATAACTCATATCGGTATAAATTTTTGCTGTACTTGGGTTATAGTTTCCTGTGCCAAGATGCGCATACTGTTTGAGCTTCCCATTTTTTCTACGAGTAACAAGTGCTGCTTTTGCATGAACTTTAAAGCCTTTAATGCCGTAAATAACGTGCGCACCAGATTTCTCCAGTGCTTTTGCCCAGATAAGATTGTTCTCTTCATCAAAACGGGCTTTAAGCTCAACCATAACCGTTACCTGCTTACCACTCTCACTTGCATCCATGAGGGCTTTTACTATTGGTGAGTTTGTTCCTGAACGGTAGAGTGTCATCTTAATTGATACAACATCAGGATCTTTTGCTGCAGTCTGAATAAGCTTAACAACCGGCTCAAAGCTTTCGTAGGGATGATACATGAGGACATCTTGCTTCTCTAAGGTTGCAAAAATATCTTCACTTGCATCAAAAGGTGGTAGCAGTTTTGGTTTAAACGGAGGCAGTAAAAGATGTGCAAAATTACGGTTGGAAACTATCTGCCAGAGTGATGCAAGATTTAAGAATGTATGGAATGTATAGATGTCATCCTTATAGACATTTGTATGTTTGTTGATAAAGTTAATGATCTCTGCATCGGCATTGGAACCGACTTCAAGACGAACCATCTCACCTTTACGGCGAAGTTTGAGACCCTCTTCAAGAATCTCCATAAAGTCGTCTGCCTCTTCTTCTTCAATAGCAATATCAGCATTTCTTGTCACACGAAATGGTGCATATTTTATGAGGCTGTATCCTGGAAAAAGCTCATCAACATGTTTTTCTACAACACTCTCAATAGGCACATAAACACCGCCTTCAAGCTCGACAAAACGATTGAGTACACGAGGGACACGAATGATTCCAAAACGCTCAATATCATCATTGTCATTATCACGTAGTTTGACAATGAGACCAAAACTGAGGTTGTTAAGGTGTGGAAAAGGGTGTGTTGCATCGACTGCAATTGGAATGATAACCGGATAGATGTTTTCATTGAAGTACTGGTTGACTTTATGTTTTTCCTGATTATTGAGCTCTTCGTATATCTTGACACTAATACCTTCTGGTTCAAGCTTTTTTAAAATCTCACTGCGACAGTGCTCTACGACTTGTTGCTCTTGGTGCAGATATGAACGTATCTCACGCAACTGTTGCAGAGGTGTAAGCTTATCTGGACCTGATACGATGATACCTGCAGCAAAGAGTTTTTTCAGCCCTGCTACACGAATCATATAAAATTCATCTAAATTTGTACCATAAATGGCAAGAAACTTGAGGCGTTCTAAAAGTGGAAGTGAATCATCCTGAGCTTGTTTTAATACCCTTGTATTAAATTGTAGCCAAGAGATTTCACGGTTATTATAAAGGTTTGGATTTTTTAAATTAAGCATATTGATAATAATCCTAAAATATTTTTTCTTATTATATCAAGAAGAGTTTAGAATAAGATTATTTGATGACTCCTGTACCCTTATAATTGGCCGCATGATAGATAGTTACACCATTTTTGCGCGCATAATACTCTAAAAGCAGTTTTTGTAGAGTGGGCTCTATGGATGGGGCGAACCAGGCATTGTTACTCATGGCGAGCAGATACTTTACATCTCCTTCATAGATTTCCTGGCATGTAGCTTCATAGCAGATGGCATTTCGAAATTTTACTCCTTTAATGAGAAAATCAGTAGGCTTTTTAGCTGTTACAAAGTCACTGGCTCCGCTAAAGAAAGTGTCATTGATGAATTTTTGTGCAAATTTTGGTAGTGGTATATACTCTCCAAAAGGAACTAAAACCAGTTTTTTTGCAATTTTATAAGAGCCGTTTTCAAACATATAAGTTACATTGTAGTTTTTGTCATTTTCTTCTAAAAGTGAGCCTGCTACAATGGTGATTTTGTAAGAGTATTTTTTTAGAGTCTCTATAAGCTGTGGTGCTTTGTTCATAAAAAGAGGAAAAACAGATTCTGGAAGAACTACCATATCATACCCTTCATCTATTGCTCTTTGTATCTCTTGAAACATTGCATAAACTGTCGGGTAGAGATTTTCTTTTTGCCATTTATTCTCTTGTTTTATCTCTGTTTGGACGAGTTTTATCTTTAGTGGTGCATCTTCTTGTTTTTCATAGCCGTAATTAAAAGCTGCAAGTAAGAGTAGTAGAGGAAGAAAACGATACCTTTTTTGCATCAGTGACGGGAGTGAAAGTGCTAACAACACAACAGCAAATTGGTATTTATATATACCTATATAACTATTGACAAAAGGAAGTTCAAGTTGCATCCAGTTCCAGTCAAATGGCTCAAAAAAACTAAGACCAAAGAGTAGAACTGCTCTGATGAGAGCACTGTTCGTAAAGTAAAGAGGCAGAAAAAATAGCAGATAGATAAACCCAAAAGCAACAGTGATAATGGGCTCCATATAACCGACACCCTGATACTTAAAACTGTAGCCTATCCAGTAAAACCAAAGAAGACCTGTAAAAAAACCAAAAGCAAGAATAGATTTTTTTGGTATGTAAAGAATCATTGCAAATGCACTCAGTCCAAGAAGGGTATTAATGATTTTATAGCTGAGTCCATAATGCTCTAAATAGATAAATGCACTGAGTAAAACTGCCGTGAAAATTCCGAGTAAAATCTCTTTTGTTAATGTATTCATAATGAAATTGTACACAATTTATAAGTATGTTAGTATAAGTTTTGTATAATCTGCGCAATTTTAACTAAAGGAATCATCAGTCATGGAAATTATTTCTCAACTGTTACCGTTTATATTTTTAATTGCAATTATGTATTTTGT
>CAZGSK010000066.1:0-6459 GCA_964528435.1 uncultured Sulfurimonas sp. | reverse complement strand
TCTCTTGATGGTACTCAGTTTTATTTGTAAGATATATATTATAGAAGTAAGCAGCAAAGAAAAATTCATAAATAATAAAAATAAGAAGATAATACCGTATCACAAACAACTACCTACCTTTTTTGAAACATTATATAACTTTATTTATATAACTTTACTTATATTTACTTTATTTTAACATTAAAGTGTTTATGATTTCTATATGAAAGCAATTTTACTAACCCTCTTTTTTTTAACATTTCATCTTTTTGCTTCTGATACATTGGTATTTGGAGCTATTGCAACAGTTAATCCGGAGATTATGAAAAAAAAATTAACACCACTGATGAAAGAGATAGAAAAAGCTACAAATAAACATCTTATCTTCAAAACCGGATACGATTATACAGATACAATCAAAAAATTTGCAGATGGAACATTTGATATAGGCTATATTGGACCGGCACCATACATCAAAGTAAAAAATATCAATAAAAATGCTCTTATCTTGCTAGCAGGAATCAAAAACTCACAAAAAAGTCCCTTTAGAAGTGTTATTTTTTCAAAAAAAGGATCAAAATACCGTACATATAACGATTTGAAAAATCAAGATTTTGCATTTGGTTCACCAAACTCTACCCTCTCCTACTATGTTCCAAAATATATGCTTCAAAAAGAGAACATTGCGCAGGAGATAAAAAGATTTCGTTTTATGGGCAGACATGATAAAGTAGCACAATATGTTATTATGGGCAGATATGCAGCCGGAGCTGTAAAACAATCTGTTGCAAACAAATATGCAAAATATATACAGGTAATTGCAACAAGTAAACCACTTGTAGGCTTTGCCATTGTTGCAAGCACAAAATTAGATCCAAAAACCATAAAAAAATTACAGCATCTTTTTGAAAATTTTCATAATATAAAAGCATTAAAGCAGATCAAAAAAAGTGCTATTGGATTTGAGAAGAGAAAAGATAGTCAATACGACAGACTACGAAAAATTATGCAGGAGGTAGATAGTAAACATAAATAGATATATCTACCTTCTCTCTTATTTGGCAACCCTGCTAAATTTGACAGTTCTCTCTTTGTTGCTAAGTCCTATTTTTGTAACGCTTTTATCCATGAAGTCATCCATGCGTTAACTTCAGGTCGCGGTGTCTCTAAAAATTCAAAGACAAAAGAGTCTTTAAGTTCACAAATTGCAATGGATTTTGGACGAAATGCCAGAATCTCTACATTTTTGATTGTGTGTCCAAAACAAAAAAGCAAATTTTTTGCATCAAGAATTGTTTCCAAAATCTCACCACCCATCTTTTTTGTATGTGCATAGTGATCAAAGACTGTGATAAAACCACCTTCAGGATTTGCTTCTATCTCTCTTTTAAAATGTTCAATAATCTCATTGATATCTGTGTATTTCATCTCATTTTTTGCAAATTCAATAGAGTACATTGGATGTATATCAAGTAATATAGAACGTTTCATTATTTAACCTTTTCTAAATATTCGCTATCAACTGTATTTACCTTAACAGTATCACCCTCTAATACATGATATGGAACTTGAATAACCGCACCACTCTCTAGTGTTGCAGGTTTTTTACTTCCACTTGAAGTATCCCCTTTGAAGTTTGGTGGTGTTTCAGTGATAACAAACTCCATAATCTCCGGTGCAGCAACAGAAATAGCTTCACCTTTATAAAAGATAATATCTACACTAATCCCATCTTTAAACCATTTAGCCGCATCATCACACTGCTCATATGAAAGACCGAGTTGATCATATGTTTCATTGTCCATAAACTGGTACATTTCACCATCATCATAAAGGTATTGCATTGTTTTGTAAGTAATCTCAGGCACTTCAAACTTATCACCTGCGTGAACAGTCTTCTCAACCACTTTACCATTTAAAAAACTCTTGATTTTCATACGAACAAATGCAGCACCTTTACCTGGTTTTACATGTTGAAACTCTACTACTTTATAAGGAACACCGTTTACTACTAAACGAACATTCTTTTTAATATCACCCATACCAATAGTTGCCATCAATACACCTTTAAAAAAATATTTTCAAAGATTTTACAATAAAAGTGCTTAGAATGTTATAATTGCACCATTATTTACGAGATAGGAATATATTTTTATGAAATTTACTTTAGAAGCCACAAGCGGTAAGGCACGTGCCGCTACAATTGAAACTGCACACTCCACCATAAAAACACCTGTATTTATGCCTGTTGGCACTGTCGGAAGTGTAAAAAGCCTTGATGCTCATGATGTTTTAGATATGCTTCAAGCTGAGATAATACTCGCTAATACCTACCATATGTACCTGCGTCCCGGAGACAAAACCGTTGCAAAAATGGGAAAACTCCATGGTTTTACAAAGTACCCAAAAAGTTTTTTAACGGACAGTGGTGGTTTTCAGGCATTTTCTCTTTCAGATATGAGTAAACCAAAAACAGATGGTATTGAATTTCGCAGTCATATTGACGGCAGCAAACACTTCTTTACTCCTAAAAAAGTCATTGATATTCAACATAATCTTGGAAGCGATATTATGATGATTTTAGATGATCTTGTTGCCCTTCCTGCAACACAAGAGCGTATTAAGCTCTCTATTGAGCGAACAACTGCGTGGGCAAAAGAGTCCATAGAATACTTTCGTGCCAAACAAAAAGAGGGAGTCGGTGTTGAGCAAAATATCTTTGCCATCATTCAAGGCGGAACAGACAAAGCATTTCGTACAAAGAGTGCAACAGAGCTGTGTGCCCTTGATTATGATGGTTTTGCTATTGGAGGGCTTAGCGTCGGAGAGCTCAACAATGAAATGTACGACACAGTTGAACATACAACACAATATATGCCAGAAGACAAACCACGTTATTTAATGGGCGTTGGAACACCTGAAGACTTAATAGAGAACATCGAACGTGGGATTGATATGTTTGACTGTGTTATGCCAACAAGAAATGCAAGAAACGGAACACTCTTTACCTCTTTTGGAAAGATGAACATCAAAGGTGCTAAGTATAAAGAAGATGAAGCACCCATAGACCCAGAGTGTCAATGTATCACTTGCCAAACATATTCACGAGCATACATCAACCACCTTTTTCGCTCACGTGAGATAACCTATTTTCGTTTAGCTACCATTCACAACCTACACTACTATCTTAATCTTATGCGTGAGGTACGTGAGGCTATTTTAGAAGATAGATTTGCAGAGTATAAAAAAGAGTTTTATGCAAAAAGAAGTTAGATGCTTCTAACTTCTCCTATGAGCTCTTCCCCATTGTAAAGCGATTGCTGGTTTTTCACTTTATAGGTTTTAGTAGTATCAAATAAAACCAGATCAGCACGCTCTCCTACTGCAATTTTTCCAGCTTGCAGTGCTATATTTTTTGCAGGATTTGTAACTGTCAATTTTAGAAGTTCTTGCATTGAAAGCAGTCCGCTTTTTACAAACTTTGTATAATAAAGTGCCAAGGCATCACTCAACGCTTCACATCCGTATGCTGCATCATAAAATGCTACCTCTTTATTCACTGGAGAGCTTGGCTGATGCAACGTTGTCAGCATATCTATATCACCATTTTTAAGAGCCTCTTGAAGTTTAAGCATATCATCTTTTGATGCAAGTGGCGGATCAAGTTTTGCTGTTGTATTAAAACCTTCACAAGCTTCATCACAATGAAGGAGATGATGCAGTGAGACTTCGCAAGAGACATCAACACCCTCCTCTTTTGCTTTGGCAATAAGTTCAACTGAACGAGGTGAAGCTATTGATTTAAAAAGTATCTTGATGTCAAAATACCTTGCAATTTCAATCATACGTGAGACATGCAACACTTCTGAGAGTTCAGGTATGCCTGCAAGCCCAAGACGTGAGCTGACATCACCATCAAGCATAACACCTGCATTTATAAGTGAGTTATCTTCTGCCTTACAAAAAAGTGTCACGCCATACATCTGCACATATTCAGCAATTTTAATCGCAAGATTATTTTTTGCTATCGTACTCATATAAGGAGCAATAACTCCTTTTTTAAGCAAAATTGCGATATTTGAGAGTGTCATATCTTCTTTAAGAGCATTGAGCATCAAGTCAATTTGAACATCATCGATTGCTTTGATGGAGTTTTGCGCAAACTCTAAAACAACTTCATCATCAATGGCAGGTGTAGAGTCGGCATTGAGTACAATATGCCCTACCCCGCCCCGTTTAGCTTCCTGTGCTACTGCAGTAATACTTTTTGAGTTAAGTTGAGAGTCTTTGAGTCGAACATTAAGATCTACTAGTGAAGGAAGCAAATAGGCACCATTTGCATCTATAACTTCACCATCGCTAAGGTTTTCACCTATCTCTACAATAAGATTGTTTTCAATTCGAACATCTACTTCTCTCTCACCATCTACATCACAAACTATCGCATTTTTTATTAACATTGCAGTACACCTTCGATATAATTACAGC
This sequence comes from uncultured Sulfurimonas sp., assembly GCA_964528435.1. Taxonomy (GTDB): domain Bacteria; phylum Campylobacterota; class Campylobacteria; order Campylobacterales; family Sulfurimonadaceae; genus Sulfurimonas. The sequence goes on along the minus strand of CAZGSK010000066.1, from coordinate 1,992 downwards.
ATTATAAATGATTAAGGCTTAAAACTCATGAAAATTCTTGTATCTGCACTCGAGCACTCGGCAAATGTTCATCTAAAATCCTTAAAAAAAGAGCTGCGTGAGGATACAGAACTTATAGGTATATTTGACAATGAACTTGGCAAGCCTATCGTAGATTTGAGAAGTCTCGCCATTATGGGCATTGTCGATGCACTAAAAAAACTGCGCTTCTTTTTTAAACTCGCTGATGAAATGGTAGAGCTCTCACGTGAGGCCGACAAAGTCTTACTTATTGACTCATCAGGCTTTAATCTTCCGCTTGCAAAAAAGATAAAAAAGAAATACCCAGACAAAGAGATTATCTACTACATCTTACCTCAGGCTTGGGCATGGAAGAAAAAACGTATTCCTATACTTGCAAAAACCATCGATCATCTCTGTTCCATTTTACCCTTTGAGCCAAGTTACTATCCAAAAGATGCACCTATTGAGTATGTGGGACATCCACTACTTGACCAGATAAAAGAGTTTAAAGAGAGTAACGTTAAGAAAATAGAGCATATTACCTTTATGCCGGGAAGTCGTAAAGGAGAGATTAAAAGACTTATGCCTATATTTCAAGCGTTGCGTGAGCAGTTGCGTGAGATACAAAAAGCTACTGTTATTATCCCTGAGTATTTTTCAAAAGAAGATATAAAAGAGCTTTATGGAGATCTATCAAACTTTGAAGTGCGTCACGAGGCACACCAAACCTTGCGTGAGGCAGATTTTGCTTTCATTTGTAGTGGTACGGCAACGCTAGAGGCTGCGCTTATCGGCACACCATTTATCTTGGCATACAAGGCTAAACCACTGGACTATTTCATAGGCAGTCGTGTTGTCAAACTCTCTCACGTAGGACTTGCAAATATTATGTTTGAAAAGTTTAAAGGAGTGGAAATTCATCCGGAGTTTTTACAAGATGCTGTAACTGTTGAGAATTTATTAGAGAGTTACAAGAGTTATGATACTTCACACTTTTTAGAAAACTCTAAAGCACTGCGTGAGTATCTGCAACATGGTAGTTCAAAAAGAGTTGCACAAATTATTCAAAAGGATTAATTCTCTTTTGGTTTACGCGCTTTTATACTAATCTTTTTACCTGTAACTTTAGGTGCTTTTCTCTTTTTTGCCCATTTGTCATCTTTTTTATCATCTTTTTTAAAATCACGCTTAGATTTTTCAAACGGAGGCTTATCAAATGTCGGTTGTTCCTGCGTAGATTTCTCATAACGTTTTTTAGCTATCTCTTGAATCTCTTCTTTTGAGAGTTTTTTTCTTACAGGTCTGTCTGAAACCACTTTTTGAGGATACTCAAATCCTTCAATTTTCTCTTGCTTGATCGCACGTCCTAGTAGCATCTCTATACTATGCAACTTTTTTTGTTCACTCTCATCAAGCAGCATTACCGCTCTATTTGTAGCTTTTGAAACTCTTGCCTCATATACTATTGCTTCTATTGGCATATCGTAACTAATCAAAAAATCACACCTAAGCTCTTTATCTTTTACAAGATCTCTATCTTGCATTACTCGTATATTTTGAGTTTGAAATTTTGCTTCTAATGCTTCTGAATCGCCTGAACAAGCAATAATAATATCTACACCACTGTTTTGTTCTATGATCTTTTTTAAAAGTGCCTCTTTTTTATTTTGCGGACATTGGTAAATACGGTGGTTATTTGGTTTGATTGAAATTGTTGCAGCAGACATCTGGCATCCTCTATGAGTATAATTAGAATGCAATTATACCCATATATGTCATAAGTTATGCTGTTAGTAAGATTTGCTACAAATAGCGTCCCTTAGAAAAAGTAATTATACTCTAAACGATATTCAGTATAAGAGAGATCTTTACCTGCTTTTTTATCAGCACTTGCCGAACCAAATCTAAATTTAAGTTCACTTGTTTTATTAATATTTTGACGCATATCAATATGGATCACATTACTGTCTGCTGCAACACCCGGTTTGT
>CAZGSK010000065.1:0-6628 GCA_964528435.1 uncultured Sulfurimonas sp. | reverse complement strand
AAAAAGGTATAATATCAAAAATATTATTTATGAGGTTTAAATGCAGATTCTTGATGGTAAAGCTCTTGCGCAAAAAATAGAAAAAAATGTTGCTTCTGAAGTTATAGATTTAAAAGAAAACACAGGAAGAACACCTGGTTTGGCTGTTATCTTGGTTGGAAATGATCCTGCAAGTCAAGCCTATGTAAATATGAAGAAAAAAGCATGTGACCGTGTTGGTTTTTACTCGGTTTCTCATGAAATGCCTGAAGATATTTCACAAGAGGCAATTGAAAACACCATTACTATGATGAATCAAAATCCAAATATTGATGGTATTTTGGTTCAACTTCCACTCCCTCCACAAATAGATACAACAAAAATTTTAGAATTAGTTGACCCTGCCAAAGATGTTGATGGTTTTCATCCATATAATGTCGGACGTCTTGTAACAAATCTTGATGGTTTTGTTCCATGTACACCACTGGGTGTTATGGAACTTTTAGCTGAATACAATATTGACGTAAAAGGTAAAAACTGTTGTGTAGTAGGCGCTTCAAACATTGTTGGAAAGCCTATGGCATCACTCCTTCTCAATGCAGATGCAACGGTTGAGATCTGTCATATCTTTACAGATGATCTGAAAAAGCATACACTCCAAGCAGACATTATTTTAGTTGGTGTTGGTGTAATCAACCTCATAAAAGAAGATATGGTAAAAGATGGTGCAATCATTATTGACATCGGAATAAATCGTGCAGACAATGGTAAACTTGTCGGTGATGTGGACTTTAAAAATGTTTCTAAAAAATGTTCTTACATTACTCCGGTTCCAGGTGGTGTCGGACCAATGACCATTGCTATGCTTTTAAGCAACACTTTAAAAGCAGCAAAATTAAACGCTGAGAAGAGCGTTTAATGAAAGACTTTTTACATAAAGCATACAAATGGTCTAATTCGTGGACAGGGACCATTGTAATTGTCCTTTTTATCATCTTCTTTGTTGCACAGGCATTTAGAATTCCTAGTGGTAGCATGAAAGACTCTCTTTTAATTGGAGATCATCTCTTTGCCAAAAAATTTGCATATGGTATCCCTATGCCATATATTCCTTTTTTAGAGATTCCGGTTATTCCATGGAGTAAAGAGCTAAAGATTGTCGATGGAGACAAACCAAAACATGGTGATATTGTCATTTTTCGCTATCCTGGAAATATTAAACAGCACTTTGTTAAACGTTGTGTTGCACTACCGGAAGATGAGCTTTTTGTATCAGAAAAAAACCTCTTTATTCATTACAAAGAAGGTGATGAGTGGATAAAAGAGCACTATCAGGGCTATGAAATAGCTGTTTTTGCAGGAAAGTTATGGGTAAAAAACCCTTATATGAAAAAACATCCGGGTATTCATCATGATCCAAAAATCATAGATAATGGAAGATACCCTTTTCAAATATTTAATATGAATCCTATCAAAGTAGAAAAAAACCACTACTTTATGATGGGTGATAATCGTGATCACTCCAACGACAGCCGTTTTTGGGGAAGTGTTCCTTATGAAAACATTGAAGGAACACCATGGTTTATCTATTTTTCTATTGATAAAAACTGGAAAATTCGATGGGATCGTATAGGCAAAACACCCTATGATTTAGAACAGGCTCCTTATTTGCAAAAAGCAATACAAGAGAGAGAAAGAGAAGATAAAGAGTATTATGGAATTACTTGATATATTAAAAATAGCAGCTGCTGTTTTAGCACTGGCAATTGCCATTATCGGTCATGAGATTATGCATGGTTGGGTTGCTTATATGTATGGTGATACAACTGCAAAAAATGCAGGCCGCCTCACAATTAATCCACTCTCGCATATTGATTTGGTTGGTACTATCATTGTTCCTGCTGCACTCTATTTTCTACCATTACTAATGGGAACTAAGGGCGGTATATTATTTGGCTGGGCAAAACCGGTACCAGTAGATATGCACAAGGTCATTCAGCGTGGTGGTTATAATGCTGCCATGCAGGTAGATCTAGCTGGAATAGTTTATAACTTCACGCTAGGTGCTTTGGCGGCAATCGGGCTTACAGCAATGAGCACACCGACTACTGCAGACTCAATGCTCTATATCTTTACTTATATATTTATATATCAGTTACTTATTATAAATATAGTCCTTGCAGTATTTAATCTATTGCCTATTCCACAGTTTGACGGTGGACATTTTTTAATGCATCTCGCGTTAAAATATAAAATTAATTCTATTGCAGAGTTTTACTATAAATATGACAGATATGGTATGATTATTGTACTTATTATTCTGATGACACCACTCAATCAGTATCTGCTGTTTATGCCGGTGCAATTTATTATCAGTTTATTACTATCATAAGGAGAGAAAATGAAATTTTATATTGGAACAGACCATGCCGGAATCGAACTTAAAGACTGGACTGTTGAACTACTACGCTCTAAAGGTCATGAAGTAGAAGATTTTGGTCCCTACACAAAAGATAGAGTCGATTATCCTGACTATGCGCATAAAGTAGCAACAGCCGTTTTGGCAGATAAAGAGTCTCAAGGTATTTTAATCTGTGGAAGCGGAATTGGTATGAGTATGGCAGCAAACCGTCATCCAGGTATTCGTGCTGCACTTTGCCATGATGCATACACTGCAATGGTCGCACGTGAGCATAATGATGCAAATATTCTTTGCTTCGGTGAACGTATTGTCGGCAAAGGTGTAGCTGAATCTATCATCGACGCTTGGCTTGCTAACGGTTTTGAAGGTGGACGTCACATTCAAAGAGTTGAGAAGATAGAGGCCGTTTAGATATGTTTTGGGAATGGTCACTCTTAACACTTCTTTCTATAGTCTCAATCTATCTTTTTGTAAAGATGTTTTACTTCAAAAGCATTACAAACAAGGAGCAACGTAGCAATGATTTGATGAAACTCACACTTCAAGAAGCTGAGATTCTCATCAGAAAATACCAAATACAACTCCAACGAGCACTAGGAAATGTGGATATTTTAACAGAAGAGCTGACAAAACTCAGAAATGAACTTAAAGTTCTCAAACAGAGAAACTCTAAACACAGACAGGAAGTCGATCGCTTAAACAATAAGATAAAAGCACTTGAAAGCCGTATTGACGCCCTACTCTAAGGAAAAATATGTTAACACTCACGCAAACAGAAAGAAAAATAATTGAAGAGTCCATTCGTGATATTCAAGACTTTCCAAAAGCCGGAATTGTTTTTAAAGACATCACAACACTTTTAAATAATAAAGAAGCTTACGGTATTTTGATGAATCACCTTTGTGAACGTTATAAAGAGTATAAGCTTGATTATATCGCAGGAATTGATGCACGTGGATTTATCTTTGGTGCAGCACTTGCACAGATGCTTGGTATTGGTTTTGTTCCTATTCGTAAAAAAGGCAAATTACCATACACAACCATCAGTGAAAAATATGCTCTTGAGTATGGGGTAGATGAGATAGAAGTACACATAGATGCTTTTAGAGATCAAAAGGGAGCGCGTGTACTTGTCATTGATGACTTGATTGCAACCGGTGGTACTGCTAATGCCGCAGCCACACTTGTAAATCAAACAGGTGCTGAGTGTGTAGAGTGCTGTTTTATTATAGGGCTTACATTTTTAGATGGCATCAAAAAACTAAAAGAAAAAACAGAAGTTTATTCACTAATAGAGGTTCAGTAATGTATATACCAACTCCTTCAAAATTTGATCCGGATGAAAACGGACACTTTGGAATCTTCGGTGGACGCTATGTCCCAGAAACACTTATGCCGGCACTTTTAAAACTGCGTGAAGAGTATGATAAAATTCGCTTTGATAAAGAGTTTTGGAGTGAAGTGGATTACTATCTCAAAGATTATGTTGGTCGTCCCTCACCTCTATATTACGCTGCCAATATCTCAAAAGAGCTTGGTGCAAAAATTTACCTAAAACGTGAAGATCTAAACCATACAGGTGCACATAAAGTTAATAATGTAATTGCCCAAGGGCTTATGGCAAAACGACTTGGATATAAAAAAGTCATAGCAGAGACCGGTGCCGGACAGCATGGTGTAGCAACGGCAACTATTGCGGCCCTTTTAGATTTAGAGTGTGAAATCTTCATGGGAGCAAAAGATGTGGAGCGTCAAGAGCTGAACGTCTTTAGAATGAAACTGCTAGGTGCAAAAGTACACTCAGTTGAAAGTGGAAGTAAAACACTTAAAGATGCAATGAACGATGCCATTCGCCACTGGGTTACCAATGCACGTGATACATTTTATATTATAGGTACCGTAGCAGGTCCTCACCCCTACCCTATGATGGTTAGAGATTTTCAAGCTATCATTGGTTGGGAAGCTCGTGCACAGATTTTAGAAAAAGAGAACCGTCTTCCAGATCATATTATAGCCTGTATTGGCGGTGGAAGTAATGCCATTGGAATGTTTCAACACTTCTTAGAAGATGATGATGTTGAGTGTATCGGTATTGAAGCTGGTGGGCTTGGAATTAATGACAAGAATGGCTGTAGCTTGAAAAAAGGACGCCCTGGAATACTGCATGGGCAGATGAGTTACCTACTCCAAGATGAAGACGGGCAGATTTTAGAGGCACACTCTATCTCTGCAGGACTTGATTATCCTGGAATCGGACCTGAGCACGCTTTTCATAATGATAACGAATCTGTAACATACGACTATATTACAGATAAAGAGGCACTTGATGCTTTTGTGTGGCTAAGCCAAAAAGAGGGAATTATTCCTGCTTTTGAATCATCTCACGCAGTGGCATATCTAAAAAAGCTACCAAACATTAAAGATAAACTCATTATCGTCAATCTCTCAGGTCGTGGTGATAAAGATATGATTCAAGCCAAAGATTTACTTCACTTTGACTAAAAATAAAATCAGACTATATGGATTTTTCCATAAGTCTGTTTTTTAGCTTCATCTAGAGCATATTTAGCCCTCTCTATAACCTCTTTAACATCATCATCTTCCGTAAAAGATGTAATACCAAATGCCAACTCAGGTTTTGTTCCTTTCATTACTTCAACATTGGAAAGTTTTGCCTTAAGCTTTTTAGCAATATGTTCAGAAGCAGTTGCGCTAGTATTTGGAAGCAATATTATAAAATCAGACCCCGCCCACCGAGCAAGGACATCAGACTCACGCACACAAGATTTTAACTCTTTTGCAAATTGTGAAATTACCTTTTCGCCTCTTTCTAGACCAAATGTACCTATGAGTTTGTCAATATTTAAAAGACTGAGATAGATAAGTGTCGTATCTGTTTTGTATCTGTTAAAATAGTTGATCTGATGTCGTAAAATGGCCTGCATATGCATTTTTGATGTTGATTTTGAAAGTTGGTCAATTGTTGCCAAATTTGCAAGCTTATCTAATCTTAATTTATACTCTCGCAGTTTATATAACTGCTCACAATGATAATTTACACGAGCAATAATCTCTTTTGAGTCAAAAGGTTTTTTAATATAGTCAGATACTCCGGCACTAAAACACTCTTCAAGTATTTTATGATTATGCTCTTTTGAACTGTCAATATAAATAACGGGTATTTTGACTGCATTCTCAACTTCAGACATTTCCATCACTTTATCTACTGTGATATAACTTGTATGAGAATTAACCAAAATCAAATCATACTCATCAACTCTCAGTTCAAAAGCTTTACAACTTTCCTCATCCAAAATAGCTTTACACACATAGCCTGCCTTGGAGAGAACAGTATCTAAAACATCAAAGTTTTGTTCATTTAACTCTATTATTAAAATTTGTTTCTTTATCATAAAAAAGATTTTATCATAAATATTTTTTTTCTATTGTTAAATCGCTTTCGTTTGTATTGTTTTGCTATTATATAGACAATAAATTACTAAATGGAACAAAAAATGAATATACAACTAATAGATAAAAAAGTATTTGATTCAAAAAACAATCTAACACTCAAACTTATCACTTCAAAGAGACTTGAGAAGGCAAAGTTTAAAAAAACACTAAAAAAAGCAGGATTTAAAGCTGAACAGGACTCTCTTTGTGCAATGCATGGCAAATCTCTTCTTTTTTGCGGTATTGAAAATCATGAAAATGAAAACATAAAAACCATAGCAGTTACAGTTGCAAAAGCAATGAAAAATTATGACTACAAATCTATCTCTGTTGATGTAAACAAAGAGAGTATTCAAGCAATCATTGAAGGCTTTGTTCTTGGTGGATATGAATTTAACAACTACAAATCAAAATCAAAAAAGATGAAGATAAAAAATCTTTACTTGACATGTGAAAATGTTAAAGAACTGACAGCACTCTTTCAAGAGGCAATCATTATTGCAGAAGCAACATGTTTTACGCGAGATCTTGTCAATACTGCACCAGATGATATGTACCCAGAAATTATGGCTAAAGTTGCCAAAAAACTTGCACGTGAGAATGATCTTGCATGTAACATTTTAGGCAAACGTGAGCTAAAACGTGAAAAATGTAATGCAATGCTAGCAGTAGGTCGTGCTTCACGCCACGATTCAAAACTTATTCATCTTGCGTATAAACCAAAAAATGCTAAAAAAATCATCTCACTTGTAGGAAAAGGTCTTACATATGACA
>CAZGSK010000064.1:0-6741 GCA_964528435.1 uncultured Sulfurimonas sp. | reverse complement strand
GAGATATATCAAGTTCCTCAAGAGAGCTAAACATCTTCTCTTTATACATATCAACAGCAACACGACCTATCATGGCTGCATTATCCGAGCAGTAGCGTAATTCACTCAGCAGTAGTTTTGCATGATGTGGTTGTAAAAGTGCTTCTATCTGCTTACGCAGGTACAGATTAGCACTAGCACCCCCAACAATAGCAAATGTTTTTGGCGGATGTGTTTTAAAGTACTTCTTTAGCTTCATTGTCAAATGTTTTGTAGCAATATGTTCAAACGAAGCTGCTATGTCCTTATATTTCGTTTTATCATCTCCTGCCTCTTCAACTGCCAAGCGTACTGCATTTTTAAGTCCGGAGTATGAAAAAGCAATCAAAGGAGATTGGTGCAGAGGCACCGTAAAATTATAGGCTAATCTATCTCCATCACGTGCCAACTCTTGAATAAGTGGTCCACCGGGATAGCCTAGTCCCATCATTTTGGCCACTTTGTCAAAACTCTCCCCAAAACTATCATCCATACTCTTGGCAACTGTCTCTATCTCACGCAGGCTTTTTACTTCCATTACCTGCGTATGTCCGCCAGAGACCAAGAGTACAGTAAGTGGAAAGACTACCTCTTTTTCTATAAAAAGCGAATAGATATGCCCTATGAGGTGATTAACTCCTATGATAGGAATATTTAAAGCGACTCCAACAGCTTTTGCCATTGTTACACCCTCTACAAGCGTAACAGCAAGTCCAGGAGTAGCAGTAACTGCCACAGCTTTAAGCTTATCAAAATAGGGCTCACACTCTGCAAGTATTTTTGGCAATGCCTCTGCGTGAAGACGAGCAGCAAGTTCTGGAACAACCCCACCATAGACAGAGTGCTCTATCTCCTGACTTATCTTTTTGTGAAAAAGAAGTTTTTTTGTTGCTATCTCTGTAACAGCTATAGCACTGTCATCACACGAGCTCTCAATACTGAGTATCATGCCCTACTCCTTACAAAACTACGAACTTCCTCATCAAGCACAAACAGCTCTTCAATACTCTGAGGAACTCTGCGAAACTTCTCATAAGCTTCTATGATATTTTTACTAATATCCATAAAACCTATCTTTTGTGCTATGAATTTTTCAATAGCAGCTTCATTTGCAGCATTAATAACAACACCTAGATTTGGATTTTTTAGCAAATCTTCTTTGATTTGCCAAATAGGATAACGCTCTTTTTCTATTTTTCTAAATTCTAAAGAACCTACTTCCAAAAGGTTTACAGGTTGTAAAATACTCTCTTGCATCTGTTCATCAAGCGCGTAGGCGATAGGTAGCTGCATACTTGCGTGAGCAAAATGTGCCGTCGTTGAACCGTCCTTAAAGTCAATGAAAGCATGAATGAGTGACTTTGTCTCAATTATGGCATCATACTTGCCTTGGCCAAAAAGCCATCTCGCTTCTAAGAGTTCAAACATCTTGTTGACCATTGTCGCAGAATCTATTGTAATTTTTTGCCCCATCGACCAGTTTGGATGTTTTTGTGTATCTGCAAGGGTTGCGTGAGCCAATTTTTCTAAAGGCCAGTCACGAAAAGCACCGCCACTGGCTGTAATGATCATTTTGCTTACTGGGCGATCTTGTAAAAGATACCATAAGCCAAAATGTTCAGAGTCAATAGGCTGAATTTTTGAAGTGTCAATGAAAGCTCCGGCAGCTACAAGTGACTCCTTATTTGCCAAGGCTACACGCTTGCCACACTCTATGGCTTTGAGTGTCGGACGCAGTCCTAAAAAACCAACAAGGGCATTAACAATCAACTCACTTTGAGCATCTTCTATCACTTCTAAAATAGCTTGACTTCCATACTTCACGCAAGAGTGATTCACTTTGGCTACATCTTCTTTATTTGCCACTACTACAATTTTTGGATGATGCTGGGCTATCTGTCTGTTTAAAAGTTCTATATTACTACCACAAACAAGAACCTCAACGGCAATAGAAAACTTTTTGGCAACTAAAAGAGTGTTTACCCCTATGGAGCCTGTTGAACCAAGAAGAACAATACTTGACAATTTAAACGAGTCCTCGAAGTAAAACTAACATCACAATGCCACCAAAAAGATAGCCATCTATACGATCGAGTACACCGCCATGTCCCGGAAGCAGATTTCCGCTGTCTTTGACACCTGCTTTGCGTTTGAGTGAAGATTCAAACAGATCACCAAAAATAGAGCTGATTGCTACTGCTAAAGAGATAAGAAAAGAGATGCCCAAATCTACGATAGGCAGACCAAAAAACATACCACCCAGAGTTGCCACGACAATACCGCCGACAACACCCTCCATTGTCTTGTTTGGAGAAGTTTCACAAAAAGGAGTCTTACCTATACTTTTACCAACAGCATAAGCACCAATGTCCGTAAGTGCAACAACTGCTACAAGCCATAACAGCGCCATTACGCCATACTCTTCATACATTGTAAACATAAAAAGCATTCCGGCAGTCGGATAGATAAAAGGAAAGAAATCTACCCATTTGAGTTCTTTGTTAAAGGCAACAGCACCGGCATAAGCCACACCGGCTAAAACAAAAAGATCATCGCCATAAGGATAAAGACCGGCAACGAGCCAAAGTCCAACAGCATATGGAAGCAATCCGTCTCTCTCAACACCAAAAAGTTTTATTGCCTCTTGAAACGCCAAGATGTAAATAGCACCAAATACCAACCACATTAAAAAAAAGTTATCGATAAAACCGACAAGTAAAACACCTGCTAACAGAGCCAAACCGGTTATGATTCTCTCTTTGTGCGCGCCAAACATACTCATAAAAAATTCCTATTTATTGATTGTGTGATTATATCGTATCAGACTTTAATATCTAATAGATGTCTGCTCTCTTTGCTTATCTCTTCTTGCTGCTCTTCATTGGAGTCAAAATGTTTACGGGGCTTTGTAGGGTTTTCAGACATCTCTTCATCTGCTTCTTGGCGTTGATGTTCACGGTCGGGATCAACTGCATGGTTCTCTTCGGTAGGACGTAGTTCTTCTATCTCTTTTTGTTTTTCATTTGCAGCAGCCTGAGCAGCAATATTTTGGAGTTCAAAGCGTGTGTATTGACCACCTTGCACAGGAGTAACGGCTGGTGTCATTTGATTAACTAAGATTGCACTACCTATTGCACCCACAGACATCACATCTCCTTTATTTAATCACGATGTCAGAAATAAATTCTGTCATCTGCGATAACTCTGCGTTTCCCTCGGCGGGAGACCCAAGGCACTAGTGCCTTTTTATGCCTCCCTCGTATCTACCTCTATTGTTTTATACTTATTATACAACACATTTGCACCATTTTGTATGGTTACTTCACGTCGTGGAGTATAATCGACCAAATATCTGTCTTTTGAAGTCGTTGTAAAATCTACACAAAGCCGTGCTGCCGTAGCTATAATATTTTGGGGAAGTTGTTGTTTGTCGGTATGGATAATGACATGACATGAGGGTCTCTCTTTCATATGAAGCCAAATATCACGTGCTTTTGCATTTTTTAAAAGCTCAATATTACCTTTTTCATTCTTGCCTAGCTCTACCTTATATCCCTCTACCCAAAAGGTCTCAATGGAATCATTGGTTTTGAGCTTTTTACTACGCTGCTGTTTTGGAAAAAGAAGCTCAATTTTTGCTACATCTTTAGCCTCTTTTACGGTATTTATAAAGAGGTTTGTATGCTCAATTTTTGAACGCAAAGACTCCTCTTCTATATGAAGATTTTTAGCCCGCTGTTTTGCTTTTTTACTTTTGTTAAAAAACATTTCACTTATTTGAAATGGTGTTGCGTGAGGCTTATCAAGAGTAATCTCTACTTCTGAAGCGTCATAATCATTTAAAAGCAACTTTGTGCTGTATGGTTTAATGTTTTGAACATTTGAGAGCACTAAATTTCCATAATGTTCAAACTTTTGAGCCTCCGCTTCAAGCTCCTCTTGAGAATCAAGTTTATCATAAAGTTTTTGCAGCTTTTTGAGCTTTTTATTTAAAAGTGCGATTTTTTGCTTTTTGAGACTCTCAAGCTTACCTTTTTGCTCTTTGTCATACACATCATACAAAAATGCTTCAACATCTTCAAGCGGGTACTCTTTTGCTTTAAAAGGCGCGGGCGGTACGTCTAAAAGTTTCTGTCCGACTCTAACCTCACGGAAAGATGAAAAGAGATCAACATGACGCAAAGCTTCCAAGACAACATTCTCTTCATCCAAAATAATAACATTGGTATATTTTCCGGTAAATTCAAACTGCAAATAAGTCACTTCCTCTTTATATGCCGAGGCAATTGCTGTTTTAAAACGAATGATTTTATCACCATTGAGCAGATCAACATCCAAGATATTTGAGCGATTAAAACGCTTTGCCAAAATGACATCAAAAGGAGCATTATAAACCTTGGAACGCGGATACTCCTGGCACTTGAATATAGAAGAGTTTGAGCGTTGCATATTAAAATAAAGCGTATCATCTTTATCGAAGACAACTTTAACAATAGTATCGCTCACGCGATGGATAGCCGTTATTTTTTTAAATTTTGCTAAATATTTTACAATCTGTTTTAAATGGGAGAGTTTCATAAAAACATTTTAACTAAATTTTTCTTTAGACAAGAGGAGATAAACAATATTTGAGTACAATCTCAAAAATTGCAAAAACGAAAAAAAACCTAACAAGATGCTATAATGTTGCAAAATCAAAAGGAAAAATGATGGGAACATATCAAAGAATTCATACAAAAAAACCTAAAAACATTCAAAAGAAAAAAGCTTATCTTATCGGTGCTGGCATTGCATCATTGGCAGCGGCTCATTATCTCATAAGAGATGGGCATATGAGAGGGGATCAAATTACCATTTTTGAACAAGACAACATCAGTGGTGGAGCAATGGATGGGATTGGTGATCCAAAAAACGGCTATGTGTCTCGCGGAGGAAGAGAGATGGAAGAGCACTATGAATGCCTCTGGGATCTCTATGGAGAGATTCCATCTCTTGAAGAAGAGGGCAGAACTGTTCTTGATGAATTTAAAGAACTTAATGATATTGACCCTAACTTTTCCAATGTTCGTGTTATTGCAAACAGAGGAGAAAAACAGCGAAAAACAACGTTGGGACTCCACGATATACACGTTAAAGAGATTGTAAAACTCTTTCTTACAAAAGAGGAAGATCTAGGAGCAATAAGCGTTCAAGAGTATTTTGACGACTCTTATTTTCAAACAGATATGTGGCTCTATTGGCGTAGCATGTTTGCCTTTGAAACATGGCATTCTGTAGTAGAGATGAAGCGTTATATGCACCGTTTCATTCATCTTTTACCGGGAATGAGCACAATGAGGGGTTTAGTCTTTACAAAATACAACCAATATGATTCCCTCATTTTACCGCTCAAAAAACATCTTGAATCACAAGGCGTTGTTTTTCTTTTTAACACCACAGTAGATGATCTACAAATAGATACAAATGGTACAAAAAAACTTGTAACGGCAATAGATCTAACACAAGAGAACACAAAAAAGGTAATTCCAACAGATGAAAATGATCTTATCTTTTTTACTAATGGATCTATGACAGAAAATTCATCTCTTGGAGATATGCAGACCCCTCCTGTTTTAAACAGAGGAGAAGCTGCCGTATGGAATCTTTGGAAAAAAATAGCACAAAAAGACCCATCATTTGGAAAACCAGAAGTTTTTTGCGGTGATATTGATAAAACAAAATGGGAATCTTTTACAATTACTACTAAAGGCGAAAAATTTAAAAAGCTTATGGAACATTTTGCAGAACGCACCTTTCTCCCACATCATACTGCAACAGGGGGAATCATTACCATTAAAGATTCAAACTGGCTTATGAGCGTAACTGTAAACCGCCAGCCACAATACAAAAATCAACCCGATGATGTACTAGTTTCCTGGGCATATGCACTTTTTCCTGATAAAAAAGGAGATTTTATACAAAAAGTGATGAGTGAATGTAGTGGAGAGGAGCTCTTTAAAGAACTGCTTTGGCATCTTGGCATCAAAGAAGAAAATATGCAAGAGTATATAGATGAGGCAAAAGTTATTCCTGCTATGATGCCTTATATTACAAGTCAATTTATGCCACGAAAAGAGGGCGACAGACCGCAAGTCGTACCAGAGGGAAGTGTTAATCTTGCTTTTCTAGGGCAATTTGCAGAGATCAAAGATGATTGTGTTTTCACAGTAGAATACTCTGTTCGCTCTGCCATGATGGCAGTCTATACACTCCTTAAACTTGACAAACAGGTACCTGAGATCTATCCTAGCCAGTACGACATTCGTGCTTTAGCAGCTTCTGCAAAAACAATGCACAGTGAAGATGAGAGTATTATCCGAAATATCATTGAAAATATGATCAAAAAAAAGCTCTCGGGAACAACGCTTGAATATTTACTCTAAAGAAAAAAAAGTGCTCTTTTTTTTGTTATAATTTCAAAAAAATTATAAAGAGAAAAAAAGTGCATACACCTAAAGGTTTTGGAAAAAACTACTTTACACTAGCAGCCATACAAGCCTACATCTCACTCACAAAGATTGTAGCGCTCTGTAGTGCTGTATGCACACTTGACGGCAAACCTCTTAAAATAAAAATCAACTCTCCGCCCGCATCTTAGATATTTTCACAAACAAAAAAATAAATAACTCAAGAAATGGAAATACCTATGTATAAAAAAAAGATACTCTTATCACTACTGCTTTC
>CAZGSK010000063.1:0-6744 GCA_964528435.1 uncultured Sulfurimonas sp. | reverse complement strand
TGAAGATTTTTAATAGGCTGAAAAAAACCAAGTAGTTTTTCTTCTTCTATGGCTCCACGTATCTTGTTTATCCAGTAGATATTCTCTTGCTGTTTTTTTGCATATTCTGATTTAGTCTCAAAAATTTTATACGAACTTTTTTTATAAAGGCGTGCTTCATGTACGGCTGCAGCAGCATGATTGAGTGTAATAATACCATTTCCCATAGCAACACCAATTGTTACAGAAGCCTTTAGAATAATGTTATCATGTTCAAGCTCAATTTCTGTTTGATTGAAAAAAGAGATTATAGACTCTGAAAACTCTTTTAGCTCACGAAAGTTGAAAAAATCATTGACAATATAGACAAATTCGTCACCATCAAAACGAAAAAGTATCGCATTTTTTGGCTTTAGAACCTGCAGCCTCTTTGCAATCTCGGTAAGAATTTCATCGCCAACAACATATCCATAAGCACTATTAATATTATTGAAGTTGTCAATATTAACAACAAAGATATTAAGACGACTGTGTAGTTTAATATATTCTAAAAGTGCAAAACGATTCGGCAGATTTGTTAACTGATCTGTATAATAATCCCACTCTTTTTTCTCTAAAGCAAATTCCATATAAATCCTAAAAATATACAATAGACTTCTTGCAAAACTCCTATAAGCCTCAAAGGACTAAAAAGTGGTAAGATAGTGCAAAATAAATTTTTATGCCTAGCCATAGCTAAGGATAAAATATTTTTTTGTGCTAGATTGCTACTTTTTAGTCCTCCCTTTGGGCACATTATAGAGAGCTTTACTCTGCGTTAGATAACCAAAACCGTAGCTTTGGCTACGCCTTTGAACATCTGCCTTGATTAAAACTCTCTATAATGTGTTGAGACATATAGGAGTTCTGCACGAAGTCTAATCAATACTATTATATCCTGTTTTTATTTATATGTTCTTAATCTAATAAAAGATTCTGGCTCTATATTTTTATATCTTGGCATCTCTTGACCTATATTTGCATTAACATACGTTGGATCTGCCAATACATACCTACGTCTATTGTAGATTATAGAATCTCCATGCAATGGGATGTAGAGTGCTGTACTCATATGATCACTATATTTTACACCTACAACGCTCACGCCAAAAAGTTTTTTTATCAAATAAGAAAAAAGTATAGCTCTATCTTCACAATCTGATGCATTAAAAACCAAAGCTTCTTCAGCAAACATCACTTTTTCATGTCCAAACTGCTCATTATCTCTCTCATATTTAAAAGCTTTTTGCACAAAACGAAGTACAATATTCATCGCTTCACTCATCTTCTTACCATCTGTATATCTTTTGATATCCTCTGCCAAATCTCTATAAGTTGCCTCTTCCATAGGAGCATTAAAATAGACTCCATAATCTACCTGCGGATATGTGTTCATAAAATCCAAAAGATTTTCATTGTAATGATAAGATGCTTTATAAACCTTACCATATTCACTGAATGAAATATGTTTTACTCTCTTTGTATTCTGAAAAGATGGCAGCGTTTTAAGAGTAAAATCAAGTGCTTTTTCAGCCTCTGGATAATCTTGTGCATAGGTATAAATACGTTCAATATTTTGCTTATTGTATTTTGAGACAATATAGTAGTATTTACCATTAAAACTATAACGAGGTGTCGCATAAATAATCTCTTTGGAGTAATGCAGCAGATAGATACTTTTACTATCACTGAGTGCTATTTTTACATTGTATGAAAGTTTATTGAGCAAAAACCACGTATAGATTTTTTCTTCATTTGGCTCTTGATAGATACGATGCGCAAGCTTAGATACGAGAAGATACACTGCCCAATCATTGAGCTTTAATGTATCTCTATAGTTTTCTATCTCATGCAGCGTTACACTGTAATTGCTTGATGCCAAAATACTAAAAAAATTCGATATACCTCTTTGACTCTCTGGATAAAATTTTGCTTTTTTAATCTTTTTATCATAATTAAAAGCCACAACAGAACCAAAAAAATCAAAATGAATATCTTTTTTCACCTCTTTTTTCAGAGGTTTTTCCTCTTTTTTGATTTTTTTGACCTCTGGAAGCTTGATCTTAACTATCGGACCGACTTTTGGAACTTTTTGTTCTGGTTTTGGAGCGATTGATTTTGGCTTTGGCTCTTTATACATTGGAGGTGTAATATATGCTTTATACTCTTTCCACTGTGCCTTTAGATAGGCATTAAAGGCATTGTCTCTCTCATCCCTATACTCTGTATATGCTGCTGACTGTACTCGTTTAAAATCAGCAAAACTCTCAGCAAAAAGTATATTTGCCCAAAATAATAGAAAAAAGCTAAAAAGGCCAAACTGATTGAATAAGTTTCGTTCCCCATCCCTGTTTTGTCGCACGGTCCATATCTCCCTCGGTTTTATAAAGAATCTTCGCATCACTAATCTGTGTAGAGTTTATTTTATTGTACTGGTCAATATCGTATGGACGAATAACCCCGCTTATCTGAATAAGCTGCTTTTGATCATCCACAAGTATCTCACGTCTGCCAGATATAAAATAGTTTCCATTTTGAAGTACTTTTACTATTCTAGCAGAAATTGTTGTCGTAAAGCTAGCATCTTTTGTAGCACTCCCTTTTCCCTTGTATGTATTGTCAGATTTTGCAGTAAAACCTATATCACTGTAGCCATTGATTTTTGTCATACCATCTTTCACATTTCCATTTGCAGCACCCGCAGAAGAGAAAATACCACCACCAAGATTTGATGCATCGCTCTCACTTAACTGTTTCGTACCGGTATTAGAACTTTTTGCAGTCTCTGAAATAACAACTGTCACAATATCATTAACATGCATCGCTTTATGATCTGAAAAGAGTGGATTATCCCCTTTTCCAAAAAGACTGCCTGTTGAAGTAAAATCCTGTTTCTCTTCACGTGCTGGCATCTGTTCAACATAAGCAGGCGGTTCAAAATCTATTTCAGGATCAGTAAGTTTTGCTGTACAGCCAGAGAACAGATACGCCATAACGACAGCAGATAAGGAAATGTATAACTTTTTTTGCATTAAATCTCTTTAATATCTATAATTTGTTAAATTAAAGCAATTTTAGTTCCAAATAAGCCTTTTGGAAAAATAGATTTTATATTCAATATCTATAGCTTTATGCTATAATGAAGAAACACAAAACAAGATTACGAACTATGAAAATTGAAGATTATGAATGGATGGGAATGAAAAATGAGGATTTCTTAGAAGATTTACTTGCAAAAATCTCAAAAGACTCAACTGCAAACGAAACACTTAAAAAAATGGGAGCAGATATTTACAACAATGCCATTATTTTTTCCCAGCTTGCAGTGCTTCTTGATAAATTTTCCTATGAACTATCCCTAGATGAAAAGAAAATATTACAACACAATGAAAACATACTTGCAAAAGGGTATCTCCAACAACGCTTACCAAAAGAGATAAAATTACTAAAGCTTGGCATACATAATAATCCGAATCTAGTAATAAAAAAAGATCTTGATATAATTGGTGAGCTTTTGGAATGGCTTGAAGCACTACTAGAGCATATTCTCAACCAAAGCCAACTTCCTGATATCACACAAAGAATTGAACCTTTTATAGAGTATATCAACCAAAAGATTGGAATCTATTTTGATGATGAAGATATAAAAAACAATTTTCTTACAACAAACAGTGAGCTTTACCACTCTGCCAAACTCGCTTTAGAATTTTTCAACAGAAAAGAATATTTTTATTTTGTACTTACGTACATAGAACTAATAGCACTCTTTTTAAAAATGGTGACATTACTTGGAAGTATGTTCATAGAGGACATCCTCTTATCTATCTATGTTGATCCAATAACACTGCTTCCTAATCGTTTTCAATTGCTCAAAGATGTAAATAATCTTGACAATCTAATAATTCTCATAGTAAATGTCAAAGGATTTTCCAAGATAAATCTACTCCACGGATACGATATTGGAGATTCATTACTCAAAAAAATAGCTACATTCCTCAAATTCCAAAACTCTATTAAGAGTTATCGTATTTATGGGGATGAGTTTGCTATTTTAGTGAATAATGAAGAAGATGCAAAAGTAATTTTTAAAGAGTTAAATGAGAAAATTTTTATAAAAATAGATACTATTGAGTACCAAATGTACTTTTATGGAGTTTATGAAAAGTTCAAAAAGCTCTCTCTTGAAGCCTGTGAACTTGCACTTGCAAATAGCCATAAAAAAGAGCTTATCAGTACAAATGAAGTTCAATCACTTGTTGAGAAATATCATCATGAACTAACAATGTTACAAAAACTTAAAGAGATTATGATTTCTGATAGTATTATTCCCTATTATCAACCTATTTATGGATGTGGAAATTATAATAGGGTTATAAAATATGAAGCTTTGATGCGTATAGACTACCATGGAACTGTTCTAGAACCAAAAGAGTTCTTATCAGCACTACTGCAAGCCCCTTTTTATACAGAATTCACAAAAACAATGTTCTATAAGACTTTTGAAACATTTAAAGACAATGAAGCTAATTTCAGTGTTAACCTAGCAACAACAGACATCAGAGATAAAACAGTCAAACTCTTCTTAGAAACACTTATTAGCAAGTATCCGCAAACAGCAAAACGACTAACCATTGAAATTCTTGAAACAGAAGCATTAAATGATTTTGACCTTATCAATGAATTTATTAACTATTTTAAAAAATACGGCATTAAATTTGCACTTGATGATTTTGGAAGTGGTTTTTCCAATTTTGCACAGATTGCAAAACTCGATATTGATTTTATTAAAATTGATGCTTCCATTATTAAAGATATAACTCATGATTCCAAAATGCAACAACTGCTTGAGGCTATTTTATCATTTGCAAAAAGTATGGAAATTGGAACTATCGCGGAATATGTCTATAATAAAAAAACGTTTGACTACCTTAATGGTAAAGTATCTATGATGCAGGGCTTTTTTATAGGTAAACCTGAACCTGTTTTACTCTCAAAAAATAATCCCTTTATGTAATTTAAAAAATATATCTCTAATCGCATCAAATCTTTCAGCCTTTAGGTATAATACGACTAATAGATATTTGCATAAGGATTATATAAATGAGTTTACGAGAACAAATTAACAATGATGTAAAAGAGGCAATGAAAGCCAAAGACACAAAAAAAAGAGACGCACTCCGTCTGCTTACATCGGCATTCAAACAGATTGAAGTTGATGAGAGAAAAGAACTTACAGACGAAGATGTTATAAAAATCATCCAAACACAGATAAAACGTAGAAATGATGCGGCAACGCAATACAAAGATGCCGGACGTGAGGATCTGATGCAGATAGAATTAGATGAAATTGCCTACTATGAGCCATATCTGCCAACTCAACTCAGTGACGATGAACTCTGTGAAGTTATTACAAAGATCATCTCTGAAGTTGGTGCGACAAGTATGAAAGAGATGGGAAAAGTGATGGGTGCAGCCAACAAAGCACTTACTGGTCAAGCCGATGGAAAACGTATCAGCGAATGCGTAAAAAAATCACTCGCTTAAGACCTACCAGTCATCCAAGACGAAGCCTTTTGGCTCGTCTTCTTCAACTTTTTTTACCTCAACATTTTCATTTATCTCAGGCTCTGCTACTGTTTTAGTTTTAGATTTTACTGCCATCTGCTCTTCAAACTGCAGTTCCAAACCTTTACTTGTCATTATAAAACCGTTTACATGGAGTTTTCCATCATGTATCTGTTTGTGATGCTCTTTACAAAGCGGTACAAGATTATGTTTGTTGTCTTTATGAAAATGCCCAATAAATCCGGCTTTATCTGCCAAAGACTGGTGCGAAATATGATGCACATCTTCTGCAACAGCACCACAGATAATACATTTGGTCACGTAGAGCTCTTTATTGTATTTTGATTTTTTCTTCTTCACAAGTAGTTCAAGCTCATCAAAATCATTGGCAAGACGTTTTCGTATCGTGTTTGCAGTCTCTAAAAATTCACTATCCATATGCAGAGATTTTGCAAACTCTAAGCCATAAATACTACTACCACTTCCTGCCTGCAAAACTCTGTTAAAGATAAGTTTATCACTCTCTTCATCATACTCTACACTCAGATGCAAGTCCACTACATTATTTAAACGTGTAATCTCAGGCATTGTTGAGAGTTGATGCAGGTGTGTAGCAAAAAGAAAGGGACAACGTACATCAGAAAGCTTTTTAATGGCACTTGCTACAATAGCAACACCAGAGAGTGTCTCCGTACCATGACTTATCTCATCGCCAAGTACCAAAGAACGTACCGTTGAACGATTAAATATATTTTTTAACTCCAGCATTTCAACTGCAAATGTTGAAAGACCTTTTGCCAAATTGTCTTTTGATACAATCCGAGTAAAAAGCGAATCAAATATAGAAAACTTCATAACAGCAGCAGAGACGAAGAAACCTGATTGTGCCATAAGCACAGCTATACCAATACTCTTCATCAACGAACTTTTTCCACTTGAGTTAATCCCATATAAAAGTACCCCATTGATGTCATGTCCATCATGAACACGAACATCAAGCATAACGGTTGTAGGATGTGGCAGATCAAGATAGTCACGATTTCCCATAACAATATCATTTGGAACATAAATACCACCGCGTTCCTGCACTTCAATAAGTGGATGACGCAACTGCATAATCTGCATAAAGTTCTCATCCTCTTTTGCTTCAACTATCATAGG
>CAZGSK010000062.1:0-6962 GCA_964528435.1 uncultured Sulfurimonas sp. | reverse complement strand
GCTTCTTTATCTGCTTTTATAAATTTATTGATAGTTTGAGAGTCTGTAGCTGAAGTGTTTATGCTTGTTGCCGTTAAAGTGATAGGACCTTTTTGGTACTCTTGTTCTGTAATAATAAGCTCTCCGGAAGGTTTCACATTACCAAAAAAAGTAAGCTGTACATGTGTAGTGTTTTGCGTTTTCCATATAAGTTTATACTTTTTAACATTATCTACAACAATACTCTGCGCTTTAAAAAGAGTAATAGTCGGTTGATTCTTTTTTTGTACTTTTACTTTAGGAAGTTCATAAGCATAACTCTCAAGAGAGAATAAAAAGAGAAGAAAAGTAAATAGTATTTTTTGCGGCATCATAAAAAAAGAGGCGTTACGCCTCTTCCTCTTTTACCATTCTATCTTTTGCTTCAATACCCATCAAAGAGAGTCCTGTTTTGATACTAAGTGCAACAACTAGCATCAGCTTTAAGAGTTTTGCTTCATCTGGCGTGCCTATCATTCGCACATCATAATAGAACTTATGCAGTGATGCTGCAAGTGACTTCAGATAATCTGTCAATTTTTGCACCTGACGTGTAGCAAAAGCATCTTCAACCACTTCAGGAAGCAAAAGTGCATCAAAAAGAAGTGCATCCGCGTTCTCTCCAAGTCCTTTTAGTTCTGCCTTCATCATATCAGCTTCACTAAGTTCACTTTTTGAAAGGAGCGTTTTAATGCGTGCGTGAGCGTACTGAATATAAAATATAGGATTTGAACTATCTTGTTTTTTAAACTCAGCCAAGTCAAATTCAAGTGCTGTATCGCTCTTTTTACTTGCAAAGATAAAGCGAAGTGCATCAGCCCCTATCTCTTCTACAATATCACTCATTAAGATGACATTCCCTGCACGCTTACTCATTTTATATGGTTCGCCATCTTTTAAAAGACTAACCATTTGAGAAAGAAGCACTTCAAGTTTTTTAGAGTCATAACCAAGATACTCAATAGCAGCTTTTACACGAGCAATATAACCATGGTGATCTGCTCCCCAAATATTGATGTAGTGATCATAGCCACGTTCAAACTTTTGATTATGGTACACAATATCACCGGCTAAGTAGGTTGGACGACCATCCTCACGCACAACAACTCTGTCTTTTTCATCGCCTTTTGCTTCTGAGGCTATCCAAACTTTTCCATCTTTTTCATAGATGCCATCACCCATCTTCTTCATAACTCTGTCCCAGTCATCATAGAGTGTTGACTCATAAACAAAAGTATCAAAATGGATATTTGTATCTCCAAGATCTTTGACGATAATCTTCATCACCTCATCTTTTGCCCACATCGCAAGTTCACGGCGACGTGATTCATCATGGAAAATCTCTACGCCAAACTTTTCCATTGCTCCACGTGAGAGTGCATCAAGGTATTCACCACGATAGTAAGATTCTGGATATTCTACCGTTTCATCAAGAAGATTTTCACGTCCATGAAGTTGAATGGAAAGTCCAAGCAGATCAATCTGATTTCCCGCATCATTTACATAATACTCTGCGGTAATATCATAACCCAAGTGCTTTGCAAGACGATAAAGCGTATCACCATAGACTGCACCTCTTGCATGACCAATATGGAGTGGTCCAGTAGGATTTGCACTCACAAACTCCAAAAGGATCTTCTCACCTTTTTCTTGTGTTGCAAATTTTTGCGGATTATCTAATGCCCAAGAAGCGTACTCACTTAAAAAATCTTCACTCAAACGAAAGTTCAAGTAACCCTTCACGGCTTCTACGCTTGAAAACTCTTCACTATCTTCAAAAGACGAAGCAAGTTCATCAGCAATAACCATAGGAGATTTTCGGAGTTCTTTTGCAAGAGAGAAAGCAATAGGAGTAGCAAAGTGACCAAAAGAGCGGTCACGTGGCTTTTCTAAAACAACCTCACGACCAAGTTTTTCGCGCAGAAGCGCTGATACACGTTGTTTCAAGGCTTACGCTTGTGTCGTAGTTTTTGGTGCTTCTTCAGTAGATGCCACCTCTTCAGTTTTTTCAACTTTTTTAGGTGCTTCTACTTCTACTTCATCTACCTCTTTCATCTCTTGTTTAAAGTTTTTGATTCCTTTTCCAAGACCTTTTGCTAAATCAGGTATCTTTTTCGCACCAAAAAGCAGTACGATAATTCCAAAAATAAGTAGTAACTCTGTTCCGCTAGGCATTCCCATAGTATATTTCCTTTTATAATTTAAGTGGTGAAGTATATCGTTATTTTTCTGTAACTTATCTTACACATCTTCCCACTGGTTCACAAATGCATTTATCTCATCATTTGATTTCTTATAACGTGCCGTTGTTGCGATAACTCGCAACTTATTAGCCGCCTCATCCAAATCATCATTCACAAGAAGATATTCATACTCTGAAACCCTCTGAATCTCTTTTTTCGCCATCTCAAGACGTTTATCAATAGCTTCCTGTGAATCTGTAGAACGATCTTGCAATCTTCTTTTGAGCTCTGAAAGTGTCGGTGGTGTAATAAAGACTGACGTTGTAATATCTCCAAGTCTATTTTGAACAGCAGAGTTCCCCTGCACATCAATATCAAACACAACCAGTTTTCCCTCTCCTAAAGCTTCCCTGACAGGGCGTAGTGAAGTTCCATAATAGTTTCCATGCACAACTGCGTACTCTAAAAACTGATCCTCTTCTATCTCACGCTCGAACTCCTCTTTGTCAACAAAATGATAGTCAACACCCTCAACTTCACCCTTACGCATCGGACGCGTTGTCGTCGAAATAGAGAAATAACACTCTCCAATATCATCAATTATTTTATGAACCAAAGAGCTTTTTCCTGCTCCACTTGGACCTGAAAGAACCAATACTGCACCATTTATTTTACTCATTATTTATTATCCAACTCTATATTTATTGTTATTTTCATGCCCTTCATAGAAGCTGCAACACCTTTGTCACTTAATGCTTCTAGAAGTGTTTTAAGTGCTTCAACACCCTCAACTTTCTCTTCTGAAGCAAACTCCTCTTCCTCAACTTCATCTTGAGCTTCATCAAGTAACTCTGCAACATCTTCTTGTGTTACAGCTTCATCATCTTGTTCTGCTTCTGCACTCTCGTCATCTTCTTCTATCTCTTCTCCAAGAGCAAGTTTGAGATCTTTTGAATTTAAAGCATCAAGTGAATCTATCTCAGCCGCTGCAATCTCTAAAAGTGTTTCATCATCAAGTTCACTCTCCAGATCTTCTTCACTCAACTCTTCTACAGCCTCTTGAATCTGTTGTTCTATATCTTCAACATTTTCACCTTGTGGTTCACTCTCTTGTATATCTTCAAGATCTTCTTCACTCAACTCTTCAGAAACTTCTTCTAAATCAACTGCTTCATTTTGTGCATCTTCATCAGCTTCAGATTCATCGTTATCAACAACTTCTTCTGGCAAGTCAAGTTCTTCTAAAGCCTCATCATCAAGTGCATCCATACTCTCTAGCTCATCAAAGTTATCTTCTAGTTGTGCTACTGCATCATCTTCTTGACTATTTTCTTCTTCTGTTTGCACTTCAATATCTTCTGTATCTTCCAAATCATCAAGTATCAGTTCATCATCTTCTGCATCCTCTTGAACCTCTTCAAGCTCTTCACTGCTCACTTCTACTGCTTCGTCCTCTTCATTAGTCTCATTAAGTTCATCTAACACTAACTCATCTTCAGAATCACCCTCTTCTTCTTGTTCTTCATCCAATTCCTCTTCAATTTCATCAAGATCTAAAAGTACATCATCGTTAGAAATATCAGCATCAGCCTCATCTTCAAGATCTAAAGCTATATCATACTCTACACCCTCTTCTTCAAGAGCCAACTCGTCTGTCACTGCTTCATCAATAGCATCTTCAAGCTCTTCAACGGTATCATTTTGCAACTCATCAAGAGAAAGATCTGTATCAACAGGTACTTCTTCTCCTATCTCAACATCTGCTTCATCTTCAAGATCTAATGTAAGAGCGTACTCCTCAGTAGTACTTGTCTCATCAAGCAGATCTTTTACTTTTTGTGCCTCTTCATCATCTAAAACACTTTCACCAAGCTCTTCGTCATCCAAAGACTCTTCATCTATAAGTGTTTCATCATTCTCATCAAGTTCAAGCATTACAGCATCTTCTGTTACACCTTCACTATCAAGTTCTAATGATTCACTATCAAATTCCACCTGTTCATCTAGCGGAATCTCTTCAAAATCATCAAGATCATCTACCTCATCCAACTCCAAAGTTTTATCATCGTCCAAACTCTCCAGCTCTTCTATCTCTTGTGATTCATCACTTAGATTCTGTGTTTGCGGTGGCACATCACCTTTTGCTATCTCTTTGTCATACATTGCAAAAAGCTCTACTAAATCTGTCGGTAAAAATGGTTTTTTGAGTGTTGAGTCAAATTTCTCGCCACCCTCTGCATCACGACTGCAAATATATAAACTTTTAGAAAAGGAGGTTTTTTTTCTTATCTCATCTACAATCTCATCTCCGCCAATAGTGTCATCAACTACTACCAAGTCATATGCATTATTGACAATATCATCCAAGCTTTGAACTATGTCCAACTCATCCGAAGTCTTTTGTGCACTGAGTGTAACTAATTTATTTACAACCGGGTTATCATTTAAGAGTAGTATCTTCACGCATATTCCTTATGAGAGCTTCTGTGATTCATTTAAAATCATATTATTGTACCCTAAAAAAACTAAAAAAACATCTCTAAAGCATTAAAAGCTTCCTGGATTTGTCCTTTGAGTATCAGCATCACTGCTGTAAGCGTTGCAATAAGAACTGCAAACGCCACCATAATTTTAATAGGAAAACCGATAACCAAAAGGTTAAACTGTGGCATTGTTTTCATCAACATTCCAAAGATAACATCTGCAAGCCAAGAGAGTGCAATAATAGGAAAAGCAATAACAAAACCAACTAAAAACATATTGGATGTTGCATGAATAATATAATGAAAGAAGTCATGACTCATCATAAAACCACCAAGCGGTACCGTCTGTAAACTGTGGTCAATTAAAAGCAGCATCCAGTGATGCAGATTAAGTGCAAGCAAAACCATCAAAGCCAGCAGTGATAAAAACTGTGAAATAATAGGCATAGAAATTCCAGACTGAGGATCAATAGCACTTGCCATGGAAAAGCCCATCATAAACGATATCTGTCCACCTGCAAATGTTATAACATTATAAGCAAGCTGCAGAGCAATACCAACAACAAGCCCCAGCATAAATTCGCCTAAAATAGCAATAATAACAGAAGGAACTGTCAATGCAATATGCACAGCTGGCATAGAGGAATAAAAAACAACGGTAAAGTAAAAAGCCATTGCAGCTTTAATATTCATAGGAATATTATTATGTGAAAATATCGGCACAGCAATAAAAAGCGCAGCAAAACGAAAATATAGCAATATAAAACCAACAGCATTTGCTTCGTTAAATATCTGTGCTAATTCCATTACTTTACTCTAACTAGCTCTTTATTTTCTAATTTATAAACTTTGTCACACATATGTGCCAAAACTTCATCATGAGTAACAAGCACCATTCCTGCCTCATGTCTGTTTAGATATTCAAAGAAAAGTTCCATTACTTCCTTTGCTGTTACCTTATCGAGATTTCCCGTAGGCTCATCTGCAAATATAATCGTCGGTTTTTTTGTTAAAACCCTTGCAATAGAGACACGCTGTTGCTGACCTCCGGAGAGTTCAGTCACTTTTTGATGAATACAGTGTTTAATCTCTAAACGCTCTAAAAGTTCTTCTTCAATACTCTCCTGAGCTAAAATCTCGGCAACTTCAAGATTTTCATATCCGCTAAACCCTTTAAAAAGATAGTGCGACTGAAAAACAAGTCCAAGCTCATTACGACGTAAAAGAGAGAGTTTTTTAGGCTTCATAGAGAGTATATCTTCTCCAAGGAGTTTAATAGTTCCGCTGTGAGGACGTAAGAGTGTAGATAACAGATGCAGCAGTGTTGATTTTCCACTCCCACTTATGCCGATAATTGCGATACTCTCTTTAGAATTTAACTCTAAAGAAACATCAGAAAAAAGCTCATACTCAAAAGAGTGCGATAAATTTGTTGCAGATAATAGATTCATGAAAAAGATTATAGCTAATCTTTATAAAAGAGAGTTTTAAAAAGTAGTAAATTTGAGGAGTGAGTTAAGCCAAAAGGCTTAGCTCATTTGTGCTGCAACTTCTGCTGCGAAGTCGTCTTCTTTTTTCTCAATTCCTTCACCAACTTCAAGGCGAACAAATTCAGTGATTTCAGCTGTACCACCACATGCTTTAGCTGCTTTTTCAATAGCTTGTGCTACTGTTAATTTGTCATCTAGTACATATTGTTGGTCAAGAAGAGCTTGTTCTTGATCTAAAAGAGTGTTATCTAAGATAAAACGAGCAATTTTACCCGGAATAATTTTATCTAAAATTTTCTCTGGTTTACCCTCTGCGATTAACTCAGCTTTGATGTCAGCTTCAGCCTGAGCCATAACTTCATCTGTAAGTTGCATCATAGAGATATATTTAGGAACATTTTTAAGAGGTTTACCAAGACGGCTTAACTCTTCGTTCTCTTTTTTAAGTGCTTCAATGCGACCTTTTGTTTCACTCTCAACATACGCAGCATCAAAATCTTTGTAGCTAAGTGTTGTAGGTTTCATCGCTGAAGCATGCATAGCAACTTGTTTTAAAGTATCTCTCATGCACTCTGCAGTTTTTTCAGAGTCACATTTCGCTTTAACGATAACTGCGATTCTGCTGTTTGAGTGAATGTAACCATTCATAGCTTCTGTTGGTTCTGCTTTCATTACTGCAAAACGGCGAACTTCAATTTTTTCACCGATTTTTGTAACAGTTTCAACAAATTTTTCACCATATGCAGAAGCATTCAGTGCTTCAACATCAGCAGGTTCATTATTGAAAA
>CAZGSK010000061.1:0-6987 GCA_964528435.1 uncultured Sulfurimonas sp. | reverse complement strand
GAACACTCTATGGGTATCTACCCACATCAAATTAAGCGACTTCTTGTCGCACATACAACAAAACATAGGAAGTCAATAAATTACCTAGCGAAAATTTATGCTTCTACTCGACCGTTATAACCTGAAAAAACTTCATTAAATAATCTTTACAAAACAATATAATTATTGTATAATATCGTAAAGAAAAAAAGGAACTACTGATGAAAAGAGCTGTAAATCTACGATTAGAAGAAAATGTTATTATCACACTAAATCAATTATCCGAAGAACTTCATACGACAAAAACAGATATTATAGAGAAAGCAATTAGTTTTTTTTCAAAACAAAACAATATACAGCATAATCAATTATTAAATTTTGCAGGTAAATTGAAAAAAAGTGATGCAGACACAATGTTGCAAACTATTACAACTGATAAAAATGCAAAAGATTTTAAGTTAGATTTATAATGAGAAAATATTTAATTGACAGTGATATACTTATTTACTTCCTCAAAGGAAAACAAGAAGTTGTAGAAAGAATATCTCAAATACCAATAGATGATTTATATATCTCAAGAATTAACTATACTGAATTAATATATGGTGCATATAATTCAGTAAGAATTGAACAAAATTTAAAAGTTATTGAACCTTTTTTAGATAATTTTAAAATATTAGAATTTACAAA
Organism: uncultured Sulfurimonas sp.; assembly: GCA_964528435.1. Lineage (GTDB taxonomy): Bacteria > Campylobacterota > Campylobacteria > Campylobacterales > Sulfurimonadaceae > Sulfurimonas. Next base: position 6,318 of record CAZGSK010000061.1, on the reverse strand, counting down.
AAAATCAAGTTTAATTTTTGCAAAAGAAAAAGCAAGATTAAAAAAGAATGGAAACATAATCGCAGATATGGACTTAATGATAGCTAGTATAGCTATTGAAAATGATTGTATTTTAATTAGCAATAATATAAAACATTTTCAAAGAGTACAAAACTTAGAACTTGAAAAAAAGTTATAACCAAACATAGCAAGTCAATAAATTTCCGAGCAAAAATCTATGCTTTTATTCAATCATAGGTATAATCTTTTCTGCTAATTCTGGATCGTTTTTACAAAATTCTATAACTTCTTGTTCTGTCATTATATAGCTTTTAAGCAATATTTCTTCCAAGTTTAACCTTTACACTTAAGGTTTAATTTATTTTTCGTGAGATTTTCCTATAATATAATAAAAAAAGAGAGGTATTACAAGGCAGCCTATATTTAAAGCTCTTATGCTATAATCGCGAAATTATTTATAACTATATTAAAAGGTTTAACACTATGGGTCAAACTATAACTGAAAAAATATTTTCTGAACATGTCGGGCGTAAAGTTCATGCTGGTGAAATTGTACGCTCACCAATTGACATGGTTATCGGAAATGACATTACTACACCTATTTCTATAAAAGCTTTTGAAGAAAGTGGTGCTGCATCTTTAGCAAATCCGGATGGATTCTCTATTGTTCTTGATCACTTTATTCCGGCAAAAGATATTGCATCTGCAAATCAGGCAAGGATCTCTCGTGACTTCGCAAAGAAACATCAACTCAAAAACTTTTTTGATGAAAAAGATATGGGAATTGAACATGCACTTCTTCCTGAAAAAGGGCTTGTTGTTCCTGGTGATGTAATTATTGGTGCAGATTCTCACACATGTACACACGGTGCACTTGGAGCATTCTCAACCGGTATGGGTTCAACCGATCTTGCCTTTGCCATGATCACTGGTGGTAACTGGTTTAAAGTTCCTGAATCTATCAAAGTAGTCCTCAGCGGTAAACCGGGCAAATATACAACCGGTAAAGATATCATCTTAGAGATTATTCGCATGATCGGTGTTGATGGAGCACTTTACAAGACTTTAGAGTTTACCGGCTCGACTATTGAACACTTAACAATAGATGATAGATTCTCTATGTGTAATATGGCAATTGAAGCAGGAGCTAAGAGTGGAATTGTTGCTGTTGATGACATTACACGTGAATTCTTGGCAGATAAAAATTTAGCTCGTCAACCAAAAGAGCACTTTTCTGATGAGGATGCGACTTACTCAAAAGTATTAGAGATTGATGTTGCAAACCTTGATCCTGTTATTGCTTACCCATTTTTACCATCAAACGGACACTCTGTTGTTCAAGCTGTTGCAGATAAAATTAAAGTTGACCAAGCTTTCATCGGAAGCTGTACAAACGGACGTTTAGCAGATTTAAAAGTAGCTGCAGAAATTTTAAAAGGCAAAAAAGTTCATCCTGATGTTCGTCTTATTGTTACACCGGGAACACAAAAAATCTTGCGTGAGGCAAATCACTTAGGCTATATTGATATTATTGTTGATGCCGGTGGTGTTGTCAGTAACCCTACTTGTGGTGCATGTCTTGGTGGATATATGGGAATTTTAGGTGACAACGAGGTGGCAATCTCTACAACAAACAGAAACTTTGTCGGCCGTATGGGCTCACGCAGCTCGAAAGTTTATCTTGCAAATTCAGCGGTTGCTGCTATCTCTGCAATTACAGGTTATATCACTGACCCAAGATAATGAGCTCACTAAAAGCTCATTTCTCTGTGCTATAATTGCACAACTATTTTAAAAAAGGGTACAAACTATGAAACGTTTACTTTTACTACCTGCACTTCTTTTAGGAAGTGCTTCTTTTGCAGCAGATGCAAAGTATGAAATCTCTCCAATGATCGGATACAACCTTACTGAAGGCAATGTTGGGATCAAAGACGATGACCACTATTTAGGTGGATTAGAGTTCCAGTATAACTATGAAGATTCAAAAATATCTCCGGAGATTTCTGTTCTTTACTCTCCTGATGCAGATTATGATTATGATGGAGGTGGAGATACTTCTATTACTCGTCTTTTATTAAATGGTGTTTACTCATTTGACAAGGTTGGCAAAATCACTCCTTTTGCTAAAGCCGGTCTTGGATATGAGTTTGTTGGCACAGAAGTAAACAATCAAAATGAAGATGGTATGGTATTGGATGCTGGTGCAGGTTTAAAAATTCCTCTTGCTCCTTCTTGGTCATTCAAAGCCGAAGCACTCTATCTTGCAAAAATAAGCAGCGCACATAATGACAATGCAGATAATAACCTTATAGCAATGGTAGGACTTACTTACGCATTTGGTGCATCAGCACAAAAAGAAGCTCCTGCAAAAGTTGAAGAGAAAACAGTTGCCGCACCTGTAGTTGTAGCTCCAGTCGAAAAAGACAGTGACGGTGACGGTATTTATGATGCACTAGACAAATGTCCGAACACAAAAACAGGTTCAACTGTAGGTGTTGATGGATGTGCAATCTCTTTAGATGATGATAATGATGGTGTTTTAAATGAAAATGATATCTGTCCAAATACACCTGCCGGTGAAGCAGTAAACTCTGATGGATGTCCTCAAACAGTAAATCTCCATATCAATTTTGAAAACAATTCAGCAGACATTCTTGCATCATCAAATGCAAAACTTGACAAATATGCTGACTTTTTAAAAGCTCACACAAACTACTCTGCAAAAATTGTAGGATACACAGATAGCAGAGGAAGCGAAAGCTATAATAAAAAACTCTCACAAAAACGTGCTACTGCTGTTATGAAAGCACTCGTTCAAAGAGGAGTAAATCCTTCACAAATTACAGCATTAGGCATGGGAGAAGCAAATCCTGTTGCAGACAATGCTACAGCCCAAGGTCGTGCACAAAACAGACGTATAGAAGCAGAGTTAACTCGTAACTAAATGCTAGATATACCCTGTGTCATCTTTGCAGGTGGCAAAAGCTCACGCATGGGAGAAGACAAAGCGCTTCTTCCATTCGCCTCTTATCCTACCCTTCTAGAGTATCAATACGATCGCTTATCAAAAATATTTCAAAAAGTTTATATTTCATGCAAAGAACGCACCCTGTATCATTTTGATGCAAATTTTATAGAAGATGACAAAAGCGGCAATATTTATGCACCTACTGCTGGATTTGCAGCCATTTATGAAAATATTTCTGATGAATGTTTTTTTGCACTGAGCGTTGACTCTCCTTTTATTGATCAAACAGTTATTCAAAAAATTATTCAATACGACTCAAATGATTATGATGCAACAATTGCCAAAACACCGCAAGGTATTCAACCTCTTTGTGGAATTTATCACAGAACTTTAGAAAAATCTTTTAATAAAATGCTTGCAGATGATAATCATAAATTAGGTTTTTTACTTAAAAATGTAAGAACCAAATACTGCCTCTTTGATGACACAGATATCTTTTTAAATATGAACTACCCACAAGATTATCAAAAAGCACTTTCACTTATATAAATAATAAACAGCACTTTGCTATAATATTGTAAAAACAGAAAGAATTTACAATGAACTTAACACACCTAGATGAAAACCAAAGACCAAAAATGGTCGATGTCAGTGACAAAGAAGACACGACTCGCATAGCTGTTGCTAGCGGTAGCATAGAGATGAGCCAAGATGCTTATGATGCTATTGTCAGCGAAAAGACTAAAAAAGGACCAGTTTTACAAACTGCAGTAATTGCGGCAATTATGGGAGCAAAAGAGACAAGCAGACTCATTCCAATGTGCCATCCTCTAGCACTTAGCGGCATTAACTGTGATGTAGAAGAGCTTCCTGAACTTCCAGGTTTCAAGCTCACTGTAACGGCAAAGCTAACAGGGCAGACCGGTGTTGAGATGGAAGCTTTAACAGGTACTTCTATTGGTCTTTTAACAATCTATGATATGGTCAAAGCAATCGATAAAGGGATGATTATTCATAAAGTGCAACTTGAATCTAAATCAGGAGGGAAAAGTGGAGACTTTAAACGATAAACTTGAAGGCAAAAAACTCGAACTTAAGTACCCTTGTAACTGGTGCTATAAAGTAATAGCAAGCGAGAGAGAAGCACTTCAAAATGCCATCAAAGATGTCATAAACGAAAGAGAACACAAGCTTAGTGATTCTAACACCTCAAAGACGGGAAAATACGTCAGCATGAATCTTGATATGCTTGTACACAATGAAGATGATAGACAATTTATCTACGATACACTCAAAAAACATCAAGATATTAAAATGGTACTGTAAGGAGTTCATGATGGAATTAGAAAAACTGCAACAAAAACTTGAAAAAGCATACAACAAACGCTATAAAACAATTGAAAAAAGAGTTATTACAGCTTTTCATAATGCAGAGATTGATGAAGAAAATTTATCACTTGAAGAGATAAAAACAATTGCAAATCTTCTCATAGAAAAAGAGACGCAAACACTTGAAGAAGATATAGAAAAACTGCTTGAACAAAAAGAGGCGATTGAACGCTCTTTAGAAAAAAAATCTGAAGAGCTCCAAGAGAAAAAGTATGAAGTATTTCATGCCCTTGAAGATGAATTTAAAAAAGACAACACGCTTCTTGTAAAACTGCATCAAGTAAAACTTCAATCCATTGACCTTTATGACATTCTCTCTGAAATGGTAGAATCTGCCATTATTACTGCCCTTGAAAAAGAGAGTGATGGAGATATTATCGAATCGATTAAAGAGGTCATCAAAGAGATTAGCTTTGAATCTATAAAAGAGGGTTCACTCAATACTATTCGTGTCAGAAAAATTCTCTCAACAATTCTAGCAACTGCTATTGAAATTGCCGAAGCAACACCAAACAGAGCTGATGAGATTTTACGTGCAACGCTCAAAGGTATGCGTGCTGGACTTATACAATCTATTGACAGATTTAAAAAACGTCTTGCATATATGCCAGTGGAGGCAAAACATATCTTGATAGAAGATTATGACACCATCATAGAAGACCTCAACCAGACAGATACACTTTTTGCTCAAGTCGTTATCACACAAGCATCAGAGAGCTCTCAGACTATAAGAAAAATTCTTCTTGACATTAATAATGAAATGAAATATGACCTAGAAGAGCTTGTGCATATCTCTAAAGAGGCCGCAGAAGTTATGAAAGAGAGATTCTCATCATTTGCAAAACTTGCAGTTAAAAAAGCCGATTCTGCGTTAAAATCTCCTAAGGCAAAAGAGGCAAAACGCATGGGCATCCAAGCCTTCTCTGTCGCAAAAGAGGCATTGGGTAATGCTATAAAATCAGCTAAAGACGCTATAGACAAAAAATAAAATCTACAAAAAATTGCAATAGTATCACCTCTCTTAGAAGAAGTTGATACTATCCATCAAATATACTCCAGCAATACAAAAAAACAATAAGGGCTAAGTAGATGACTATAAATACAGATGCACAAAAAGAGATGTATAAAGCATTGCAAAACTATAAAAAAAATAAAAACTCAGCAAAAGAGTTTTATCCTTGTTCTCAAGAACTTTCAATTTGGCTACAAAAGAGAGCAAAATAATGCAGATATTATGTACACAAACTTTTGAAAAACAACTCAAAGCACTTTTGAGTGAATATGCGCAAGAAGATTTTACAGCTACAAAAAGCTATAAAATGTATCTTGATACTATCATTATAAATATGCCTACAAAAGTTCAAAAGTTCAAAAAATCTATCTATTTTGATGATGACAATATTAGAGACATTGAACATCAAGGTCACATTATTCCTTTTTATATTGATAACGAAACAGGCAATTATCTTCTACTTGGAATCGTAAAAAAATAAGTTTTTCTCATATTTGATAAGCTCATATTATGATAAAAATTACCTCATTAAATATTACTTTTTTTTATTTTTTAACTTAGTTACAAATCGAAACAAATATTACTTTTTTTTATTAAAAATCACATTTTTATCTCACTTATTTGTATAATAGTAGTCAGTGTTAATTATAAAATGACATACTTGTAGGGAATAGTTCTTTGGATCTAAACAAAGGAACACATATTATGAAGATAATTAAAAAATCTTATGAAGGAGAAAATTGTGAATATTAAAAAATCTCAACAAGACTTAGATTCTTTTGATACAAAGAATTTAAAAGTTGACAGAAGAGACTTTTTCGCAAAAACAGCTGCGCTGGGTGTTACTGCACTTGCAGGAACATCACTGCTGGCATCAGAAAAAGGAGAAGAATCCATCTTGAAACCTACAAAGTGGGGAACAACATGGGGAGATCCTGTTACGAAA
>CAZGSK010000060.1:0-7080 GCA_964528435.1 uncultured Sulfurimonas sp. | reverse complement strand
TCAAGCCTACTTCTTACAACAGAAGCAGCAATCTTTGAACTTCCAAAAGAGGAAGCTGCACCGGACATGAGCGCTGGAATGCCTCCACAAATGGGAATGCCGGGTATGATGTAAGCAAGCGTTAAAAAAATGACACTTTCGTGTCATTTTTAGCTTGCGCACCAAAGGCTGATGGGCTTGCCCCAGCCGACGGAGTCCATAAAAGCCAATTTCTTGGCTTTTTTAGGCGTCGCACCAGAGGTCAATGTACGAAGTACTGACCGTCGGAGTCCACTAGCGACAATTTCTTGTCGTTTATCGCTTTCGAATCAAGAGTTGATATTTGAACGAAGTGAAAATCAACTCGCGAAGGACCTTTTAAAGGCAATTTCTTGGCTTTTTTAGGCGTCAAAACTACAGCAGTTGTCCAAAGAACCTGCGATCAATATATAAAGCTTTATGCACTCATTCTTTCTCTATACTTAACTTCTTACCTATAAAAACTTTTTAATCCTTAATCATTATAAAACTATGCTAAAATGCGTTCAATCTAAACCGGAGAAAATTATGAAAAAAATACTCTTTTTACTTATGAGTGTAACGTTAATGTTTGCAGGACAATGCCAGTATGAAGTTAAAAAACTAGATGTTGATTGGGAAGCATATAAAACACCTCTAAAACTTGGTGTAAAAGGCACATTTGATGATGTAGTGATTGCATCAACAGACAGAAGTTCACAAGATGCTCTTTTAAATACAGCGACTATAACAATTGACACTTCAAAAATCAATTCTAAAAATGCAGGACGTGATGCAAAACTTGTTAAAGCTTTTTTTGGAGCACAAGATGTGAAAAAGATTACTGTTAAAGTTGCTTCTGTTCAAAAGAAGATTATTAACCTTAATATTACTATGAACAACATTACAAAAACTGTACCTATGAAAATAGATTTTGATAATGATGAAGTTGAAGCTGAAGGCTATATTGATCTAGCAGATTTTGATATGCTTCCATCACTTAAATCTATCAACAAGGCATGCTACGACCTCCATAAAGGAAAAACTTGGCAAGATGTCAAAATAAAATTTGAATTAGAGACACAAAAACATTGCAATTAAGAGAAAAATCTTTTTTGTTTTAAGAAGAGGTAAAATAAAATGACAAATCCATTTGAAAGTGGTCAAATCAAAAACTATCTGCTTCTATATGCAAGCGTTGTTGTTATTATGATACTTTTTTTCATAGCGACAACACTTTTTAATAATGAACCAAAGAAAATTGAGAAGAGAGTGTTCAACACAGAAACAACTAGCTCTCTACAGAAAAACAAAAAGAGTGCAGAACCTCACGCAAAAACAAAATTTAAACTGCTGGATAAAGCCTACTAGTGCTTTATCCTACTCTTTTGTAACTATATAAAGCTGTTCATGTCCCAAACGTTTTAAAATATCCATCACAGAGACAAAATCTTGAAACTTCGACTCTTTGTCACTTCGTAAAACAACAGTCTGTTTTTTAGAGATTTTTGAAAGTTTCTGCTCTAGTTGGGCAAGATCTACCTTCTGCTTTTCAAAGAACATCTCACCTTTTGCATTAACATAAACAGTGACCTCTTTTTTGACATCCTCTTTTTGTGTTGCTTTCGCATCTGGCAGATCAACAGGAATAACCCCTTGCTTAATGAATGTTGCCGTCGTTAAAACCATAACAAGCAGTACAAGCATAATATCAATAAAGGGAATGACATTTATCTGATCAAAGCGTTTAAAGTGCTTTTTCTTACATTTAGACATTGCTTTGTTTCTCTTCTTGGGCAACATCAAATTTTGTAAGCACTCTCTCTACCTTTCTAAGTACAATCGTATATGCAACAATAGCCGGCATTGCTACCACCAAACCAGTTGCCGTCGCCTTCAGGGCTAGTGCTAAACCTACCATAATTTTTTTTGCATCAACAGCACCAATATCACCCATAGAGTAAAAAGTAATCATAATCCCAACAACAGTTCCAAGTAACCCTACATAAGGAGCATTTGAACCAATGGCACTGATAATACCTATGTTATCAGTAAGATCCAACTCTAAATTATCTCTATGTTTATAATCTTCAATTCGAACACTTTTATAAAACATCATTCGCTCAATAAAAAGCCATAGAGTTACAACACTCATAATCCCCAGTGTCCCCATTACTCCGTAATCCAGTGCTGTTTCAGCATACGCTATCATTGAACTTGTTGCTTGCATTTTTATTCCTGTCTTTTTTTAAATTTTAATTTTACCGTTGTACCGACATTTGGTGATGAGTCAAAAATTAGATCAATACCATTCTCATCACAAAATCTCTTTACCATGCCAAGACCTATTCCAAAACCTTGCATATCTCTGTTTATCTGGTAATAGTTGTCAAATATACTCAAAAGCTCTACCTCATCCATCCCTATTCCATAATCTTGGACAAGTAACATATCATTTTGGATTTTAACATCTATCTTTTTAGAACTCTGCGAGTATTTTACTCCATTATCTATCAGGTTGTCAATTACCTTTGCAAGTCCAATTTTATCCATAAAAAGCTCATAAGAAGCTAATGATAAATTAAACTCCATATTTGGGTAAATTTTTTGTATAAAATCTACCCGCTCTTTTACAAGCTCATCTAAGAAAAATTTCTCTTTTATCTTCTGTTTTGTCTGCATTTTAATGAGATAATCAAGTTCATTATAACGTTGTTGCAACATTTTACAAGCATTTTCAACACGATCTATTCGTTTTAAATTTTTTGTATCTTCAATGTTCTTCTTTAGCATCTGTGTATTTGTAATAATTGTACTTATTGGAAGATTGAGTTCATGAAGTGTCTCTTTGGAAAGTGCCTGTAGATTTTTTACGTAAGCTTCAAGTGGATCAATTGCCAATTTTGAAATAAAAACAGCAGAGAGTATAACCAAAGCAAAAAGAACACCCCCCAACACTAAAGGGTTAAAAACTGCCAAAACTTCAAGAACATAATACAAAAGTAATAAAAAGAGACTTACTGTCAAAAAATAAAATATAAAAATATGAAGACGAAGATTACGAAACAAGTTTATACCCTACGCCTCGTATATTTTCAAACTTCAAATCTGGAAGCAGCTGTTTTAAACGATTGATATATACACGCAAAACACCATCACTTCCACTCTCTGCACTCGTCCACAACTCATCTAGAATCAGCTCTTTTGGTACTGTCTCATTATAATGCTTCATAAAAAGCAAAAGCAGCCCATACTCCTTTTTAGAAAGGTTAAGCTCTTCTCCTTTGTAACGGATCCGCTTATGAATCTCATCATGGCACAGCTCTCCTACGCACTCAAATTCATACTGTTTCATCCTTCGAATCACTGCTTGTATTCGCAATAAAAGTTCATCCATATCAAAAGGTTTAGTAATGTAGTCGTCACAACCATTAACAAAACCCTCTTGAAGTTTTGATTTTTCAGTGTGTGATGTTAAGAAGATTGCAGGGGTATTATCATCTGCCTCACGCAACTCTTTTAAAAGTGAAAGTCCATCAATGAGAGGCACATTAATATCTAAAAGATAGAGATCAAATCTATTGCTATAGGTCATATCAAGTGCATCCTGCCCATTTGGCACGTGAGTAACTTCATAATCTGCATCTTCAAGCAAATCAATAAGAGTCTCACCAAAGAGCAGATCATCTTCTAAAAGCAGTATTTTAATCGACACTCTCAATAGCCCACGAAATAGTTTCACCCGCATACATCGGCACTACATTAGAGTATGTTTCAGGAACAACAAAAGGTCGTTTCTCAAGTGTAACCTCTTTAAATTCAGGACAAATACCATAAATATTTTGTGCATTATCGCTAACAAAAGCCTGAAGATTATCAAGCTTGTCAAACTGCTCAAAAATTTCACAAAGAAGTTGCAATGCTATTGGTGCAGTAAAGACACCTGCAGCACAGCCACACGCCTCTTTTTTCTCTTTTGGATGTGGAGCAGAGTCTGAACCAAACATTACTTTTGGATGTGCTTCAAGTGCAACAGACAGCAGTGCATCTAAATCTTCAGGACGTTTTGCAATAGGCTTGCAGAAATGATGTGGCATCATCATTCCGCCAATAACATCATCAAGTGTCAAAAGAAGATGATGCACTGTAATTGTTGCATAAAGATTTTCATATTTATCAAGCATATCAACAGCAGCTTTGGTTGTAATGTGCTCCATAATAATTTTTAAATCTGGAAAATTTTGTGCCAAAAGTTCATAAATAGACATAAATTCAGCTTCACGATCCATCACAAAGCCATCTGTCTCACCATGGACACAAAGAGGAAGCCCTAGCTCACTCATAGCTTCTAATGTCGGTCGCATCTCTTCTATATCAAAAGAGCTCACACCACCTTCGGAGTTTGTTGTAATTCCTGCAGGATAGAGTTTAACCGATGTTATTTCATCGGCAATATCTACTAAAAACTTTTTATCATAGTTCTGATAAAAAAGTGTCATATAAGGTTCAAAATAATCATTTGGAACTGCTGCCATAATACGCTCTTTATAAGCAAGTGCATCCTCTTTTGAAGTAACAGGCGGCACAAGGTTTGGCATAATCACCGCCCCACTGAATGAGTAAGCTGAAAGAGGGGCAATATTTTCAAGCATTACACCATCACGCAAGTGAAGGTGCATGTCTAGCGGCATTAAAAGTGTATGCGTTTTCATCAAAAAAATCCTTGAAGTTTGTAATTGATGAAATTATATCAGTTTTGCGATTAAATACCCCATAAATAGACATCAATAAACGCAATAAACATTCCTAAAAATGCTAATGATTTATAAAGATGAGAAAGTTTTATAAATGGTTTTCCATCAATAAAAATCCCTAATTGTACAGCTGATACGACCAGAGAAGCAAGAATAAAAAAGGCAAAAGAGGCAAGAAGAACAAGATACCATGACTCATACATAAAACCATAAACAAAAAGTACAATAACCGCAGCTAAGACAATAACATTTTGAACAAGCATATTAATATTTGATTTTTCCTCTTTTTTGTAAACACGAGCGATTTTGAAGTATATAAAAGAGAGTAGAAGCGCAAAATAAAAAAGCATAGATAAATTCCTCAAATAATTTTGAGAGAATTTTATCTAAATAATATTAAGTTGTTTATTATAAACTCTCTTTAGCTTTTAAGATAAGTTCATTAATCACTTTTTCATACAACTTGGCATCTTCTTGAGATGTTGATTCAAAGCGTGTGACTAAAACAGGTGTAGTGTTGGAAGCGCGTACTAATCCCCACCCGTTTTCAAAATTAATTCTCACGCCATCAACAGTAATAATATCTTTAATTTTCGGAAAATCTGCAGGAGGATTTTGTAAAAGCTCTTTTATTTTATCCATCAATTTAAATTTTTCTTCTTCTGTCGTCTCTACTTTAATCTCTTCTGTTGAGTAAACTTTTGGCAGTTTTGCAAGCTCTGCATCAAGATCAATACCCTCTTTTATAAGCTCTAACATACGAAGTGTTGCATAGATAGCATCATCATAACCAAAGTAGCGGTTTTTAAAGAAAATGTGCCCACTTACTTCGCACGCAAGATCAGCATTAGTCTCTTTCATCTTTACTTTTAAGTTTGAGTGCCCTGTTTTATACATAATTGCCTTTGCACCACGACGTTCCAGCTCATCATACATTACTTGTGAACATTTTACTTCACCGATAACCGTCGGTTTTTCCATCTTCATAGAGTATAAAAGCGCCATCATATCGCCTTTTATATTGTTTTTATGTGTAAGCACAGCAATTCTATCGGCATCTCCGTCATAGGCAAAAGCAATATCTCCCTCTTTTTCAAGTAGTGCTTTTACATTTTCTAAGTTATGTTCAACGGATGGATCAGGATGATGATTTGGAAAAGTTCCGTCAGGATCAACATAGAGCCCTTTTGTATGCAACTCTAAACGTTTAAAAATATCTTCAGTAACAACGCCGGCAACACCATTACCACAATCATATACAATGCGTGTATCCATTCCTTTTAGATGTTCAAATGCTTTAACAAGGTAGTCAACATATCTTGAGACTGCATCAATTTGAATGACTTTTCTCTCAGTTTTTGCCGGCATCTCCATAAGCTCACACTCGCGTCCAAGTGCATAAATATCATCAGAGAAAAAAGGAAGTTTGTCTATAGTGATTTTAAAACCGTTATACTCACTCGGATTATGACTTCCTGTAATCATAACAGAAGCCGATGGTGTAATACCATCCCACTCTTGGTAGTTTGTAAAATAGTTTACTGGTGTTGGTACAAGCCCCATATCAAGCACTGTTTTTCCACCGGCATTAAGCCCCTGCGTGAGGTATTCAAATAAAATAGGAGAGTGACTTCTTGCATCATAACCAACAGCTACATATTCACCTGCTATCTTATCTGCCAATGCACGACCAATACGTACAACACTTGCTTCATTTAACTCTTTTTCATAGATACCACGGATATCATACTCTCTATAGATGCTCAAAACATTTCCTTGAAATTAATTATGAAATGATACACAGAAATTGATTAAAAAAAGATACTATGCTTTAATATTTAGGTAAGAAGGAAGAGAAAAGTTAAGTTCTGAAATACGTTTTACACTACTTCCGTTAATTCCCTTAGAGTAGAGAAACTTTTGAAAATCTTGTGTATTTTTTAAAATCTGCTCACCTGCTGAAAGCTTTTGTTTTGAAAAATCATGAAGTGAAAAATCAGTAAAGGTATATCTATTTGCATTATCAACTATCTCTTGTCTGATCTTTTTGACCTCATCTTTGGAGAGTTTTTGCATATAAAGGTTTTTTATAGCACTGTTATTTGCTGATATTTGCATAATAGCTCTCTTCCTAACTCAATATAAAAACATATCGGCAAACTTAGCATGCATCTTTAATTTTAAAAAGAGATCAACAGGTCTAGATCACCTAGTTTCTCATAAGTTAATTCTGACTAAAAAGCCATTAATAGGCATAAAATAGACAAATTTTGCAATTCTTTACAAAAAGGTTGGTTATTTGAAATTATTGCGCTATACTGTTGCCAAG